>JAJXWF010000083.1 GCA_021781735.1 Actinomycetes bacterium
CGGCCGGGCGCGCCGACGTGGATGCGACCAAGTGGTGGGTCGCCTTCATCGGAAGGTCCCCCCGTGGGTCCTCGTCGTTTCGAGAGGCTCGACAATAACGAGCGAGCACGACATTGCTGCACGCCATTTGAAGTGCACTCGTCAGGCTGCGGGTGGTGCAGGCGCGTCGTCGTGGGTCACGGACGAGAGTGTGCCAGCCAGGCCCGGGCCGAGGAGGGCGGTGTTCGAGGGTAGTACGCCTCGGTTGCGCAGTTGTCGAGGATCGACTCCTCGGGAGATCGCCGCGCTGAGGATTCGGCGGCGGACCTGCTCGGCGTGATAGCCGGGCCCCCAGGTCTCGCCGTGGACCCGCTCGTTCGTGTCTCGGGTTCCCTGCGCGGTCTCTCGTCGGATTTGCCGGCCGTAGTCCGTGATGGCCTCGGTGAACTCGGCTTCGTTGTTGTAGACGGCGATGATGACGTTGCGTCGCTCGTGGCGTTCCGGGTCATACCGGTAGTGCAGCACGACCCACCTGGCGATCGTGTCGTCTCGCGGATCGACTTCCGGCATCAGATTCGCCTCCTCCGCCGAACCCGATGAGCTCATGGATTCGTCTGGTGGTCTTCCTGGGGGTTCCACGGATCCGTGGGCTGGTGACGTTACTTATGGTGTAGGCACCCCCAGGTTAGGACCCGCGCATGCGCTTCGAGGAGTTCGTTGCCGACGCGAGTGCGCGCTTGGGCCGGTTGGCGGGGGCGCTCACCGGTGACAGGAGCCTCGCCGAAGACATCCTGTCGGAGGCGTTGATCAAGGTTTGGCGTCGGTGGCGTCGGATCGGGTCGTTGGACGATCCCGAAGCGTACGTGCGTCGGGTGGTGGTCACGACGTTCCTGGATGAGCGGCGCCGTCGACTGCGACGACGGACCGAGCCGACGGCCAGTGCCTGGTTGTTGGACTCCGCCGTGCCGGACCCGGCCGATGGCGTGGTGTCCGAACACGCCACCGAGGATCTGCTCGCGGCTCTGACCGACCAGCAGCGGGCGGCGGTCACCCTGAAGTATCTGTACGGGTTCGACGATCGCGACATCGGGGCGGCGATGGGGTGCACGCGGGCAACGGTGCGGTCCCACCTGTCACACGCCCGCAAGGTGTTGAGACTCGAGATGCAGGAGAGGGAGGTGGATCGGTGACTGTCGATGAGCTCAGGCAGGCGCTCGAGGCGCACGATCCCGACCCGGGCGTCGTGTTGGCCAGGATCCGAGCGGAGCAACGCCGCCGGCGCCACGTCATGCTCGCCACATCCGTGGCGGTTGCCGTGGTGGTCGTCCTCATCGGGGTGGTCGTCGCTGTCGCCGTCCGCAGTCCGAACCCGCGCAGCGGGATCGGTGGAACGGGTCTCACTGATGGGTGCGCGGTGATACCGCTGGGAACGGTGTTCGCCACTGCTGAACAGCAGGGTGCCTCGATCATCACCGGCCAGGGTGGGTTGACCGGTGTGACGGCCACCGGACCCGAAGGGCTGGACACGTTCCATCAATTCCGGATCCGCACATCCACCCTCCTAGCCGGGGCACCGCTCACCTCCCAGATTGCCTGGATTCCGGGCACGCCGGCTGCGCGGCGTCCACCAGGCACACCCACGAGCGCGAGCATCACGGCTCGCCCCGGGGCGATGTGGTCATCCGATGGGTCGTTCTTCGCGGTCGTGTGGCCCACCTCCGAAACACACAACGGCGTCGGACCCCAGCTGGCGATCCAGCCATATCAAGACGGATCGGTGATTTACGCCCTGGGCCAGTGCACCGACCTGTCCGGGGTCGCCAGCACCGCCTACACCGGCACATTCGCCCAACTCCCCGGCGAACACTCCAACGTCATCGCCCGAGAACAGGGCCTCCGCGCAGTGAGGTTGGACGTGATCACCAGCCTCCTCAAATAGCAGGCCGTCCCAACAGCCGACCGTCTCGTCACCGATCGGACGCTCGTCGTTCCGGGCCCCACGTCGCGAGCCTGTGATCCCAGGAGGCGGGTGACTGAGGTTTGTCTCTGGTCCGCCGGCGGCCCGCCACCGCTCACACGAGCTTGCTCATGTTTTCGGCGAGTCGTGCCCGTGAGGTCCGGTTCGCGTGCTGGTAGTGCTCGACCATCCCCGCCGTGGTGTGGCCCATCATCGCCTTGAGTTCTGCCGTGGTGGCTCCGGTCATGCCGGCGAGGGAGGCGGCGCTGTGGCGCAGGTCGTGGAAGGTGAGGTCCGGGCGGCCGGTCACTCTGCGGGCCTGTGAATACGCGTACCGCAGCGCTTTCTCCGACATTGGGGAGACGCCGTCGCGGCCGGGGAAGAGGAAGCCGTCCCGGCCGGCCACCGGGAGGGTGGCCAGGTAGGTGCTTAGGGCGCCGATGAGGTGCGGCGGGATGCCGACGTCGCGGATGCTGGCTCTGGTCTTGGGCGGCCCGACGTGGACCTCTCCCTTGGTGCGGGTCACCGCCTGGCGGACGCGAACGACGCTCTCGGCGAGGTCGATGTCGCGGCGGCGAAGGCCACGGACTTCGCCGGACCTGAGTCCGCACCAGCCGGCGAGCAGGACGGGCAGCCCTTGCCGTGGCGGGAGTTCGAGCAGGCGGTTGAGCTCGGCGGGGGTCGCCGGCTCGATGTCGCGGGTGCGGCGGACCCGGCCGGCATTGCGGATCCGGCAGGGGTTGCGGTCGATGAGTCCTTCATCTTCGGCGTCGTGCAGGATCGAACGCAGGAGGGCGTAGGCGTGCTTGCGCTGGGTGGGCCGATCATCGCTCAGAACGGTGGAGTACCACCCCCGGATGCGTTCCGGGTCGAGGTAGCGGAGTTGAACCTGACCGAGCGTGGGCAGGATCAGGCTCTCGAGGAGCTTGCTGTATTCCTCCCGCGTCCGGGGTGTGAGGTCCCGTTCGGCCAAGCAGTGGCGCGCGTAGCCGGCCAGGTTGTCGAGGGCGGACCTCTCGCCGACGCCCTTCTGCGGCGGGCGCCACTCGTCCCGGGCGATCTCACGTTCTGTCTGAGCCAGCCAGTACTCGGCGTCGATCCGTGCGACGAACGCGTGCGGAGCGTCGTAGCGACGAAGGTCCGGGCCGACATGGCGCGCGCGGTAGTAGTTCCCGCGCTGTTCGATGCTGCCGAACGACCGTCGCTGGCGAGCCATGACCCACCCCCCAAGCCTTGAATCCAGGCGTTTACGCTACATCCGCGACTAGGGGAAACGTATGCCCCAAACCGCGAAATCTGGGGCATATTTGGGGCAAAGGCGGTCCGTTGGGGGCCATTTCTGGCTACTTCTGGGCGGTTCCGGTGAAGGTGAAATCCCTAGTCAGAAAGCTTAGATGCCTAGTCGGCGGGGATTTGCCAACATGGTCGGGGCGACAGGACTCGAACCTGCGGTCTCCTGCTCCCAAAGCAGGCGCGCTAGCCACTACGCTACGCCCCGGTCGGGAGATTCTCCCCCGATGGTTGTCGACCCGGGCTGCCGACACGCGTGCCGACGAGCCGGGGGGTGACACCAGAACGTTACTAGAACTGCCCCGGGGCTCCTAACGCGTCGTGGCCGGAGTCCGAGCGCGAGCGGGGCGAGCCCGCCCGAGTCCTCAGGGCTCGCGCTGTACCTCCGGGTGCGTCGGCTTCTGCGGGCGCTGATCGGTGCGCGTTTCAGCGTCCGGATCCCCACTGTCGTCGGCGGCCGGGAACGCCTGCGGCCGCGGCGTGTGCTTGCGGCCCGGACGCCAACCGGTGCGCCGGCTGGAACCGTAGATCTGCGCTTGTCGAATCCCGGACGAGCCGGCGATCTGTGCGGCGTCGAGGTACTGGGTGGCGATGGAATCCGGGCTGTCGTCCGCCTTCTGCTTCTCCTCCCACTGCCGCTTGGCCTCCTCGATGAACTCCTCGCGCTCTTCAAGCGCTGGAGCCGTGGTGGGGTGCGGCTCGATCCGCAAACGGGGCAGTGAGTAGGGTGCCTGATCCTGCAGCCATGCCAGCAGCCCCTCGCGGAGGTTGCAGCGCAGATCCCACAGGTTCCCCGAGTTGGCGGCCGACACGAGCACCCGCACGTGCACGTTCCCGCCGATGGCGTCAGTGACCTGCAGGCCCGACACCCTGCCGTCCCACAGCTCCTGGTCGGACACCTGCCGCTTGAACTCGGCCCGCATCGCCTCGATCGGCACCATCCAGTCGAGGTCGAAATCAACCGATCCGAGCATGGCGGGGTCCCGACGGGACCAGTTCTCGAACGCCGTCGTCGTGAAGTATGTGGAGGGCAGGACCACCCGGCGGTCATCCCATACGCGGACGACGACATAGGTGAGGGTGATCTCCTCGATCCGGCCCATCATCCCGCCGGTCGAGGCCGGGGTATGGACCACCACGGAGTCCCCGACCCGGATCGCATCGGTGAACGCGAGTTGCAGCCCGGCGAACAGATTCGACAACGTCGACTGGGCGGCCAGACCGGCGACGATCGACAACACGCCGGCTGAGGCGAAGATCGAGGTTCCCAGCACCCGGAACGACTGGAATGTGTAAAGGGACGCCGCGAGCGCGCACAACCAGATCACCGCGGCGCCGACGCGGCTCACGACCTGCATCTGGGTCTCGACGCGGCGGGCGTGCGGGGACTCCGGGGCGTCCTGCACCTTTTCGACGACACCGTCCTCGAATGCGCGCAGCAGCCCCACGAGGAAGTTCCCGATGGCGAGGATGGCGGCGATGAGGAAGGCGTGCTGGAAGCTTCCCCGCCAGTGCACGACACCGCCCGCAACGCTCGGCGCGGTGGCGTAGTCGATCCCGTACCCGAACCCGAGCAGCAGCAGCAGCAGGCGTTGGCGGGCCTTGGCGCGGCGGGACACGTGGACGGCGCTCGGATGGCGGCGTACGACCAGCCGCATGGTCACCGACAGGGCGATCGAGACGATTGCTCCCAGCACCAGTCCGGCGAGGGCGTAGCCGGTGGCAGTGAGCAGGTCGAGGGCCGCCGCGTTGTCGTTGGGCATGGCGCCCAGCCTAGAGGTCCGACCCTGAGCAGCGGGTGTGAGAGTGCTGTGCACGTGGCGACGGGGACCGGACGCTGCCACGGAGCGCTCCACCTAGAGCGGCTCTGTCCGGTCCGGGAGGCCTTGTGCGGGACCGGAAATCGAGACGGCGACGCCGGAGCGAGGAGTGGACTGTGACCAGCGGGGACCTGTTCTGGATCAAGGTTGGCCTGTGCCATCGCCGTGGCCGCGATCAGATTGGCGGGCACCTACCTGCCGTGGATCCTCGGGAGGAACGGGCCCGGCGAACGTGTTCTCGCGTTGAGCGACACGTTCGCGGCCGGTGTGCTCGGCGGGGCCGGCATCATCGACCTGCTGGGATCCGGGATCGACGCGTTCCACGCCGCCCTGCCCACCGTCGCGTACCCGCTGGCCCTGCTCCTCGCCGGAGGCGGGTTCCTGTGCATCCTTCTCATCGAGGGCGTCATCGTCCCGGGCCACCCCGGCCACGACGAGTCCCCGCCACCTTCGAGTTCCGCCGCGGCCCAGCACGAGGCCGACTGGCACCCGGGTGGCCAGAGGTCCGCGATCTACCCGGTGGTCCTCCTGATCGTGCTTTCGGTCGAATCGGTGATCCTCGGGCCGGCACTCGGTGCCCAGGGCGCGTTCGCGGGCGCACTGATCCTGTTTCTGGCGATCGTGGCGCACAAGGGGGCGCCCTGGGTCGCCCTCGGCGTCGGCTTCCAGCGGTCCGGCATGACCCATCGCCGGGCCATGCCCCAGCTGAGCTTCTTCGCCGCGATGACGCCGATCGGGATCGTCGTCGGAGCGGTGCTGACAGGCCACGCGCCGCTGCTGTTCGAGGTGATCTTCGACTCCATCGGCGCGGGAACGTTCATGTACATCGCCGCGCTCGACATCATCGAGATGGAATTCGATCGCGAGGGATACCACGCGTACAAGTGGTTGTCGGCTGCGGTCGGGTTCGCGATCATGGCGTTGTTGGCGATCTGGATCTGATCTCGCAGGCCACGAGACGCCTACGGTGTTTGGACCGCCACAGGGCTTGTGACCTGCGAAAACACTGGAGCGGACGACGGGAATCGAACCCGCGTAGCCAGTTTGGAAGACTGGGGCTCTACCATTGAGCTACGTCCGCGTGCCTCTCGTCGAGGGGATGGTCTTCCCCTCCGAGGGCCGTCACAGCCTAGCCCAAAGTCGCCATCGGCCGCATGTCGAGCCCGCCCGCGGCCGGGCGGCGTCCACGGCGGTTTGCCGTGAAAGTCGCGGCCGATAGGATTGCCGGGCGCATGCGGCGTCACAGTCCGACGTCTGAATCAACCACAGGAGACCACGTGCCCAGCACCGTCGAGAAGCTGAACCCCACGCGGGTGAAGCTCACCATCGAGCTGCCCTTCGCTGAGCTGCAGCCCAGCATCGACAAGGCTTACGCCGAGATTGCCCAGCAGGTGAAGCTGCCCGGCTTCCGCAAGGGCCACGTGCCCAATGCGCTGATCGACCAGCGCTTCGGACGCGGTGCGGTGCTGCAGGAGGCCATCAATGAGGCCCTGCCCAACGCCTATGGAGCGGCGGTCGGCGAACACAGCCTGAACCCGCTCGGTCAGCCCGAGATCGAGTTCACCAAGCTCGAGGACGGCGATCTGGTCGAGTTCACCGCCGAGGTCGACGTGCGCCCCGAGTTCGACCTGCCCGACCTGTCGACCCTGGCCGCCACCGTGCCGGTCGCCGAGGTGTCCCAGGACCTCATCGACGAGCAGATCAAGACCCTACGCGAGCGGTTTGCCACCAACACCGACGTCGAGCGTCCCGCTGCCGACGGTGACGTCGTCACCCTCGATCTCGAGGGCAGCCAGGACGGCGTCGTACTCGAGGACGCCACCGCGTCCGGCATCACCTACAAGATCGGCGCGGGCGGCATGCTCGAGGGGCTCGACGAGGCCGTCACCGGACTCTCGGCCGGCGAATCGACCACCTTCACCTCTCAGCTGCTCGGCGGCGCCCACCGCGGCGAGGACACCGAGATCAAAGTCACCGTCACCCTGGTGCAGGAGCAGAGCCTGCCCGAGGTCGATGACGACTTCGCCCAGATGGTGAGCCAGTTCGACACGGTCGAGGAGATGCTCGACGACCTGCGACGCAGCGTCGAGAACTATGGACGCGTGCAGCAGGCCAGTGCGGCCCGCGACAAGGTGCTCGAGGACCTCGTCGCCAAAGTCGAGTTCGAATTGCCGCAGGCGCTGATCGACAGCGAGATCGACGCCCGCAAGCAGCAGATCAACGACCAGTTGTCGCGCGCCGGGTTGACGGTGGAGCAGTACATCGCCGACTCCGAGGACGAGTCCGCCGAGACGCCCGAGGAGTTCTGGGCCGAGATCGAGAAGGGTTCGCTGGAGGCGTTGCGCGCTCAGATCGTGCTCGACAAGCTCGCCGACGACAGCGGCTTCGACGTCACTCAGGAGGAGCTCACCCAGCTTCTGTTCCAGAAGGCGCAGCAGAACGGCACCTCGCCCGAGCAGGAAGCCCAGCACATGGTCGACCACAGCCACATGGGTGAGTGGATGCAGGAGGTCCGCCGGGGCAAGGCGCTCAGCGCGATCGTCGCCGCGGCCACGATCACCGATGAGGATGGTGCCAGGGTCGATCTCGCCCGGATCAACTCCGACGGGTCGCTCGCCGGTGACGACTCCGAGGTTGTCGAGGCCGACATCACCGAGGTCGAGGTCGTGGAGGAGAGCACCGTCTCCGAGGCCGAGGAGGCCTGACCCTGCGGTGGGCGCGTCCCACCACTGATCGAATGGGCCTGCCGCCCGGTGTACCGATCGCCGGGCGGCAGGCCCATTCCATGACCGGGCCCGACCGTAGGATCGGGTCCGTGAACCGCCGGTCGACGTTCCTCCAGGTCGCGATCACCCTCGCGGCCACCGGGCTGTCGCTGGCGCTGCTGCGCGACCTCGCCTCGATCATCGCGCCGACGTTCCTGTCGCTGAACCTGGTGATCGTCATCTATCCGCTGTACCGGCGTCTCGACCGGCTCGGCGTGCCGCGCGGCGTGTCCGCGGTGGTCGCCCTGGTCATCGTGCTCGGTGTGCTGGTGGCGTTCGTGTGGGGCATCACCTACGCGATCACCGCGATGGTCACGCAGCTGTCGAGCTACAGCGACCAGTTCGTGAACCTCTATCACCAGGCACTCGGCTCGCTCACCCGGCTCGGCTTCACCGAGGACATGCTGCTCGGCCGGCTCAAGTCCCTCGACCCGAACGGGCTGCTGTCGGTGGCCACGTCGCTGCTCGCCAATGCCCAGGGGTGGCTGTCGCTGCTCACGATGCTGCTGCTGTCGATGCTGTTCATCGTCATGGACTCACCAGCCGCCCACGGCCGGCTCGCCGCCGCCCACCGGAGCCACCCCGCCTTCGTCGACGGCCTCTACGACTTCGCCGAGGGGGTGCGTCGCTACTGGGTCGTCACGACCGTGTTCGGACTCATCGTCGCCGCCCTCGACTGGGGGGTGCTGCTGGTGATCGGCGTCCCCCTGCCGTTCGTCTGGGCGCTGCTGAGCTTCCTCACGAACTACATCCCCAACGTCGGTTTCGTGATCGGCGTGATTCCGCCGGCGCTCATCGCGATGTTCGACAAGGGCTGGGTGTCCGCGGTCATCGTGATCATCGCCTACATCGTGCTGAATTTCGTCGTCCAGTCAGTCGTCCAACCGAAGATCGCCGGCGATGCCGTCGGACTCACCGCCACCGTGTCGTTCCTGTCGCTGTTCCTGTGGACCTACGTGTTCGGCGCGCTGGGCGCCCTCATCGCGCTGCCCTGCTCGCTGCTCGTCAAGAGCCTGCTCATCGACACCGACCCGTCCCTGCGGTGGCTCGATGCCCTCATCGCCTCCCGTGTGCCGCCTCCCGGGGGGAGCGGTGGGCGTCCCTCGGGGGTGGACGCCGGCGGCGTGCCGAAGGCGAACGCCGACAGCGAACAGTGACGGACTCTCCGTTGTTTTGTCTTCCCGGACCGGTAGGTTTCAAGGCGTGAACACTCCAGAGCTCTCCATCCCCGGCGCCCTGCGGGGCGCGGCAGGCCCAGGTGGCGGCGCAGGCATGACCGACAACGTCTACCAGGCGCTGCTCGCCAATCGGATCGTCTTCCTCGGCGACGAGGTGCGCGACGACAACGCCAACGCCATCTGCGCCCAGCTGCTGCTGCTCAACGCAGAAGATCCTGAGAAGGACATCTACCTCTATATCAACAGCCCTGGGGGTTCGGTCACCGCGGGCATGGCGATCTACGACACGATGCAGTGGATCAGCAACGACGTCGCCACGGTGGCCATGGGCTTGGCCGCGTCGATGGGTCAGTTCCTGCTCAGTGCCGGCTGCAGGGGCAAGCGATTCGCCCTTCCCCACAGCCGCATCCTCATGCACCAGCCCTCGGGCGGCATCGGCGGAACGGCGTCCGACATCCGGATCCAGGCCGAGCAGAGCCTTCACGTCAAGCGCGAGATGGCCCAGCTGATCTCCGAGCACACCGGCCAGACCGTCGATCAGATCGAGGCCGATTCCGACCGTGACCGCTGGTTCACGGCCCCCGAGGCGCTCGCCTACGGTTTCATCGATCATGTCTACGAGCGGGCCAGCCAGATCACCTCGGCTGAGGCCCCCAACCAGTGAGGACGTCATGACCACCAACTTCGTCACATCCGCAATGGCGGCCCCGGCGATGCCGGGTGGACGCGCCCCGGCCGGCCCGAGCATGGACTACTACATCCCACAGTGGGAAGAACGCACCAGCTACGGCATGCGTCGGGTCGACCCGTACACCAAGCTGTTCGAGGATCGCATCATCTTCCTCGGCACGCCGATCACCGACGACATCTCCAACGCGGTGATGGCCCAGCTCCTGTGCCTGCAGCAGATGGACGCCGACCGGCCGATCTCGATCTACATCAACAGCCCCGGCGGATCGTTCACCGCTCTCACGGCGATCTACGACACGATGCGCTACATCAAGCCCGAGATCCAGACGGTCTGCCTGGGCCAGGCGGCATCCGCCGCAGCGGTGCTGCTGGCCGCCGGCAGCAAGGGCAAGCGGCTCGCACTGCCCAATTCGCGGATCCTGATCCACCAGCCCGCCACCGAGGGGGGCTACGGTCAGTCGTCCGACCTCGAGATCCAGGCACGCGAGATCCTGCGGATCCGCTCGCTGATGGAGACGATGCTCGCGACCGACACCGGCCAGCCGCTCGAGAAGATCAGCCGGGACATCGAGCGCGACAAGTACCTCACCGCCGAAGAGGCCAAGGAGTACGGCATCGTCGACGACATCCTGCCCTCGCTCAAGGAAGTCAGCAGCTGACATGGTCGCCCGGCGGGGTCAGCTCCGACGCCGGTGTCGCCCACCTCGACTCACGGTTGAGGGTGGCGACACCGGCACGAATCGCTGGCCTGCCGGGATGGGCCCCGTTAGATTGGCCCCCACAACGGCACGGTCCCACCCCACACAGAGACCTCGCCGACACGCCACCTCAGACCCCCGTTCCGCGCAAGACTGGGAACCGACGAAGGAGACAGATCATGGCCCGCATCGGTGAATCCGGCGACCTGTTCAAGTGCTCTTTCTGCGGCAAAAGCCAGAAGCAGGTCAAGAAGCTCATCGCCGGTCCCGGCGTCTACATCTGTGACGAGTGCATCGACCTGTGCAACGAGATCATCGAGGAGGAGTTCTCCGACGCGACCGACATCGGCCTCATCGACGAGCTCCCCAAGCCGGCCGAGGTCCGCAACTTCCTCGACTCCTACGTGATCGGCCAGGACCTCGCGAAGAAGACTCTCGCGGTCGCCGTCTACAACCACTACAAGCGTGTGCAAGCCCAGTCGGTCCCGCCGGCCCGCCGGGGTGTCGACGAGGAGAACGTCGAACTCGGCAAGTCCAACATCCTGCTCATCGGGCCGACCGGCTGCGGCAAGACGTATCTGGCCCAGACCCTCGCCCGCATGCTCAACGTGCCGTTCGCGATGGCCGATGCCACCGCTCTCACCGAGGCCGGCTACGTCGGTGAAGACGTCGAGAACATCCTTCTCAAGCTCATCCAGGCCGCCGATTTCGACGTCAAGAAGGCCGAGACCGGAATCATCTACATCGACGAGATCGACAAGGTGGCGCGCAAGTCCGAGAACCCGTCGATCACTCGCGACGTGTCCGGCGAGGGCGTGCAGCAGGCGCTGCTGAAGATCCTTGAGGGCACCACCGCCTCGGTCCCACCGCAGGGCGGGCGCAAGCATCCGCACCAGGAGTTCATCCAGATCGACACCAGCAATGTGCTGTTCATCGTGGGCGGCGCGTTCGCGGGTCTCGAGCACATCATCAACCAGCGCGTCGGCAAGCGGCCGATCGGCTTCAACACCGATGGCTCATCCCGCGTCGTCGACACCGATCCGTTCTCGCAGGTCACGCCCGACGACCTGCACAAGTTCGGGCTCATTCCCGAGTTCATCGGCCGCCTGCCGATGATCGCCTCGGTGCAGCCACTCGACAAGTCCGCGCTGATGCAGATCCTCACCGAGCCGCGCAACGCCCTGATCAAGCAGTTCCACAAGCTGTTCGATCTCGACGGCGTCCAGCTCGAGTTCACCGACGATGCCATCGATGCGGTCGCCGAGAAGGCACTGCAACGGGGAACCGGCGCGCGCGGCCTGCGGGCGATCCTCGAGGAGACCCTGCTCGACGTCATGTTCGAGGTGCCGAGCCACGACGAGGTCGCCGAGGTCATCATCACCGCAGACGCGGTCAACGGGCTCGCCAAGCCCACGATGGTTCCTCGCGCCCAGCTGGCCCAGCGCGGCGAGCTGTCCGCCTGAGCAGTGGCGCCGACCCATCCGCGTCGAATCCGATCGTCCGTCTGCGGCGTCACCGGGCTCTTTGTGCACGCCACCGGGTCCTTTGGCGGGGTCGGTGACCCGCATGGCTGGGTGACGTGCTGAGATAGGGACCAGCACAGGAGGTATGCCCCATGGCTCGCGTCATCGTCCTTGGATCCATCAACGTTGATCTGGAGATCAAGGTCCCCGTCCACCCCCACCTCGGAGAGAAGGTCATCGCCGAGGAATTCTCCCGCTTCGCCGGCGGCAAGGGCGCCAACCAGGCGGTCGCCGCCCGCGGCGCCGGGGCCCAGGTGCACATGGTGGGAGCCGTCGGCACCGACGAGTCCGGACGCGCCTACCTCAACCGGCTGTCGAACCTCGGCATCCACCTGCACGTCGAGCGGCACACCGACGCGCCCACCGGCATCGCCTTCATCACGACCGAGGAGACCGGCGCGAACACGATCGCGCTCGTGCACGGCGCGAATGCCCGTGTTGCGGTGCGGGCGCTCGAGGCGATCCGTAACCCGCAGCCCGACGACCTGCTTCTCACCCAGCTCGAGATCGAGCCGGAAGCCGTCATCGCCGGCGTCCGGCAGGCCGTCGAGTACGGCTGGAGGGTCGTGCTCAATCTGGCGCCCTACGAGACCCTGCCCGCCGACGTCATCGCCGCAGCCGACCCCCTGATCATCCGCGAGAAGGAACTGCCGTTGCTGGAGGCGGATGGCCTCGAGCCGCAGTCCATCGTCGTCACCCGCGGCAAGCGTGGTGCCTCGTGGGGCGACATCACCGTGCAGGCTACGGTCGTCCCCGAGGGGCAGGTCGTCGACACGATCGGCGCGGGCGACGCGTTCTGCGGGGTCCTGGCGGCCGCCCTCAGCAAGGGCCTCGACCGGCAGTCCGCGCTGGAGCAGGCGCTCAGCGCGAGCGCGGCACGGGTCCGTCAGTACGGCGCACAGCCCAACCCCAAGCTCTAGTCGCGCCACCGGCCGTCCTCGGGGCAGGGGAGCCCCGGCGAACCGCGAGGCGCCACCCCGACGGTGTGCCCCATGCATCGTCGGGAGCACGCGCCAGGTCGAAAACGTCCGGGGCGACGAGTAGGTTTCCCAGGGTGATGACTAGTTATCTACGGCACCCGCACGTGCACGGTGACGAGGTGGTGTTCACCGCCGACGACGACATCTGGATCGCACCGTTGGTCGGTGGTCGGGCCGCGCGACTCAGCACCGACCACCTGCCGGTTCGCTCACCCCGCTTCAGTCCGTCCGGACGCCGCATCGCCTGGTCGACCTCCTTCGGGGGCCGATCCGACATCCAGGTGTTCGACCTCGACGCGAGCACGGTGTCCCGGATCACCTGGTGGAGCGCTCCCGGCACCGCGGTGGCCGGCTGGCTCGACGACGACCATGTCGTGGTTGCCAGCGCCCACGCGCAGCACTACAACCGGCTCAGCCACCTCTACTCCGTGG
>JAJXWF010000084.1 GCA_021781735.1 Actinomycetes bacterium
CCCGGCGCCGCGACGCCGTTGCCGATCGCGTTGGCCACGCTCACCAGCCCCGCCCGCAGCGACTGCACCAGGCCGGGGCAGCCCAACACCGAGTCGGGACGGAAGTGCACCGGATCGATGTACTCGTCGTCGACTCGGCGGTAGATCACGTCAACCCGGCGCTCGCCCTGGGTGGTGCGCATCTTGACCGTGCCGCCGCTGACGAACAGGTCGCGGCCCTCGACCAGTTCGACGCCCATCGTGCGGGCCAGCAGCGAGTGTTCGTAGTAGGCGGAGTTGTAGACGCCGGGGGTGAGCACGACCACCGTCGGGTCGCTGACCCCGGTCGGTGCGCCGGCCCGCAACGCGGACAGCAGCATGCCCGGATAGTTGTCGACCGGGCGGATCCGCTCGTTGACGAAGGCCTCGGGGATCACATTGGTCATCGCCCGGCGGTTGGACATGACGTAACTCACGCCCGAGGGCACCCGCACGTTGTCCTCGAGCACGCGGAAGACCCCCGCCTCGTCGCGCACGAGGTCGACCCCGGCCACCTGGATGCGGGCGCCGTTGAGCGGCACGATGCCCGAAACCTCCCGGTGGAATTGCTCGCTCGAGGCGATGAGCTTCCAGGGGATGACACCGGCCCGCACGGCCCGCGGCGCGTCGGACGTCGCGTAGACGTCGTGGAGCAGCGCCTCGAGGGCCTGCACGCGCTGTTGGACGCCGGCGTCGATGGTCGCCCACTCCTCTCCGCGGATGATGCGGGGGATCACGTCGAGGGGGAACGCCTTCTCCTCGCCGGCATGGTCGAAGGTGACTCCCTGGTCGACGTAGGAACCCGCCAGCGTCTCGGCGCGGGAGACGAGTTCGGCGATCGACAGCGTCGCCAGGGTGCGCATGATGGCCGTGTGACCCTGCCGGGGGGTGCCATCGGGCGCGAGCATCTCATCCCACGCCCGGGCGTGGGGGTAGTTCTCGAACATTCCGGCCATGACTGCACATTAGGCGCCCCCGGTTACGGCCATGGTCGTTCCGGTTACGGCCGTGTTGCGCCGTCCCGGTGCGATGGGAACGCCCGGGCGGGCTCGGAGGGATCCTGCGGCGGGACCGGTCAGCCGGCCGGCGGCGTGGACGCGGGCCGGTGCAGCCAGCGCAGGTGTTCCCGATCTCCCAGTAGCTCCAGCCGGCGCCACAGCGGGCTTGCCGGGAACCGCCTGGCTCGCGTGGCAGGCGATCGCCCGCCGCTGGGCCTGGCGGTCGACGTCGACGACCAGGTCGATCTCGCCGGCGTCGTGGCCGAGGAACCCGATGCCGAGTTCGGCGCGCAGGTGGTCGGCCACCGCGCGGGGCAGCGTCCAGCCGAGAACCCCGAGCCCCAGCTCACGGCCGAGTGCCACGGCGATCCGGGTGGCCGCCGTGTGGTCGGGGTGACCGGTGATGCCCGAGGGGTCGAACGTCACCAGCCCGGCGGGGGCGGTCTCGGCCGCGTGGTCGCGGGCGTCGGTGATCAGGGCGTCCACCGGCTGCTCGGCCAGGGAACCGTCGGGATACGTCAGCAGCCGGACGCCGTCGAGTCCCAACTCGTCGGCGGCTCGGCGTAATTCGTCGCGCCGGATGACCGACAGGTCGCCGGCGACGCCGTGCAGGGTCGAGGCCTCGCCCCGGGTGAAGCAGAGCACGCTCACCCGCGATCCCCGGGCCGCCAGCGTCGACAGCACCGCGCCGAGACCGAACGATTCGTCGTCGGGGTGTGCGACGATCACCAGGGTGCGCGGCCAATCGGGCAGGTCGGGCATGACGGTCCTCCTCGGTCGTGGTGGGCGTCGTCGACGTCGGCACGACACCGGCACCGCCCCGCCGCTGCTACGGTACGCGCGTGACACACCCTGAGACCGCTCCCCCGGCGGTCGGCGAGCGCCGGGTCGGCGCCCGGGTCGAGCTCGATGTGACGGCCGTCGCCGACCTCGTCTTCAGCGTCGCGGTGTCGGCCGATCACGCCGACGCGCGGGAGAGCCTGCGGGCGACGGTCGACGGCCGGGACGTGGCGTTGCACGAGGTCAGGGGCACGAGCCACCCCACCCGACTGCATCGCATCCCGGCGTGCCCGGTCGGACGCTTCGAGCTGCGGTACGAGGCGACGGTGCCCACTCCGGGCCTCCCGTTCGAGGTCACCGAGGCCGATGTGATCGAGTACACCCGTCCCAGCCGGTACTGCGACTCCGACCGGCTCGCCGCGGTGTCGAGCACCCACTTCGGGCACCTCACGGGCTGGGAACTGGTGCGGTCGGTGGTCGAATGGGTCCGCACGAACATCACCTACGCCAGCGGCTCCAGCGATGTCACCGATGGCGCGCTGGAGGCGTACCTGTCGCGCCGCGGCGTCTGCCGCGACTCGGCGCAACTGGTGATCACCTTCCTCCGCGCGCAGAACGTGCCCGCCCGGCTGGTGTCGGTGTACGCCCCCGGACTGCACCCGATGGACTTCCACGCGGTCACCGAGGTCGCGCACGAGGGTCGGTGGCTCGTGGTCGACGCCACCGGCATGGCCCCGCGTCCGGCGATGGTGCGCATCGCCACCGGCCGGGACGCCGCCGACGCCGCGTTCCTCACGGTGCTGGGCGGCCGGGCGCACCTGCTCTCGATCCGGGCCGACGCGGCCGTCGACCCGGCGGCGGCGCTGCCCGACGACAACGGCACCCAGCCGGTCACCCTGGGCTGAGGCGAGCCGGCGGCATCCTCAGGCGAGCCGGATCACGTCGACGCCCACGTCGAGGCTCGACCGCTCGCTGTCGGTGTGCACGACACCCTTGAGGGGAGACACGTCGCCGAAGTCGCGACCGAAGGCGGTCACCACGTACCGGGAGTCGACGAACTGCCGATTGGTCGGGTCGATGGCGACCCACGTGCCGTCGGGAAGCAGCACCGAGGCCCAGGCGTGCGAGGCGTCCGACCCCTCAAGTTTCGGTCTGCCGGGTGGCGGAATCGTCTCGATGTAGCCGCTCACGTAGCGGGTGGGCAGGCCCAGCGAGCGCAGGCAGCCGATGGCGAGGTGGCTGAAGTCCTGGCACACGCCGACCCGCAGGGCCAACACCTCCGACAGGGTCGAGCGCACCGAGGTGACCCCGCGCCGGAAGGTGAAGTCGCGGTGGATACCCATGGTCAGCGCCCGCAGCGCGTCGCCGAGCGGCATCGTCGGGTCGACGTGGCTGCGGGCGTAGGCGGCGACGTCGTCGGCGTCGCTCACCAGGGCCGACGGGAGCCGGAAGATGCCCGTCCACAACGGGTCGAGGCCGTGGGCCAGCGGGTCGGCCAGCATCGACGCGGCCTCGGCGACGGTCCAGCGGTTGATCGCGTCCTGATCGGGACGCGGGCGGGACACGTCGACCTCGAAGGTCTTGGTCACCTCGAGGCGCCGGTGCGGCGTGCGGATTTCGACGTAGTGGCTCGTGTTGCCGAAGAAGTCGACGTGCTCGACGACCAGCGTCGGCTCCGGATCGATCACCAGGTGCTGTGCGAGCACGGTCTGGCTGGCCGTGTGCCGCGGCGCCAGCAGGCCGCGCTCGTAGCAGGCCTCGACGTCGGCGTCGTAGGTGTAGGTGGTGCGGTGTCGGACCCGGTAGCGCCGGGGGCCGAAGTCGTCGTCGCTCTGGACCACGTCACCGTCCCCCGCCGGCGGTGGGCGGCACGCCCACGGCGACGACGTCGCCGACCGCAGGCGCCCAGTCGGTCGGCAGCGTCCGGGTGGGCGCGTGGCGGCGGAAGTGCCGACGGGTCAGCGCGTCGGACAGCCCCTCGAGCAGCCCGGTGAGGTGCCGGATCTCGCCGGTGAGCGGGTCGCGGTCCCCTTCGCACAGCCGGGCGGCGTCCAGTGCCTGCAGCCGCGACAGTGCCGGGTCGAGCCTGGCGGCCAGCGTCGGGTCGCCGGCGACGCGCAGGGCGGTGGCCAACCGGGTCAGTTGGAAGGCGACCGAGCGGGGATTCGCGGGGTCGAGCAGCAGCAGGAGGATCGCCGACTGGGTGGGCAGCACGGGGCCGACGCCCTGCACGGTGCGACGGCGGTGGGTGATCGTGCTCTCACCGACGCTGAGCACCGCCTCGGCGACCTGGCCGTCGAGCGCCGGCGGGCGGACCGCGGTGAGGGTGGCGCCGATCAGCGACAGGGTCGCGACGGCGCGTTCGAGCCGGACACCGGCGTCGATGAATCCCCACGACTCGTCGCGCACCAGCGACTCGGCGAGGATGCCGGACAGGGCGAGGGTCGACTCGATGACGCTGTCGAGCTGGGGCTGCAGCCGGGCCTCGTCCGGGGGGAGGGCGGCCAGGGTCCGGTCGAGGTTGCTGAGTACCCGCCACAGGTCGTCGGGCATGTTGTCTCGCACCTCGGCGGCCGCGGCGACCAGGCGAGCGGCACCGTGACGTACCGTGCCCCGGGTGCGTCGGCGCAGCACCATCGCCCGGACGGCATCCAGGGGCGACGCGTCGCCCCTGGACGTGCGATCGACCCGGACGCCGGTGACCTCGAGCGCCGCCTGCACCATGGCCTGCATGACGCTGCCGCCGAGGGTGCCGCTGCGCAGGGCGTTGTCCTCGACCAGGTCGTCGGTGACCCGCAGCAGGCGGGCCGTGGCCTCGACGCGTTCGGCGTAGCGGCCGAGCCAGAACAGGTTGTCGGCGACGCGCGGGGCCAGCACGGTGCCCGGGCGGGCGGCCCGGCTGGCCCCGGTGCTGCCGAGGGCGGTCGGCGCGGCATCCGCCGACTGGTCGGCGAGCACCCACACATCCTTGGCGAGTGCTCCGGCCGCGTTGCTGACCAGCACCGAGTCCGGATCGGGCGCGACCCGTCCCAGGCCCCCCGGCATGATGTGCACCCGGCCGCCCTGGCTGACCCCGAACGTGCGGAGCACGAACCGGCGCGGTTCGAGCCCGTTGGCGGTGATCACCGGTGCGGTCGACATCGGCAGCGGATCCTGAGCGGTCCATTCGCCCGGCCGGTGGGTGACCCGGCGACGCAGGTCGTCCTGCTCGGATCGGCTGAGCCGCCAGCCGGGGATCGCGTGGGCGCCGGGCTGGCCGGCGACGGGCTTGAACACCAGGTGGTCCATGGTGTCGAGGGCGTGCCGGAGGTGGGCGGCGTCCCCGCACCAGAAGGTCTCGGTGGCCGGCAGCAGCAGGTCCTCCCCGAGCAGGGCGCGGCACAGGCCGGGCAGGAACGCCTGGAGGGCGGCGCTCTCGAGCACCCCCGCCCCGAGCGGGTTGACCACCGCGGTGTTGCCGAGGCGAGCCGCCTCGACCAGACCGGCCACCCCCAGGCGGCTGTCGGCGCGCAGTTCGAGGGGATCGCAGAACTCGGCGTCGGTGCGGCGCAGGATCACGTCGACCCGACTCGACCGCTCTCCGGCGCTGATGTGGATGTGGCCCTCGCGGGCGATGAGGTCGTCGGCCTCGACGAGGGTGAACCCGAGCAGGGAGGCGAGGAAGCCGTGCTCGTAGTTCGTCTCGCTCGTCGCCCCGGGGCCGAGCAGGACGCCGCGGGGGGCGTCGGCGCCGGCGGGGGCGACGTCCTGAAGCGCCCGGGTCATCAGGTGGAAGAAGCCGCGCAGCCTGGCCAGCCGGGCATTCCGGTGCAGCCCGGCCATCACGGTGGTGACGATCCGCCGGGTGGCCATCGCGTAGCCGGCCCCCGACGGTGCCGCCGTCCGGTCGCCGAACACGCGCCAGGTGCCGTCGGCGTCCCGGCCGAGGTCGGTCGCGGTGAGCACCAGCTGACTGGGCCCGGTCAGCCGGACGCCGTCGAGCTGCGGCAGGAATCCCGGATGCCCGACGATGATCTCCGGGGGCAGCAGCCCCCGCCTGATGAGCCTCCGCCCCCGGTAGACGTCGTCGAGGATCGCGTCGAGCAGTACGGCCCGTTGTTGCAGCCCCCGTTCGAGGGGCCGCCACTCGGTCGCGTCGATCACGACGGGCAGTGGATCGATGTGCCAGGGCCGGCTCGGCGGATGCCCCTCGTCGTCGGCGGGTAGGTCGGCGAGCCCGTAGGTGATCCCGTCGTCCTCGGCGAGGCGTGCGGTCTCCGCCCGGGCCGCGAGCAGCCCGCGGCGTCCCATCGCGGTCACGGCGTCACGGATCGCCTCGGCGGCCGAGGAACCGGTCGGGGGCACCAGTTCGTCGGGGCCGCCGCCGATGGCCAGCAGCCGGTGGCGGTACTGGTCCACCGGGTCGGCCCGCTGGGGAGGGGAGGCTGGCACGGGCCAACCCTAGCCGGGAGGGGTATTGAGCCGGCCGGCGATCAGATCACGACATTCGCGCCCTGCCTCGGCGCCCCGCTTGCACGACGGCGCTGCAGAACTCGGGACGAGGCGACGGTACCGTAGGTTCATGGACGGGACTGAGTTGCACCGGGCCGAGGCGACTCGCCCCGTCATCATTCAAGGTGGCATGGGAGTGGCCGTGTCCGGCTGGCGGCTCGCCCGGGAGGTCGCACGGGCCGGCCAGTTGGGGGTCGTGTCCGGAACGGCTCTCGACGCGGTCGTGGCGCGGCGGCTCCAGGACGGCGACGAGGGTGGCCACATCCGGCGCGCCCTGCGACACTTCCCGTCCCGGGGCATCGCCTCACGCGTGCTCGAACGCTTCTTCCGCCCCGATGGCCGCGGCGGCCATCCGTACCGCCCGCACCCCGCCATCGACCTGCATCCCAGCGCGGCGGCCATCGAGTTGGCACTGGTGGGCAACTTCGCCGAGGTCTGGCTGGCCAAGGAGGGCCACGAGGGCATGATCGGGGTGAACATGCTGGAGAAGATCCAGACGGCGACCCCGTCGGCGATTCTGGGCGCCATGCTCGCCGGGGTCGACTACGTCCTGATGGGGGCGGGTGTTCCGCTCGAGATCCCGAAGCTGCTGAACGACTTCGCCGCCGGCCGCGCCGGTGAGGTCACGATCGCGGTGGCCGATGCCACCCGGGCCTACGGCGCATCGCTCGATCCCGCCGAGGTGCTCCGCGACGACCTGCCGGTGCTGAAGCGGCCGAAGTTCCTCGCCATCGTCTCGTTGCCGCTGCTCGCCGGATTCCTCAACCGCAGCGAGGCGACCCGCCCCGACGGTTTCGTGGTCGAGGGCCCCCGGGCCGGCGGCCACAGCGCACCCCCGCGGGGCAAGCTGACGGTTGACGCCGACGGTCAGCCCGTCTACGGGGTGCGCGACGAGGCGAATATCTCGGCCATGACCACCATCGGGCTGCCGTTCTGGCTCGCGGGCGGCTACGCCACTCCCGAGCGGGTGGCCGAGGCCGTCGCCGCCGGCGCCGAGGGCGTCCAGGTCGGCACCCTGTTCGCGTTCGCCGAGGAGTCGGGGCTGCGTCCCGACCTCAGGCAACAACTGCTGCGCCAACTCGCCGAGGGCACCCTCACCGTGCGCAACGACCCCCTCGCGTCGCCCACGGGTTTCCCGTTCAAGATCGCCGCTGTCGAGGGCACCCTGTCCGACCCGAAGGTCTACGCGGCGCGGGAACGCATCTGCAACCTCGGGTTCCTGCGCACGCCGGTCGAGCGCGGCGACGGGACGCTCACCTACCGGTGCGCGGCCGAGCCCGAGCACATGTACGTGCGCAAGGGCGGCGATGCCGCCGACACTGTCGGCCGGATCTGCCTGTGCAACGGGCTGCTGGCCGACATCGGCCTCGGGCAGGTGCGCAGGGACGGGCACGTCGAGGACGCCGTGCTCACCCTCGGCCAGGACCTGTCGGGCCCCCAGCAGCTGCTCGCTTCGCACCCGGACGGCTGGACGGCCGCCGAGGCGGTCCGCTGGCTCACGGGTTCCCTGCCGGCGGCCTGACCTCGTCCCCACCCCTGGAGCCGACGGTGAGCGGAACGGGCGTCCCCGCCGCGAGTGTGCGCCGAATCGGAGGCGAAGCCACGTTGCGGCCCACGGTCGCCTCGGCTGGGTGTCGGTCGGCCGCCGGGAGCTGATCCCGCTCGAGCCGAAGTGCTCGGGGCGAGTCGGGCCGCGGCATGTCCCTCTTGAAGTTGGGCCGCCGATGCTGTCGGATCGGAGCGGGGCCGTTCGTGGAGTGGGTGGAGGCGGCGGATCGGCCGCCAGTCCTTCGGCCGGCATGCCGGCCCCACGTTCGAACCAGGAGGAGGCCACAGTGGCTCAGTATCTGATCGCCTTCAACGACGAGTGGGTGCCTGCCCTCACGCCCCAGGAGGTCCGCGACAAGGGCGTCGCCGGCCGGAGCGTGATCGAGGAGATGAAGGACGCCGGCGTGTTCATCTTCGGCGACGGTGGCCTCGACGCTGCCACCGTGGTGTGCAGCGTCACGGCGCGGGACGGGGAGCCGGTGTTCACCGACGGGCCGTACGTCGAGACCAAGGAGCACCTCGGCGGCTTCGCCGTCGTGGAGGTACCCGATGACGCCACGGCCCGGTATTGGGCCGGTCGGCTCGCCGTGGCGCTCGGCTGGCCGCAGGAAGTCCACCGGTTCCCCCAATTCGGGGGAGCGGACCACACCATCAGGCAGTGACAAGGAGAATCAATATGCCCAGGTATCTGTTGTCGGTCTATGGGCCGGCGGAGCGAATGAAGTATGGTGACCACCCGTCCAAGGAGGCGATGCTGCAGGCGTTCGCCGACACCGGGGTGTTCAACGAGAAACTGCAGCGCGACGGACACTTCGTCTTCGCCGACGGCCTCGAGCAGGCGACAACCGCCTCCGTCGTCGATGGGCGCGGTGATGACCCGGTGGTCACCGACGGGCCCTACCTGGAATCCAAGGAGCACATCGGTGGCTTCTGGGTGATCGAGGCCTCCGACCTCGACGAGGCTCTCGCGCTGGCCGCGGAGGGCTCGAAGGCGTGCCGCGGCAAGGTCGAGGTGCGTCCCTTCCACACAGAGGAGTCCATCAGGGCGATGCTGGGGGATTGATGCGGCACTGAGTGAATGTCTCAGTTCAGCGGTCCGTCGGCCACGTGGAGGTGGTCGGGGTCGAGGGGGAGTGCCGTGGTGCCGCGGACGATCAGTCGCGCGCGGGTCCACGGCCGGGACGCCGCCTGGAACGGGTCCTCGGCGCCCATCCACTCGTCCCAGAACTCCCGGGCCTCCTCGGGCGTGCGGCCGAGGCTGATGTCGCGGCCGATGCCGCTCTCGCGGGCCGCGGTGCGGTCGGACTGCACCCACACGGTGAGGTCGCAGCGCTCCGCCAGGCTCACCCGGCAGGCACCGACGCCCTCGACGACCAGCGTCCGGGTGGCCGGAACCTCGATCGCGCCCGGCCGATCATGGCTGAGCCAGCCCGGTGGGGTGTAGGTGAACGACGCGCCCGCCCGCCACGGGCTGATGACGTGCTCGACCAGCAGGTCGTCCCAGTCGAAGATCGAGTGGTTCCAGGCGATGTCGTCGGTGTGCACGATGGCCGCGTGGAGCGCGCGGGCGATCCGCTCCGCGGCAGTGGTCTTGCCGGCCCCCGAGCGACCGTCGACGAGCACCAGCCGGGTGCCGGACGCCGTCAGCAGCCGCTCGAGTTCGGCTCGCAGGCCGGCGTGGTCGAGACGCCGCCAGGCGGCGACGGCGGGTTCGTCCGGATCGAGGTGCATGAGGCGATCCTGCCAGCCGGGGAGGGCCGACGAGGCGTCCCCCCGGCACCGACCCGACGCCGGCCCGGGTCGCTCGACCCGGGCGTGGTGACCTCACCCCTCCACGTCGTGCCACGCTGCCCGGTCGGCGGCGGATGCCTCGACCGCGGCGAGCACGCGCTGCACCTGCAGGGCGTCATCGAACGACGGATGCGGCTGCTCGCCCGCGGCGATCGCGCGTACGAGGTCGGCGACCTGGTGGGTGAAGCTGTGCTCGTAGCCGAGTCCGTGACCCGAGGGCCACCAGTTGCCGGTGTAGGGGTGCACCGCCTCGGTGACGTTGATCCGACGGAATCCCTGCGCCTCGGCATCGTCGGCGCCGTCGTAGTACTGCAGGGTGTTCATGTCCTCGAAATCGAAGGCCACCGACCCCAACGACCCGTTGATCTCCAGGCGGAGGCTGTTCTTGTGCCCCAGCGCGAACCGCGTCGCCTCGAACACGCCGAGCGCACCACCGGCGAAGCGTGCGGTGAACGCGGTCGCGTCGTCGACGCTCACCGGTCCCTTGGGCCCGTCGGCGGAACCCGCGCCACCGAGCCCGACGAACTCGCCCCCGATCGGACGCTCGGTCACGAAGGTCCGCAGCACCGCCGAGAGCCCCTCGATCCGGCGGCCGACGACCCACTGCGCCATGTCGATGATGTGCGCGCCGATGTCGCCGAGCGAGCCGCTGCCGGCCGTCGACCTGTCCAGGCGCCACGTGAGCGGGGCGGTCGCATCACTCAACCAGTCCTGGAGGTACTGGGCTCGCACGTGGCGGATCACACCCAGTCGCCCCTCGTCGACGAAGCGCCGGGCGAGCGACACCGCCGGCACCCGTCGGTAGGTGAACCCGCACATCGCGATCCGACCACGCTCGGACGCGCGGCGGGCGGCGTCGGCCATCTCCTCCGCCTCGGCCACCGTGTTGGCGAGCGGCTTCTCGCAGAGCACATGCTTGCCCGCCTCCAGCGCCGCGAGCGCGATCTCGCGATGGGTATCCCCGGGCGTGCAGATGTCGATCAGGTCGATGTCGTCGCGCTCCACGAGCCGGCGCCAATCGGTCTCGGTGCTGAGCCATCCCTGCCGCTCGGCGGCCTCCGCGACGCGCCGGGCATCGCGCCCCGCGACCGCCGTCATCTGTGGCGTCGCCGGAAGCTCGAAGAACCGGTGAGCGGTGCGCCACGCGTGCGAATGGGCCGCCCCCATGAACCCGTGGCCCACCATCCCGACGCGCAGCATCCGCCCCGCGGCCCGGCCTGAATCCGTCATCGTCGACCTTCTCTCTCGGCTTTCATCGTCCTCGTTGCCCGGACGCGACCGGTCACCCGTCGGCCCGCGGCGCCACCACCGGATGCTCGTCGCCGCGGTGGCAACCTGTGCCGGCGTTCTCATCGTGTCCCTCCTGGATCGGTGGCGTCGACGGCGCCGGTCAGACGGTCTCGACCCGGATGGGGATCCCGCGGGCGAAGGCCCCGAAGCCGCCTCGGCCGTCCGGGACCATGTCGATCTCGACTCGCTCACCCCCGGTCGTCACCAGGCGCACCGGCGCTCCGGCGGCCCCCGGATACACCCGGAGGGTGAGCCCGCTGAGGTAGTCGTAGTCGGGCAGGTCGTCGCGCTCACCGATCGGCAGCACCGCGCCCTCGCGTACGTAGAGTGGCAGCGAGTCGAGCCCGTGCGTCTCGGTGCGCCAGCCGCCGCCGGGAACCCGCTCCCCGGTGAGCAGGCTCGTCCACGTGCCTGCGGGCAGGTAGAAGCTCACCTCGCCCGCAGCGGAGAACACGGGTGCGACGAGCAGGTCGGGTCCGAGCATGTACTGGCGGTCGAGATGCGCCACGGCCGGGTCGTCGGGGAATTCGAGCAGCATCGGCCGCAGCACGGGGATGCCCCGGTCGGACGCTTCGGCGCCCACCGAGTAGAGGTAGGGCATGAGCCGGTTCTTGAGCTTCGCGAACCGGCGGGTCACCGCCACCGCGCTCGTCGGCGACTCGTCCACCTCCCCGGTGCGTGGGTCCGTGTCGAACATCCACGGCACCCGGTAGGAGTTGCTGCCGTGGAAACGGGAATGGCTCGAGAGCAGGCCGAAGGCCACCCAGCGCTTGAAGACATTGGGGTCGGGGGTGCCCTCGAAGCCCCCGATGTCATGGCTCCAGAAGCCGAATGCGCTGAACGCGAGCGACAGGCCCCCGCGCAGCGTCTCGGCCATCGATGGGAACGAGGATGTGCTGTCTCCGCCCCAGTGGACGGGCATCCGCTGGCCGCCCGTCGTGGCGGAGCGGGCGAACAGCACGGCCTCGCCCTCGCCCCGCGTCTCCACGAGCACGTCGTGAACGGCTTTGTTGTAGAGGTGTGTGTAGAGGTTGTGCATGTGCTCGGGGAGCGTGCCGTCGGCGAACACCACGTCCAACGGCACGCGTTCGCCGAAGTCGGTCTTGAACGTGTCGACACCCATCTCCACGAGTCCCCGCAGCTTGTCCTGGTACCAGGCCGTGGCCTGCGGATTCGTGAAGTCGACCAGGCCCATTCCCGCCTGCCAGAGGTCCCACTGCCACGGCTCGCCGTTCGGCCGGGTGACGAGGTACCCGGACGCCACCGCCTCCTCGAACAGCCGGGAGCGTTGCCCGATGTACGGGTTGATCCACACGCAGACGCGCAGGCCCTTGTCGTGCAGCCGGGACAGCATTCCCGGCGGGTCTGGGAACGTGCGCGGGTCCCATTCGAAGTCGCACCAGGTGAACTCCCGCATCCAGAAGCAGTCGAAGTGGAAGACCGACAAGGGCAGGTCGCGCTCGGCCATCGCGTCGACGAAGCGCGTCACCGTCGCCTCGTCGTAGTCGGTGGTGAAACTCGTCGAGAGCCACAGGCCGTACGACCAGGCCGGCACGGCGGACGGTCGGCCGGTCAGCGCCGTATAGCGTTCCAGCACGTCCTTGGGAGTGGGACCGTCGATGACGTAGAAGCTCAGCCGCTCGCCCGGAACCGAGAACTGCACGCGCTCTACCGCCTCCGAACCGATCTCGAACGACACCGGTCCCGTGTGGTCGACGAGCACGCCGTAGCCGCGGTTCGTGAGGTAGAAAGGCACGTTCTTGTAGGCCTGCTCGCTCGACGTGCCCCCGTCGGCGTTCCACAGGTCGATGCTCTGGCCGTTCTTCACCACCGGCCCGAAGCGCTCGCCGAGCCCATAGACGAACTCGCCGACGGCGAGGTCCAGTTGGGCGAGCATGTAGGCGGCCGACCGCACGGGGATGCCCTCGTCGGCGACCCATACCTGGCTGTCGACGAGGGCGTCCGGATCGACCGACATCTGTGCCAGCGAATCGCGTCCGCTCGAGGTTAGCAGGCGTCCCCTGGCGGAGAACTCGACCTGCCACGGGTCCCCCTGGTGCACGGTCGCGGTGAGCTCACCGCTCGTGAGGGTGGCGGCGTCCGGGCCGGCGTCCACCCGGACCGCGCTGTGCTCACGCCGGAGGAACTCGAAGCCGGGGGCTCGGCGAGCGCCCGCGAAGTGCTCGATGTGGACGCCGATCACGCCCGCCATCGGGGAGTCGAGCCGCACGGTCAGCGTCGCGTTGTTGAGCGTGTCGCCGCGGTGCCGCACGAGCTTGCTCGGGGCGATCACCGAGAGTGTTCCCTCGCCGGTCACGATGTCGTGAGCCTCGCGCGCATAGAGCGCCCGCACGCCGGGTCGAAGACCCCAGAATCCGTCGGTGAACTTCATCAG
>JAJXWF010000085.1 GCA_021781735.1 Actinomycetes bacterium
CTCGCACGGCGGGTTCTTGGTGGTCATGGGCTCCGCCGTGTTCGCCGTCCTGGCGACGCTGGTGTCGCTGCGCACGCTGCGCGCCGGCACCGCGGAGCTCCACGAGCGGACCGTCGATGGCGGGGACGCCGTGGGCGGTGCGACGACGTGCGACGAGCCGACCGCCGGGGAGGCCGCTCCCGCCTGAGCGCGGGGCGGTCCGGCCGCACGGCCCGTCGAGACGAACCCCGCCCGACGGCGCCGGTGCGCGGCAGCTCGGTCAGCACACGATCTCGATCAGTTGGTCAAACGGAATTCATCCGTATGGACAGATCTCGTAGGATAGGTCGACCACGTTCACCCGGGCACACGACCCGGCACTGCCGAGGAGCGTCCCGTGCCCGTTCCCCCCACCACCGGACCGCAGGTCGTCGTCATGGGGGTGAGCGGCTCGGGCAAGTCGACCGTGGGCCAAGCCCTGGCCGATCGCCTCGGCGTGCCGTACGCCGATGCCGACGACATGCACCCGGCAGCCAACGTCGCGAAGATGGCCGCCGGTCGGCCGCTGGACGATGCGGACCGCGCGCCCTGGCTCCGCGAGGTCGGCAGATGGCTCGCCGCGCACCCCGCGGGCGGCGTCATCGGCTGCTCCGCACTGCGACGTCGCTACCGGGACGTGCTGCGCGACGGAGCGCCGCACGCCGTGTTCCTGCACCTGGCCGGAGATCCGTCGGTGCTCGGCCCGCGCGTGGCAGGTCGCGCGGACCACTACATGCCGGCTTCGCTCGTCACCTCGCAGCTCGCCACGCTCGAACCGCTCGAGGCGGACGAGGACGGCGTCGTGGTCGACTTCACGGCCCCTGTCGAGCGGATCGTCGCGACGTTCGTCGAAGCCCGCACCTCCCACTGAACCGACGTCGTCGACGACCCGTGGCGGTGCACGCAGGCGCGCGCGAGGGGGCGCCCGCAGCGGCGGGCGCCCCCTCGGTCTGCCGAGCTACTTGCCCCACACCGTCTTGTACACGGCCCGGTAGCCGCTCGCCGGGTCGAACACGCTGCCGGAGGGCACGTTCTCCTTGGTGATCAGGCCGGGGGCTGCGACGAAGGTCGACGCCGGCTGGCCCGCGAGAGCCCGGTTGATCTCGTCGACCAGCTGCCACCCCTGCAGGAGCAACGGCTCGGCAACCGTGGCCGCCTGGTAGT
This sequence comes from Actinomycetes bacterium, assembly GCA_021781735.1. GTDB lineage: Bacteria > Actinomycetota > Actinomycetes > Propionibacteriales > Propionibacteriaceae > JAJYQH01. The sequence continues at coordinate 1,183 of JAJXWF010000085.1, forward strand.
CGACGTTGCGGATCCGCTGGAACTCGGCCGCGTCGCCGTCACCCGCCGCGACGGACTTCGGCGGCCCTGCCGGGCTGTTGCCTGCCGCACGCAAGGCCTGCTGAGCTCCACCGAAGTAGTTGCCGTTGATCGCGAGCAGGTAGGTGAGCTTCTTCCCGTATGTCTGGAGCAGGTTGGAGATGATGCCGGGCATCCGCTGGTCCGCCTCGGCGATGGGCGAGTCCTCGTAGTCCAGCACCGAGCAGCCGCTGCACGCCTTGATGTAGGCCTTCATCGCCTGCGCCTTGAGGACCGCGATGTCGTACTGGCCGTCGGTGAAGATGGCCACCCCGGCGGTGCCGTTGGAGTCGGCGACCGCATAGGCGGCGGCAAGCTGGGACACCAGCAGGGGATCCGTCGACACGTTGGTGAAGAGCCCGTTGCCCGGCCCGGTCTTGGCACCGGCGTGCCAACCGACGACCGGGATCCCGGCCTTGTCCGCGGTGGCGATCGTCGCCGCCTGCTCGGTCGGGTCGAAGCCGCCCAGCACGATCGCCGCGGGCTTCGACGCGATGGCCTGGTTGAGCGCATCGGTGCGCCCCTGGGCCGTCGCCTTGCCGTCGTACACGTCGACCTTCCAACCGATCACGCCGGCCGCTTCCTGGACGCCCTGCGACACGGCGTTGACGCCACCGTTGGTCAGGTCGCTCCCGACGAAGGCGATCGTCGCGCCCGGCTTCTGCGCCTTCGGACCGGTCGACGGCGGGGTGAAGCCCTTGGTCGCGGAGAGGCTCGTCGCGACGAGCTGCTTCGAGAAGGCGACGATGTCGCCCGAGGGGATGATCGAGGAGAAGTCCGTGCTGCTCGACGAGGTCGCGCTCGCCGCGCTGCTCGGCGCCGCCGACGAGGAGGCGGCCGAGACGCTACCGCTCGAGCAGGCGGCGAGGGTGGCGATCAGCAGGGTCGGCACGGTGACGATCGCCCAGAGGTGTGGACGCCGCTTTCGGGTACGGCTCATGGTCCGGTCTTCTTCCTGTGAGGGGTGCTGCCGACCGGGCTGCGGTGCTCGGCCGGATCGTGCTGGCGTGCGGGTGGTGCTGGCGACGGGTCGGGGGCCCGCCGACGTCAGGTGATGGCCGCCGTCCGCACCTCGTCTGCCGAGGCGTCCGACGGGTCCGTGGGTGGCGCCGCGACCGGCGCGTCGGCTTGCGACACACGGCGGCGGCTGGCCAGCGAGGCGATGGTGATCGCAGCGACGAGCGTCAGCCCGTTGAAGAGCGGCTCGAGGTAGAAACGGCCCGGCAGCAGCTGCTCGAGCCCGGAGATGCCGATCGTGGCGATCGCGACACCCAGCACGGTGCCGAGGCCGTTCACGCGACCCGGCCTGATCGTCGTCGACCCGAGGAAGGCCGCGGCCAGAGCGGGCAGCAGGTACTCCGGCCCGATGTTGGACTGGGCGACCCCGGCCTGGCGTGAGACGAGCAGGATGCCGGCGACCGCGGTGAGCATCCCCGAGGAGACCATCGCGCCGACGACGTAACGGCGGCGCGGGATGCCGGTCAGGCGTGCCGCGGCCGGGTTGGCGCCGACCGCGTACAGATAGCGACCGACGGGCATGTAGTCGAGGACGAGCCACAGCAGGATCCCGAGCACCACGGCGATGACGAAGGGGCCCGGGATCGGGCCGAGCGACCAGGTGGACAGGCCGTCGAAGGCGGAGGCTCGCACCCCGGCGGAGTCGGTGATCTGCTTGCCGCCGGTGTACCAGTACGTCGTGGCGTAGATGACCTGCCCGGTGGCCAGCGTCGCGACGAACGCGTCGACCTGGGCGAGCTCGACCAGCAGCGCGTTGAGCAGGCCGACGACGCCGCCGCCCACGATCACCAGCAGGATCACCAGGCGGTAGTCCATGCCCTTGATCTGCCAGGACAGCGCCATGACCTGCCACAGGCCGACGCCGTAGCCGATCGACAGGTCGATCTTGCCGGCGACCATCGGGACGGTCACCGCCAGGGCGAGGATCAGGAGCACCGACTTGCTCGACGCGAGCAGCCGGAAGTTCAGCGCCGAGGCGAACGTGTCCGGTCGGGCGATGGCGAAGATCGCGAACAGGATGACGGTGAGGATGACCATGCCGTAGTTCGCGACGATCTTGCGGTGCCACGGGGCCCCGCGACCGGGCTCCAAGGCGGTCGACTTCACCGATGTGTGCATGGTCATGATGCGCGAGCCTCCGGGGTCACGTCGTTGGTGGTCGTTCGGTCGAGGTCGGATGCAGCAGCGACCAGGTTGGCGATGGTCAGGTCGGCGCCGCCGAGCTCCGCGACGACGCGGCCGCGGCCCATCACCAGCGCGCGGTGGGCGATCTTCGCGACTTCCTCCATGTCCGTGGAGACGACGATCGCCGCCGTGCCGCTGCGCACCGCGGCGCCGAGGAGTCCGTAGATCTCCGCCTTGGCGCCGACGTCGACGCCCATGGTGGGCTCCTCGAGCACCACCACCGAGCGACCGACGCCGAACCAGCGGGCGAGGATGACCTTCTGCTGGTTGCCGCCCGACAGGGTGTCGAGCGGGAGCTCCGGATCGGTTGGCCGCACGTCGAACGTGCGGATGTACTCGGCTGCGAGGACCCGCTCGGCCCGCGTCGTGCGGAACTGCCACGCCTTGCGCCCCCAGACGGCAGGGTTGAGGAAGAGGTTCTCGCGCACGGTCATCCCGGCGGCGACCGATTCGGTCTCGCGGTTGGACGTGGCGAACCCGATCCCGCGGCGCACGGCCTCCTGCGGCGAGGACGGCGCGAAGGGCGAGCCGTCGAGAGCCATCGACCCGCCCGTCGTCGGGATCGCCCCGGCGACGGCCCGCCCGACGAGCTCCTGCCCGGCGCCGCGGAGGCCGCAGAGAGCGATGACCTCGCCTCGGCGGACCGTCAGCGAGACGGGGCCGGCCCCGGCGACGGTGACGCCGTCCAGTGCGACGCGGACGTCGTCGGCCGGCGGATCGAAGACCGGCGACACGGTGTCGTGCCCGACGATCAGCTCGACGAGCTGGTTGTGGGTGAGGTTCTCGACCCGACGGTCGGCGACCACCCGCCCATTGCGCATCACGACCGCGCGCGAGGAGATCTGGTAGATCTCGTCGAGCCGGTGCGACACGTAGATCATGCCGACGCCTTGGTCGCGGAGCCGCCTGAGCACCGTGAAGAGGCGCTCGACGTCGGACGCCGGCAACGAGGCGGTCGGCTCGTCGAGCACGAGCAGCTTGGGCTTGGACACCAGCCCACGGGCGATGGCGAGGAGGCTGCGCTCGGTGCGGGGCAGGTCGAAGATCCTCGCCTCGGGGTCCACGCCGCCGCCGATCGCGTCGAGCACCTCCTCGGCCTGACGGCGCATCGCCGACCGGCTGATGAGACCCATGCGGCGTGGGTAGCCGAGCGTCTGGGCGATGTTCTCCGCGACGGTCATCCACTCGACCAGACCGAGGGTCTGGTGGACGAACGACACCTGCTGGCGGACGCCGGGCGCGTCGAGGCTCGCGCCGGACAGCAGCATCTCGCCCGCGTCGGGCTTGTAGACGCCCGCGAGCATCTTGACGACGGTGGACTTCCCGGCGCCGTTCTCACCGAGGAGCGAGACGATCTCGCCCTGGTGGATCGTGAAGCTGACATCGGCTGCCGCGTGGGTGGCAAAGAACGACTTGTCGAGCCCCGTGACCTGCAGCAGCGGGATCTGGGCCGCGGGCGGCTCGGCGGTGGCTGTCATCGCAGGACATCTCCTTCCGTGGTGGTCATGACGGTCATGCCCTGGCGAACATGCCGAGGCTGGTCGAGAGGGTGCCGAGGTCGGCGATCAGCCGCTCCCGGTGCTGAGGGGTCACGCGCTGGGTGAGGAGCGTGGTGCTCACCGCGGTGGGCTGACGTGCCCCGGAGAGCGCGACGCTGAAGCAGGTGACGCCCGGGGTGTTCTGCTCGTCGTCGATCGCGTAGCCGCGGGCCCGGCACGCCGCGAGGTCGCGCCGGAGCTCGTCCACCGTGCGGTGGGATCTGGAGGTCGGCCGGGGCATCGTCTCGATGGTCGCGAGCCGGCGCTCGAGCTCGACGTCGGGCAGGCTCGCCAGCATCGCCTTGCCCAGGGCCGTGACGACCGCAGGGAGACGTCGGCCGATGTCGCTCGCGAGGCGGATCTCCTGCTGACCGTCGTGCCGCGCGACGTAGAGGACATCGACGCCGTCGAGCACGGCCAGCAGGGTGGTCTCGCGCGCGAGGAAGCGTTGCTGACCGGTCAGGCGGCGGAACTCGGCCACGAGGTCCGTCGAGGTCAGGACCGCCTGCCCGATCTCGAGCGCCTTGTAGTCCAACGTCCAGCCCCCCTGCGCGCGACGCACGACGCCGGCCGCCTCGAGGCTCTCGAGAAGGTTGGACACCGAGGACTTCGCGAGCGGGATGGCCACCGCGATCTCGGTGATGGTCATCGGCGCGCTCCGTCTGCTGATCGTCTCGAGCACCTGGATCGCCCGGAAGGCGGCGGGCGAAGGGGTGTCGGCCGCCACGACGGGACGGACCTCGGGCTGTTGGCTCATGACGCCACCCGCGGGCCGACCGCGTCCCTGGTGAGGGTGGCCAGGTGGTAGATGCTCGTGGTCGCGGCGATGAACAGGTCGGTCCCGTCGGGTCCGCCGAAGCACAGGTTGCCGACCGTCTCAGGCACGGGCACCGTGATGAGCAGCTCGCCCGTCGGGGCGAACACCTGGACCGCCGCACCGGCCGAGGTCCAGACACGACCCTCCACGTCGACGCGGAAGCCGTCGGACAGGCCGCCGTCGATCTCGGCGAAGACCCGCCCGCCTGTGCACGTGCCGTCGGGACCGACCTCGTACACGCGGATGTGGTGGTTGCCCGTGCCGTCCGTGCGCAGGGCGGCTGAGGTGTCCGAGACGTACAGCAGTCGCTCGTCGGGAGAGAAGGCCAGACCGTTCGGCTCTTCGACGTCGAGGACGACGGGCCGGACCTCGCCGCTCGCCTGGTCGAGTCGGAACACGTAGCAGCCGCCGTACTCGCGCACCCCGGGGTGGCCCTCGTGCGGCTGCACGATGCCGTAGGGCGGATCGCTGAACCACACCGCACCGTCGGACGCGACCACGACGTCGTTCGGCGAGTTGAGCCGGTGGCCGTCCCACGAGTCGACGAGCGACGTCACCACGCCGTCCCGCTCGCGCTCGACGCGGCGCCGGCCGTGCGAGCACTGCACGACCGAGCCGTCCAGATCGAGGGTCCGACCATTGGTGAACTCGACATCGGTGCGGTGCACCGTCGTGACGCCCGACACGGGGTCCACCTCGAGGATCCGGTCGCCCGGGATGTCGCTCCAGCGCAGCACGCCGGCCCCTGCCAGCCACACGGGCCCTTCGGACCATGACGCACCGGTGGCGAGGCGCGTCACGAGTGCGTCAGCAGGCAGCAGCGCGGTGCTGCGTGGGGCGTCGTTGCCGGTCACTGGGACCTCCTTCGTTCAGACCATGAGACAGTGTTCGATATACGGTGTACAAGCCCGCGGTTCGATCCGTCGAACCGTGTTCGAAATGTGATCTGGAGATCTCCTTCGTCCCGGTGGGCGATCGCGGTGGGTTCAGGCGTTGCAGGAGGCCGGGCTGAGGGTGCGGGACTCAGTCCTGGGGGCTCTCGATCCACTTGCGGATGACGGCGGAGTCCTGGTTGCCCAGGCCGGCCGCCGTGAGGTCGCTGAACGCACCGTGCAGCCGATCCGCCAGCAGCGTCGGGGTCCCGGTGCGAGTCGCCTCGTCGAGGTAGGCGGCGAGATCCTTCACCAGGAACCGCGCGGCTCCGGAGACGCGGTAGTCCTTCTCGGCGAAGCGCTGCGCCTTGTCCGTCAGGACGGTCGAGGCCGCGTAGCCGCCCTGGAGGAGGTCGAACAGCTGCGCGACGTCCAAGCCTGCCCGCTCGGCGACGACCGCGGCTTCGGCGATGGACGCGAGCTCGGCGGCCACGATCAGCTGGTTGCACGCCTTGGCGACCTGCCCGGCCCCCAACGGCCCGAGGTGCACGGCCCGGCCGGCAGCGCCGATCACCGGGAGCACCCGCGCGACGAGGCCGTCCGGCCCGCCGACCATGATCGACAACGTCCCCGCCTCGGCGCCGACCTGCCCCCCCGAGACCGGGGCGTCGACGACACCGACGAGGCCCGCGGTCGCGGCCGCGAGCTCGCGATCCAGGTCGCGCACGGCCTGCGGGCTCACGGTCGAGGAGATGACGAGCGCGAGCGGAGCGACGACGCCCGCCAGCACGCCGTCGGCGCCGTCCAGGACGGCGCGGACCGCCGCCAGGTCGGGGACCATCACGACCACGACGTCGCATCGCGCGGCGACCTCGCGCGGCGAGGCTGCCCACACGGCACCACGCTCCACGAGCGACCGCGCCGCCTCGCGCTCGATCGTGTGGACGACGAGCGCCCTCTCGCCACCCGCCAGAGCGGCACGCACGTGCTCCGCCATCGGGCGACCCATCACACCCAGGCCGATGAATCCCACGTCGCGCATCCGGACCTCCTCGTCCCTGCGTCGCACCGCATGCCGCCATCGGCACAAGGGGTCACTCTAGCAAACGCTGTTCAGTGTGCTGCACATCATGACGCACTGTACCCGACTTTCGCGACGAACGTGCGTCCGGTTGAACGACGGTCAGCATATTGCTACATTCTGCGAATGATCACCTCTCTCTTCGACCTCACCGGCCGGCTCGCGCTCGTCACCGGATCCTCGCGGGGCCTCGGCCTCACGCTCGCCCACGGGCTGGCCGAGGCAGGGGCCGACGTGGTGCTCCACGGTCGCGGCGGGCCCGCGCTGACGGAGGCCGCCCGCGCCGTCGCCGAGTCGTGCGGGCGTCCGGTGGGCGCCGTGACCTTCGACGTCACCGATGCGGGCGCGGTCGCGGACGCTCTCTCGACGCTCGTCGCCGATCGTGGGGTGCCGGACATCCTCGTCAACAACGCGGGAATCCAGCGACGCGCGCCGTTCAACGAGTTCACCACGCAGGACTGGGACGACGTCGTCGCGACCAACCTCTCGAGCGCGTTCTACGTCTCCCGCCAGCTCACGCCAGGGATGGCCCAGCGCGGATCGGGCAAAGTGATCAACATCGCCTCGGTCCAGTCGATGCTCGCGCGCCAGACGATCGCCCCGTACTCCGCTTCCAAGGGCGGCCTGGTGATGCTCACCAAGGGGATGGCCGCCGACCTTGCGCGCTCAGGCGTGCAGGTCAACGCGATCTCTCCCGGGTACTTCGCGACCGAGATGAATCGGGCCCTGTGGACCGACGCGGCGTTCGACGCCTGGGTCACCCAGCGGACGCCGGCCCAGCGCTGGGGCGACGTCTCCGAGCTCATCGGCACGCTCGTCTACCTCGCGAGCGACGCCTCCAGCTTCGTCTCCGGTCAGAACATCTTCGTCGACGGCGGCATGACGTCCGTGGTCTGATCCCGACCGGTCAGGAGGATCCGGGCGCGTGCCGTCGCGCGACCCGCGCCACATCGCAGAACCTCGCAGAACCTCGCAGAACCTCGCAGAACAAGGAGAACCGATGAGAGCGCTGGTCATCCACGGCAGGCTCGACCTGCGCGAGGAGGACGTGCCCACCCCCGAGCCGGGGGCGGGTCAGGTGCGCCTGCGGATGGCGTACGCCGGAATCTGCGGGTCCGACCTGCACTACTACTTCGACGGGGCGAACGGCGCGTTCGTCGTGCGCGAGCCGCTGGTTCCCGGCCATGAGGTGTCCGGGCGGGTCGACCTGGACCCGTCCGGCACCTACGCCCCGGGCACGCCGGTGACCGTCCACCCCGCGACGTTCGGCACGCCGGAACCCGGCATCGAGGACCAGCCCCACCTGTGGCCGAACGGCGCCTATCTCGGCAGCGCGTCGACGTGGCCGCACACCCAGGGCGGTATGAGCGAGTACCTCGTCGTGGCCGCAGGGATGGTCCGCCCCCTGCCTCCCGGGCTGCCGCTGCGTCGGGCGAGCCTGGCCGAGCCGCTTGCCGTCGGCCTGCACGCGCTCGCCGTCGCCGGTGGCGTGGCCGGCAAGCGCGTTCTCGTGTCGGGCTCCGGACCGATCGGCCTGCTCGCCGCGGCCGCGGCTCTGGCAGCCGGGGCCGCCGAGGTGGTGTCCACTGACGCACTTGCCGGTCCCCTGGCGCGGGCGGCAGCGCTCGGCGTCCAGGCGACGCTTCAGGTCGGTCGCGACGAGATGCCCGACGGTGCGTTCGACGTGGTGCTCGAGTGCTCGGGCGCCGCTGCGGCCGTCAATGCCGCCGTCGTCGCGGTGCGTCGCGCGGGCGTCGTCGTCCAGGTCGGCATGCTGGCCGCCGGGCCTCACCCGATCGCCCTGGCGCCCTTGGTCTCCAAGGAGGTGCTGCTCCGCGGTTCGTTCCGCTTCAAGGACGAGATCGACGAGGCGGTGCGTCTTCTCGCCGCCGATCCCACCATCGAGCAGGTCATCACCCACGAGCTCGGGCCCGATGCCGCCGTCGAGGCCTTCGAGAAGGCCAAGGACTCCGACGGCTCGGGCAAGGTCGTCATCCGCCTCTGGGACGTCGGGAACGACGACTGATGCGGCTGGCCAGGATCTCCACTCCCGAAGGTGCGGTCCACGCCGTCGCGGACGGCGCGGACTGGGCCGTGGTCGAGGACGTCTTCGCACGGCCACTCGTCAGGACCGGGGAACGGCGACCGCAGTCGACGACCGTGCTTCTGTCACCCGTCGAGCCACGCGTCGTGCTCGGCATGTCGCACAACTCGGGGCCGGCCGACCGCGCGCGGCCGCCTCAGGCGTTCATGAAGTCGGCGCGCACGGTGGTCGGTCCGGGTGACGTCGTGCATGTGGACCCGCGCCGGGGCGAGGTGCGGATCGAGGGCGAGCTGACCCTCGTCGTCCGCACGGTCTGCCGCGACGTCATGCCCGACCAGCTGGCCGACGTGGTCCTCGGATGGACGATCGGGAACGACGTCACGGCGGTCGACCAGGTCCTCCTCGACCCGTTGTTCACCCAGGCGAAGAACGGTGACGGCTTCACACCGATCGGACCGTGGATCGAGACGGACCTGGACCCGCACGACCTGTCGATCGAGGTCGTCGTCGACGGCGTGCGCGCCGCGAGCTCCTCGACGGCAGGCCTCGCCTGGGACGCGATCGAGGCGTTCTGCTACGTCACGGCGCACATGACCCTCGGCCCTGGCGATGTGCTGATGACCGGTGCGCCGGGCACCTCTGCCACCGTCCGCCCGGGAGCCACGACCGCGATCTCGATCGACGGCCTCGGGACGCTCGTCGGCTCCGTGGACTGAGACCAGCACGACCAAGAGTTCATCGTGATGAACATCGTTCGCTATGATGTCTCTTGTCAGATACCTGCCTGAGGAGATCCCCATGAGCACGCCGAACCGCCTCCGGGTCGCCATCGCGACCCCGCTCACCGACGAGCTCTGCGCTCTGCTGACGCGCCTCGAGCCCCGCCTGGACATCGTGTGCGACCAGACGCTGCTCCCGCCGATGCGCTGGCCCGGTGACCACGAGGGTGACCCGACGTTCGTCCGGACCCCGGCAGACCAGGTCGCCTTCGAGGCGCTCGTCGACTCGGCGGACGCGCTGTACGGGCTGCCCGACACCGATCCCGTTGCTCTGGCTCGCACGGTCCGCGCCAACCCGCGCCTGCGGTGGGTCCACACCATGGCCGCCGGTGGTGGCGGGCAGGTCAAGGCCGCAGGGCTCACCGACGAGGAGCTCGCCCGAGTCCGGTTCTCGACGTCCGCGGGGCCCCACAGCGGCCCCCTCGGCGAGTTCGCCCTCTTCGCCGTGCTGGCCGGCGCCAAGTCGCTTCCCCGGCTGCAGGCCCAGAAGGCGCAACGCCTCTGGACCGATCGGTGGGCGATGAAGCAGGTCAGCGAGATGACCGTCGTCGTCGTCGGGATGGGCAACATCGGGCGCGGCGTCGCCTCCCGGTTCGCCGCGCTGGGTGCCCGCGTCGTCGGGGTCAATCGTGAGCAGATCGAGGTCGACGGCGTCGCGGAGATCGTGATGCCGGAGCGACTCGCCGAGGCGGTCGGCCAGGCGGACGCGATCGTCAACACGCTGCCCGGCACCGAGGGCACGTACAAGATGATCAGTCGCGACGTGCTTGCGGGCGTCAAGCCCGGCGTCATCGTCGCGAGCGTCGGGCGAGGCAACGTGATCGACCAGGAGGCGCTGGTCGAGGCCCTGACGGACGGGCGCGTCGGGTTCGCCGGTCTCGACGTGTTCGTCGAGGAGCCGCTGCCGCAGGACGACCCGCTGTGGACGCTGGACAACGTCTTGATCTCACCCCATACCGCTGCGCTCAACGACAACGAGGACCGGCTGATCGCCGAGCTCTTCGCGGCCAACGCGACCCGGCTGCTCGACGGCGAGCCGCTGATCAACCGGGTCGACACCGTTCACTTCTACTGACCGGCGCCGGCGGCGAGCCGTCGCCGCACAGCCGGGTCACGGTGTGATCGCCGCCTATGCTGGCTCTTGCTCGCACCACGTGGACCCCGACCCCAGGACGTGAACCGGTGGCAGTGCTCGAGGACGACGAGAAGAGCCCGGCGCCCGCGGTCACCCGCGCCGCCGCCATCCTCACCCTCCTGGCCGAGGAGGGCCGTCCGCTCGGCCTGACCGACATCGCGCGAACCCTCGGACTGGCGAAGTCCTCGACCCTCAACCTGTGCATCGCCCTCGAGCAGGCGTCGCTCGTCTCCAAGAACGAGCTCGGCTACGCGCTGGGGCGCAAGACCGTGGAGCTCGGCGGCGCGTACGTCCGCGGGTTCGACCTCCTCCGCGAGTTCTATCGGGTGTGCGCCGAGTCGCCTGTGCTCCAGCACGAGCTCCTCCAGATCGCCCTGCTCGACTCCACGATGGTGCTGTACCTCGCCCGTCACGAAGGCCGGGCGCCGTTGCGCCTCTCGGCCACGGTCGGTGATCGTTTCCCCGCGACGGTGACGGCCGTCGGCTCGGTGCTGCTCGCCGAGCTCGACGCCGACGAGGTGCGGGCCCGCTTCGCGGAGCCGGGCACGCTTCCCGCGTGGACCGAGCGTTCCACCACGTCGGTCGACGCCCTGCTGGCGAAGCTCGAGGCGACCCGCGCGCGGGGGTACGCCGTCGATGACGGCGAGACCAATCCGAGCGTCTACGGGCTCGCCATCCTGCTCCCGCCCCGACGCACCGGCGAAGCACCCCTGGCCCTCGGCGCGTCGTTGATGAAGGCGTCGATGACACCGGAGACCGAGCACGAGGTCGTGGCCGAGCTGATCGCCGCCCGCGAGCACCTGTCGAGCCCGAACTTCATCCGCCCCTAGGCTGTCGGCCTCGCCGAGTCGTCTCGCCGACGGGAGGGCGCTCGACGCACCTCGTGCCGAGCGACACCCCGGATCCGGCGCAACCCGCACTCAGGGCTGCGGGTCACGCGCGTCGTAGGCCAGGAACCGCGGCTGCCGACGCATCAGCACCGCGACCGCACCCACGCACACGATCCCGCCGACCACCGCCGCGACGCCCTCGCCCCACCAGGTCGCGCCGGCACCGCCCAAGAGGTCGCCGAGCCGCGGGCCGCCTGCGACGACCACCAGGAACACCCCCTGGAGCCGTCCGCGCATCGCGTCCGGGGTGGCGCTCTGCAGGATCGTCGTGCGGAACACCGCGCTGACCGCGTCGGCCGCCCCCGCGACGGCGAGGCAGAACGCCGCGGCTGCGAGCGCCGGCCACAGCACCGACGTCCGGGACGCGCCGGTCGCGTGCGTGGCCATCACCAGCACGGCGCCGAACGCGCTGATGGCCAGTCCCCAGCCGACCACGGCCCACGCGATCGCCCGCCCCTGCGCATGCACACGACCGAGCGGACCCGAGAACACCCCGGCCAGCAACGACCCGACCGCCGCCGCGGCCGTCATCGCCCCGGTGGTCTGGGCACCGCCGCCGATGATGACGGCGCCGACG
>JAJXWF010000276.1 GCA_021781735.1 Actinomycetes bacterium
CAGGCTACGCGTCGATCAGGTACGACAAGCGCGCGTCCGGTCCCCATGTGATGGAGAATCTTCCGGCGATGATCGGGCACATCAGCATGCAGTCCCATCTCGACGAGCTCGTCGCGGCGACCGCCACGCTGGTCGCGGACCCGTCTGTCGATGGCGAGTGGCTCGCCGGTTTCGGCAACAGCGAGGGATGCATCCATCTGCTCCACTACGCGACATCGCAGCAGTCGCCTCCGCTCTCGGCGCTCGTGCTCACCGGCGCACCCGGCCGCTCCATCGGCAAGGTGCTCGTGACGCAGCTCACCGAGCAGCTCGCCGGCGCACCCGAACTCGTCGCACTGGCGCAGGAGGCCGTTGCCCGGTACGCGGCTGGAGAGCCCGCAGCCCCCGATGAGCGCCTCCCCGAGCCGGTGCGGAACGTGTTCCTCGGCTTCGAGTCCCCGGCCAACCTCCCGTTCGCACGCGAGCTGTTCACGGAGGATGCGGCGGACTTCCTTCCCCGCGTCACCGTGCCGGTGCTCGTGCTGATCGGCGGCAAGGATGTCCAGATCGACGTCGAGGCCGACGGTGGGCCGCTGCGGCGGGCGGCCGCCGGCCGGGACGACATCGAGTTCGTCTTCCCGCCCGACGCGAACCACGTCCTCAAACACGAGACGCATCCGCGTGCTGAGGTGCTCGCCGGACTCGGCACGCCGTACAACGACGACGCGGCCGAGCTCGACCCGGACGCGATGGCGGCCGTCCTCGAGTGGCTGGGCAAGACGCTCGGCTAACCCCGCGTGCTCCCCAGACGCAGTCGGACGCCAAGAGGTCCAGCGGGCCGGTGGCGGGGTATGCGTATCGGCTTCTCTCGTCACGTCCGGTTGCGTCGCCTGCCCGTCCCGCCGATCAGCGCGCCCTCATGCGCGGCTGCACGGGGCCGAAGGGTGCTTGCGGCCCCCCGGCAGGGGCGATCGACTGGTCAGGACCACCGCCGTGGCAGCGTGGCGACGTGCGCGAGGATCTGGCCGGAGAGTCGCGAGGCCCGGTCGCGGGTGTCGGCGGGAAGGGATGCGACGGAGGACTCGAGAGCGCCGGGCAGGGCGTCCCGGAGCTCTGTCACCCGAGTCAGGGCCGCGTCCGCCCCGAGGCCCAGTCGCCGTCCGACCTTGGCCCAGTCGCTGGGAGAGATCTCGCGCATCACGCGGTGGTCCCCAATCGTCATCGACGATTCCAGCGGTCGATCCGTTGGGTAGGCGACGGCCGAGGCCAGGTCGTAAAGGGGCGCGAGTTGGGCGCGTCCGCCCGCGAGCAGGAGAGAGTAGTTCTTGGCATGGGCATCGGTTCCGCCGATGAGGACGTTGTAGATGAGGGCGTCGAGGAAGCGCTGCGTGCTGGCCCGGCGGTCGGCGGCACCGAGACGGGTGAAGAGATCGGCGATCTCGCCCACCCCGGGACCGCCGTCGGCCTGGTACTTCTGGCTCGGCGTGACGGCCAGGGCCTGGCAGAGATCTTCCTGGTGCAGCCGGTGGAGTCGTCCATCCTGGTCGCGGGCACGGTCGTAGCGGGTTGAGACGATCGCGCGGACGCCGCTGAGTTCGACCAGCTCTGATCTGGCAGCGGGGAGTCCGAGGTGACTCGCGGCCCGCTGGCAGAGCACTTCGTTGAGGTGGTGGTCGTCGAGGCCCTCCAGGGCGGGCTTGATGATGTGGGTTGTCGGTGTCGAGTCGCGCGGGATGCCCCAGGCGTCGTCCTCGGCGCTTCGGTAGAGCGCGACCTTCGACTGCGCCCCCGCGAGACTCCACCGGCCGGCGTACCTGCCCGGGTTCCAGTCGGCGCGGTGCTCGGCGAGCTCACGAACCAGGGCGACGAATTCGTCATCGCTCAGCCAGTCGATGCTGCCTTCGTGGTGCGCGGCGTCCGTGCTGGGTGTCTCTGGGGGCAGGACCTGGACGGCTCCCGCGGCGTCGCGTCCCACGTGCCGGAGCAGTGCGAACGGGTTGTTCGCCGACACCCCGAACGTGGCACCCCAGCGCTCCCGCACCGCCTGGTTGTCGGGCAGCAATCCCTCCAGGAAGGCCCGCACCACGCGATTCCTGTGAGAACCGGCGTGGGGCGGCATCGACAATGACAACGGTGTCGGATCGGGGAGGGCGAGGTGATCGCTGTCGTAGGTGAAGCCGAGTGATCCCTGCCGCGACTGGGACAGCGTCCCGATTCGGACGCCGTCGAGATAGACGAGGAGTTGGTCGCTCATCACAGCTCGCCGAAGACCTGGGCGAACGGATCTGAATCGGGGGCGGGCGATGGCATCTCTGACACCGCCAACGACAGGCCGAGGGCCGCAAAGGTGTCGAGCACCTTCGACAGCTCAAGGCGGGGGTAGCCCTGTTCGAGTCGGATCAGCCAATCCCTGCCGACTCCGGCGCGCTGCGCCAGTTGGGCCTGGGTCAAGCCCTGCTGATTTCTGGCGGTGCGGACGGCGATCGCGACGTCCTGGGTGGTCCTGAGCATGACACTCCAAGTTGCCGAACAACGACATCTCCAAATGTAGCCGTACGGCCACAACTTGCCAAGTGGCTGTACGGCAACATCGGAATCTGTCCGCTCTCCACATCACGACTGCGAGGGCTCAGTACTCGCTGCCGTCACCGAGCGCATTCGAAGGTCCACTTCGAGCCTGCAACCGCACGTCAGTTGCCGCGAGGAATAGTCAAGACCTGTGGATCGGGGTGTTACCAGCAGCGCCGGCTTCACGGCGGGTCGGACCCTGTACTTCTCGGAGAGTCCGCGGCTGGCTGGCCCCGCCGGACTGCGATGATTCCCATGCCATGTTAGAT
>JAJXWF010000086.1 GCA_021781735.1 Actinomycetes bacterium
GCGGTCGTCGTCGACGACGACCGCATCGCCTGGGTGGGCAGGCGGGGCTCGGCCCCCGAGGCCGACCGGCAGCACGACCTGCGCGGCCGTGCCCTGCTGCCGGGGTTCGTCGACAGCCACTCCCATCTCGTGTTCGCCGGCGACCGGTCGGCAGAGTTCGCCGCCCGGATGGCGGGGCAGCCCTACGACGGCGGCGGCATCGCCGAGTCGGTCGGGGCGACCCGCGCGGCGTGCGACGACGAGCTGCACCACCTCGTGGCGGCCCGGATCCGCGAGATGCGCCGCCAGGGCACGACCACCGTCGAGATCAAGAGCGGTTACGGCCTCACCGTCGAGGACGAACTCCGGGCGCTGCGCATCGCCGGCCAATTCACCCGCGAGACGACATTCCTCGGGGCGCACATCGTGCCCCCGGAGGCCCGTCGTGACCGCGCCGGCTACATCGACCTGGTGTGCGGCGAAATGCTCGCGACCTGTGCGCCATTCGCCCGATGGATCGACGTCTTCTGCGAACCGAGCAGCCCCCACGCCTTCACGGGTGAGGAGTCGCGGCGGATTCTTCAGGCGGGCCGGGACGCCGGCCTCGACCTGCGGGTGCACGCCGGCCAGCTGGGAGCAGGGCCCGGCGTCCAGCTCGCGGTCGAACTGGGCGCGGCCAGCGTCGACCACTGCACCCATCTGACCCGCCGGGACATCGATGCGCTGGCCGGGTCGTCGACCGTGGCGACCCTGCTGCCGGGCGTCGAGTTCTCAACCCGGTCGCGATATCCCGACGCGCGGGCGCTGATCGACGCCGGCGTCCGGGTCGCGCTGGCCAGCGACTGCAACCCGGGCACGTGCTACAGCAGCTCTATCCCGTTCGTCATCGCGCTGGCCGTGCGCGAGCTGGGCATGACTCCCGACGAGGCGGTGTACGCGGCCACGGCGGGGTCGGCCGCAGCCCTGCGACGCGGCGACATCGGCGTCGTCCGCGTGGGGGCCCGCGCCGACCTCACCGTACTCGAGGCCCCCAGCCACCTGCACCTGCCGTACCGACCCGGCGTGCCGATCGCGTCGGCGCTCGAGCTACCGGCTCTCGCGTGACCCCGCGGAGCGGCGGCCGACGCCGGCCGGAACTACTCCCCCAACGCGAGCAGCCGGTCGGCGGTGTACTGGTCGGTGACGAGCGTGTCGATCCAGCCTCCGCGGATCGCACCGGCGATGGCCGGCACCTTGCGCTCACCGAATGCGACGCCGATCCGGCGCGGCACCCGACGCAACTGGTCGATGCTGAGCCCGACGACCCGGTTGTTCAGGGCGCTGTCGACGGGATTCCCGTGGGCGTCGAAATAGCGCAGGCATACGTCACCCACCGCGCCGAGGGTCGCCAACCCCTCCTGAGCCTCGGGCGACAGCGTGTTGCCGGAATCGACGAGCAGGGGCGACGGTGTCACGCTCCCGATGCCGACGAGGAGGACGCTGAGGTCGTCCCAGGCCTGCGCCACCGGGATGATCTGGGGGTCGCCGAGCAGGGAGTCCCGCACCTCTGTGCTGGCGACGGTGCCGGGGGCCGGCAGGAAGAGCGCCTGGGCCCCGGTGAGGGCGGCCAGGCGTTCGGTGAGTCGCGTCGCCTTCACCTGCACGGTCGGGCGTCCGACGCCACCGATCACCTGAACCACCTGGGCGACTCCCCGGGAGGGGAAGGCGACCATGGCCTCCACGACCGCCAACAGCGACTCCGACCAGGACGAGATGCCGACCCGTTCGCCCGACCCGAGGGTCGCCTCCAGGTAGGTGGCCCCGGCCGCCCCCACCGCGTTCAGCGCGGAGAGGTGGTCGTCTGCGGCGCTGTGCGCGACCACCACATCGCTGAGGCCGAAGCGGGCCTGCACGGCCTCCTCGACGTCGCTGTGCGTGTCAGGAGGAGGCACGACGATCGTCCGGATGATGCCGACGGTCGTCGCGTCCCGCAGGAGCCGTGACACGCGAGACTGCGACATGTTCAAGCGTTGGGCGATCTCGGGTTGGCGCAGGCCGTCGACGTGATAGAGCCTCGCGACCTTGGTCATCAGGGCCAACTTCTCACGAGGGGCGGTCTGCGCCAGGGCTTGGGAGGGCATGGACATTCTCCTATGCTAGGAGATTCGCACGCCTCACCAGGAGCCGAACAGCGCCTTCTGCGCGATCCTGAGCGCGGTGACGGCGTCGTGGTTGGCCTGCGCTTCGGCCAGCGCGTCCTCGTCGAGCACGTCCAGCGCCCGGCTGACCGTCTTGAGGAAGTCGACGGCGTGGTTGGCCGCCGCGACGCTGTCCTCCCGGAACGGGAACTGGTCCAGCTGCCAGACGCCCTCCCAGCCGTTCTTGTGCAGCACATGGAAGAACTCGAACAACTCGATCGGGTGCACCGTTCCGGCCACGAGGTCGTCGTCCCAGCTGCGGAAGTTGTCGTTGACGTCCATACCGAACAGCCGGCCGTAGTCGATGGCCAGCGCTGCCGAGTCGGCGGGCGACTCGCCACCGTAGAGGGCATGGCCGAAGTCGAGCAGGATGCCGACGTTCGGCAGGCCGATCTTCTCGATCGCGAGCAGCGTGCGCGCCACCGAGCTGTAGCTCATGTGGACCCGGGGTTCGCGGGGCTTGTACTCGATGACGAACCTGAGGTCGGGGTTCTCACTGGCCAACCGGCCGACACCGTCCATCGAGTTCTGCCACAGGGCGTGATGGTCGACCTGGAACGGGTAGTCCCATCCGTCCTGACCCGGCCACAGCTTGACGTACTCGGCCCCGAAGTATCGTACGACGTCACAGGCCTCGGTGATCAGCTCGTGCGCCCGGCGGCGCACCCCAGGGTCGGGGTTGGTGAACGCCCCCTTGGCGAACTCCCGGGTGTACATCTCGGGTGTGATGCCGATGACGCTGAGCTTGTTGCGATCGAGCGCCTCCTTGATCTGATCGTTGGTGAACTCACCCCCGAAGAACGGGTAGTTGAGGTCGACCACCGACAGATCGTTCACCTGCCCGGCCAGGTCGATCGCGTCGATGACCGAGCGGGGGTCGCCGTAGCCATCAGTGGCGTAGCGATCCACGTAGGTCGCGAAGTGCCAGATTCCTGCTCCGAATCGTTGGGACATCCCTGTCACCCTTCTTCCTTCATGTGAGTGGTCCGTTGTCATCAGTGGTGCTCCGGCGTCTGTTGGCGCTGCGCGAGTGGTGTCGGGCCAGGCGCACGGCCTCGTGCCAACGGTCGCGCCGGAACGAGGCGGTATCGGCGTCCATCACCGGCCCGAACACGTCGGTGGGCGGATGGGCCCCGGGACCCGAGTCCCATACCCCGGCCGATCGGCCGGCCATCAGGGCAGCGCCCCAGGCCGACACGCCTGCGCGTTGTGGACGCCGGACGGTGCGCTGGGTGAGGTCGGCGAGCCGCTGCACGAGCCTGTCGTTGACGGAGGGGCCCCCGTCGACGAGGATCTCCTGGCGCCGGCCGGTTCGGGTGTCGGCGCGGTCGAGGACGTCGCCGATCTGCAACGCGATCGAGTCGAGCGCGGCCCGCGCGACGCCCGCTCTGGTGGTGGAGAGGTCGAACCCGACCATTAGCGCCCGCGCGCGAGCGTCCCACCAGGGAGCGCCCAGACCGGCGAAGGCGGGGACGAGATCCACGGCCGATTCGGGGTCCGATTCGGCGAGCTCGACCAGGCCATCAACGGTGATGCCGAGGAGCCCGGCGAGCCACACGAGGGTCGCCCCGGTCGACAGGATGTTGCCCTCGAACGCGAGCCGGGGCTCGGGGTCGGCCCAGGCCAGCGTCGACACCAGCCCGTCATCGAGGGCCGGATCACCGGCGGCCCGGACGAGACCCATGATCGACGACCCGGTCCCCAGGGTCACCTTGCTCAGCCCGGGCGAGGCCACCCCGTGCCCGTACAGGGCGGCGTGCGAGTCGCCCAGCACGCCCGAAATGGGGGCGGCGAGCCCACCGAGGGTCACGACCGGGAGGATTCGGTTCGAGGCCGAGATCTCCGGCAGGCTCGCCGCGGGGATCCGGTACAGCGCGAGCAGCTGCGGATCCCACGTGCGGGTGGTGAGGTTCATCAGGCCGGTGCGGCTGGCGTTGCCCGCCTCGATGCTCTGGACGCCTGTCAGCCGCTCGACGAGCCATGCGTCGACGGTGCCGAGGTGGATGCCACCCGCCGCGGAACGCGCCCGATCGGGGTCGACCTCGTCGAGGATCCAGGCGAACTTGGGAGCCGAGAACATCGGGTCGATCGGCAGGCCGGTGCTGCGCCGGACGGCGTCCGCGTGTCCTGAGGCGATGAGGTCACGGCACAGGGTGGTGGTCCGGCGGTCCTGCCAGCCGAGCATCGGACCCACCGGCTCCCCGGTCGCAGCGTCCCAGGCCACCGCCGACTCGCGCTGCGTGCTCAGCCCGATGGCGGCCACGCGCGCGCCATCGGGCAGCGACGACGCCAGGTCTCCGATGCCGGTGACGACGCTGGCGAGGATCTCCGCGGCGTCCTGCTCCACCCAGCCGGGCCGGGGGGCCCGCTGCCCGATGGAGATCGTGACCCGGGCCACGACCTGACCGGCCCGATCGACGGCGATCCCCTTCGTGGAACTGGTGCCCTGATCGAGCGCCAGCACCACGTCGCCGTCGCCAGCCGCGGAAGCATCAGGGGACATCGAGCAGCTCCGTGGCCACCCGGGCCACATCGGCGGCCGTGATGCCGAAGTACTCCAACAGCATGCTGGTGCTCCCGGTGGGCGCAAAGCCCGTGACGCCGATCATCCGCATGGGGCACGGCGACCCGCCCGGCTGCTGAGCCAGCACGGAGGCGACCGCGGCACCCAGCCCACCGGCCACGTGGGCCTCCTCGACCGTGACGATCGCCCGGGTCTCACGCGCAGCCCGCAACAGGCTCGCCTCGTCGAACGGCGCGAGCCAGGCGGCGTTGAGCACCCGGGCCGAGATCCCCTGGCCGGCCAACGCCTCGGCGGCGTCCAGTGCGATGGATACACCCGTCCCGATCCCGATGAGCGTCACATCGTCACCTTCGCGGGCCGTGATCATCCGACCACGCTCCCACGCAGTGTCGGGATCGGTCACATCGGGCACCTTGTACCGCCCGATCCGCAGGTAGGTCGGACGCGGGTCGCCCGCCAGCGACTCCAGCGCCTGACGGGTCTGGTGCCGGTCGGCCGGCACCGCGATGTCGAGACCCCCGAGGGGACGCAACCACGAGTAATCCTCGATCGAGTGGTGGGTGGGCCCGAGCTCTCCGTAGGCCATGCCAGGACTCATGCTGCAAAGAACGACCTTGTGCTGGCTGTAGGCAACATCGGCCTTGATCTGCTCCAACGCCCGACCGGTCAGGAACGGTCCGGCGCCGCAGACGAAGGGGATGAATCCCGAGCTGGCCAACCCCGCCCCCACACCGACCATGTCCTGCTCGGCGATGCCCACGTTGATCAGCCGCTCGGGATACCGGTCACGGAATCCGACGAGGTTGCTGGACCCCACCGAGTCGTTGCAGACCGCGAGGATCTTCGGGTTGGACGCCGCGAGCTCGATCAGGGTGTCGGCGAACGCCATGCGGTTGTCGTAAGTGGGCAGTTGGGTGATGGTGGTCATGACGCGTCCTCAAGTTCCTGAAGTGCCTGACGGGCCTGGTCCGGGGTCGGCACCTTGTGGTGCCATTCGACCCGATCCTCGATGAACGAGACGCCCTTTCCCTTGATGGTGTTGGCCACCACAGCGACCGGGCGACCGCTGCACGGCGTGGAAAGTACGTCGTACAGCTGCGTGTAATCGTGGCCGTCGATCTCGCGGACCTCGAAGCCGAACGCCGCCAGCCGCTCGGGCAGCGGATCCAGTCCGTTGGTCTCCTCGGTGCGGGCTCCCTGCTGCAACCGGTTCCGGTCGACGATCACCCAGAGGTTGGTGAGCTTCCGGTGCCCGGCGAGCATGAGGGCCTCCCAATTGCTGCCCTCCTGCATCTCCCCGTCGCCGAGGACCACGTACACCCGCGACGGCGAGCCGCTCAGGCCAGCCGCGATCGCCTGTCCGACCGCCACCGGCAGGCCGTGGCCGAGTGGGCCGGTATTGGTCTCGACGCCAGGAACCTTGTTGCGGTTCGGGTGTCCATTGAGCGCCGACATCGGCTTCATGAAGGTGGGCAGTTCCGATTCAGAGAAGAACCCGGCCTGGGCGAGTGTCGAGTAAAGCGCCGCGGCACAGTGGCCCTTGCTCATCACGAACCGGTCCAGCTGCGGATCGCATGGACGCTCGGGATCGACCCTCAGCACCGCGTCGTACAACGTCACCAGGATGTCGGTGACCGACAGGTCGCCACCGATGTGCCCCTGGCCAGCCTCGAGGATCGTACGGACGATGTTCCGGCGGACGTGCCGTGCTCGCTGCGAGAGCAGTCTGTCCCGTTCCGCAGGCGAAGCCGCCTCGATAGCTGTTCGCCAGGACCGCCACTCGGCCGCTTGGGACGCGTCACTCTGCAGCATTTGCATACCTATTCGTTATCGACTTGATTTGCTCTCAGCTTGGCACTTGCGGCTGCCAGTGTCAATAGAGCAACGGAGGGTGCTCGCCCGCGCAGGCGTGGTTCGGGTTGTTCCGGTGCGGGGTGCCCTGAAACCGTGACACCACTTCGGCGCGAACTGCTAGCCTCGTGATAGATTATCTAGTCAGAGGAGCATGGATATGATACGCCGTAGCGTCATCGTCAACACAGATGCAAAGAACGAATGCGACGATCAGTTCGCGATCGTGCAGGCCCTCCTGTCGCCGAGCTTCGATGTTCGGGGTCTGATCGCCGCTCACTTCGGGAATCACCGCAGCAACCGGAGCATGCTCGACAGCCGCGCCGAGATCGACCTGCTGGTGGATCTTCTGGGGATGAACGGCCGGGTCAGGGTGGCCAACGGGGCGGAACGTGCGATCCCCGACGAGAAGACTCCTCAGGATTCGGAGGGCGCCAGGCTGATCATCGAAGAGTCGGTGAAGACGACTCCCGAGTCGCCGCTGTACGTGGCGTTCCTCGGCCCGCTCACCGACATGGCCAGCGCGATCCTGCTCGAGCCGGAGATCGTCGACCGGCCGGTGGTGGTCGTCTGGATCGGCGGACAGGGCTACGACGGCATAGGCGACTCCAAGGCGATGGAGTTCAACCTCTCCAACGACATCGCGTCCGCCAATGTGGTCTTCGACTCCGGCATCGAGATCTGGCAGGTCCCCAGCAACGTGTACAGCCAGATGTCGGTCGGGTATGCGGAACTCGACAACGAGGTGGCGCCGCACGGCGAACTGGGTCGGTACCTGGCCCAACAGGTCAAGGACTTCAACGAGACCGTCGTCAAGGAGCCGATCGAATCACGGTCCCTCGGAGACTCGCCAGCCATCGGGCTCATGCTGTACCCCCGCGGCGGAACCTTCCGGGTGCGACCCTCGGCCCGGTTCGACACCGCCGGCCAGTACGTCGAGGGAGCGGGACACCCGGTGCGGGTCTTCGAGACTGTTGACGCCCGCTTCATCCTCGCCGACCTGTTCGCCAAACTCCGTCGCTTCGCCCAGGAGCACTCCAACTGACGACACCGACGCCGGCTCCGACCCCTGCCGGGGCCGGCGTTCCGTCCATGAGCTGAGCACCGGATGAGTGCGGGGAATCGGATCGGATCGGGGACGGGAGACCGGTCACGAACGGGAGGGTGGTGCGACCCGTCACCGGGTTCGCACCACCCTCCCTGCGGTCCGCGTCCTCAGTCGCGATCGGCAGTGAAGATCACCAGCCGGGGGCCTCGATCGAGGTGGTGGGCCGTGGACATCTGGTAGCTCGGTTCCGGACGTGGCCCGAGGTCGCCAGCGTCGAGGACGGCCCCCGTGCGAGGGTCAACAATGCGGAAGTAGCGCGGCAGGGTGTCGGCGGCCATCACAATCACGGGGCGCGCCGTATCGACATACAGGATGTGGAGTCGTCCCGGAACCGACAGGCCCCGACCGCAGAGGGCCGCCTCCCAGTTCGGCGTCATGTCGGTGGTCGGAAGGCCGCCCAGGATGTGGCTCATCAGGCCCACGTGATGGGCCCCCTCGAACTCGAGCGCGTCCCGCCAGTCAGCCCCCGGCGCCATGAAGTACTCCCCGTGGCCGGGCTCCCCCCGTCGAATGACCCACTGCCAGAGACTGCCGGCGCCGTACACGACGCCCATAGTCCCTCCTGCGCAGAGATTCGACCAGGCTTCGTGGCCCTGCCACCACCCGGTCGCCTTCCCGACCACACCGCTGTTCTCGTAGGTCGGCTCACCGTTCGCCACCGCCTTCACAGGCCGCGCCTGCGCCATCACGGCGACGCGCTCGGGAACGTGCTCCGCCTCATGCCCCGTCTGGCACCACTGGAAGTCGAGCCAGTCCGCCTCCTGGTGCGCATCCCCCCTCGCGTGCGGGCGGTAATGGATGCCGGTTGGCTGGGCATAGGCGTCCCAGGCCTGGATCTCCGCCCCGCCGGCGGCGACCTGAGGTTCGTGGCCACTGCCGTCCGCACCCACCAGGTACATGACGGGGCCGGCCCCGTACCGGGCGACGAGGTACCGGCAGTAGCGCGCGTACTCGTCCAACGGCAGCACGGGGCCGGCGACCCGCAACCCCTTCCACCCCCACCCGAAGAAGACCGGCTGGAGCACGGGAACGATGTCCGCCGCCCGGAGGATCCCGACCAGTTCATCGAGGGTGTCGAAGTACTCCGGGTTCAACTGGCTGAGGTGCCCGGACGGAAGGTCGAAGAATCCCCGGGCGAAGCCGCCGTCGGCGTCACGCCGATCCGGCCCCTCGGCGTCCATGTCGGGTTGCACACTCATGAGCAACACCGCATTGAACCCCTGCGCTGCGCGTCTGGCGGCGTAGTGTCGCGCATCCTCCGGCATGGCCCGCCACGGAAGCGCCCACGCGGTGTCCGCCACCAGGATCGCCGGCGTCCCGTCCGCGTGGACAAGACTGCGCCCCCCGTCCGACATGCGCCAGAAACCGTGACGCGCGAACCGTCCCCCGCCACGGGCCGGTCCCTCAACGTGAACGGACCCATGACATCCGTCCAAGCCGGCAACCACCGGGCTGGAGTGAGATCGCCATGTCCAGCGTCCCAGTCGTCCACCCGAGGCGAAGCGCACGGCGAATTCGTGTCCGCCCCGCCAGAAGCCTGGCCGGCGGATCACCGTCCTGTCGTCATGGATGAACTCGACCCAGAACTCCACGTCGACATACGGGTTGTCAAGATCGCCATCGGCGGTGAACGAGATCTCCACCTCGCCCCAGCCACCCTCCACTGCCGCGTATTCGTCGCCAGCCATACACTCGTCCCTCCCAGGGCCATTGGCCCGTTTCAGTGGATTCAGTCGGTTGTCAGCGGATTCAGTCAGCCCTTGACGGCCCCGGCCGTCAAACCCGAGACGATCCATTTCTGCAGCAGCGCATACACGACCAGGATCGGGACGATGGCGATGAGGATTCCTGCCGACAGGCCGGAGAAGTTCGTCGTGAACTGTCCCTGGAAGTTGAGCAGCGCCAACGGGACGGTCCGATGCTCGGGCGAACTCAGGAGGATCAGCGCGATCAAGAGTTCGTTCCATGTCGCGACGGCGTCCAGGATGGCGACCGTGGTGAGGGCCGGCAGGCTCAACGGAACCATGATCCGGAAGAAGACGGTGAGCTCGCCGGCTCCATCGATGCGTGCGGCTTCGATGATCTCGTCGGGAACGCTGCCGAAGAACGACGTCAGCACCAGCGTTTCGAACGGAAGCCCGAACGCCAGATAGGGGGGAAGCAGGCCCCAGAGGCTGTTCGTAAGCCCCACGCTCCGCAACATCGTGAAGATCGGCACGACCGCGATGAAGATGGGGATCGTCAGCCCCATCAGCATCGTGAACGTGATCACACGCCGCAGGGGCAACTTCAGCTTGGCGAGCGAGAACGAGAGCAATGCGGCAAGCACCACGCCGATCGGAACCTTCACCAGCGTGATGAGGCCACTGTTCTGGAACGCCGTTCCGAACTGTCCGATGTTCCATCCGTCGATGAAGTTCTGCAGCGTGAAGCTGTGAGGGATGGCGAGTGCCCCGTGCTGACCGAAGTCCGTCGGTGTCTTGATCGCGGTGAGGATCAGCGCCATCAGCGGGGAGAACCAGAGGGCGGCTGCCACCAACAGCAAGGCAGTTCCTGCGACGCGGCGCGCATGTTGAGCTCGCGCTCGGGCCGACGAGCGCTCATCCCCGCCGATCGCGTGGGTCACTGAGGCTAATGTGGTCATCGAATCGCCTTCGCTTGGGCACGGACATAGGGGATTCCCACCAGGACAGCCACGATCGTGATGACTACGGCGATGGCAGTGCCGTATCCCGCGTTGTAGGACTGGAACACGTTGAAGTACATCCAGGTGCCCATCACCTGCGTGGCGTTGCCCGGACCACCGTTCGTCATCGCGAAGACCAGATCGAACACCTTCGCCGCATTGATCAGTGACAGTGCCAGGATGATCGCGTGCGCGGCCGAGAGGCTGGGCACGGTGATGTAGCGCAGTTGTTGCCACCACGACGCGCCGTCGACTCGTGCCGATTCGTAGTAATCAGATGGAATTCCCTGCAATGCCGCCAAATAGAGCAGCATCGGAAACCCGGTTCCCACCCAGCAGGCCGGGATGGTGATGGCCCAGATCGCCGTGGTGCTGTCCCCCAGCCAGGCATTCTGGAGCGAACCAAGACCGATCAACGCCAATAGCTGATTGATCACCCCGCTCGGTTGGAACAGCCAGTTCCAGATGGTCCCGACACCGACCAGTGGCAGGACCGCCGGCATATAGAAGATGGTGCGGATGAATGGACGTAAATAGACCTTCGAGTTGACCGCCAAGGCGAGCGCGAAGCCGATGACCATCGGAGCGAAAATGGTCACCAACGCCCAGATGACGTTGTTCTTGACCGCCGTCTTCATGACCGGGTCCTTGAACATCTTCACGTAATTGGATAGGCCAACATACTTCATCACGGGCGATAGCCCGTCCCAACTCGTGAAGCTGATCCGGATCGAATAGATCGCCGGGTAGAGCAGGAACGCCGCGTACACGATGAGCGCCGGTGCCGCGAAGGCCAGGGCAACCGAATTCGCCCTGTGCCTCCGCGACCGCCGACTCACCGTGGCAGGACGCACGTCCACCGTTGATGCCTGTGCCATGCAAGAGCCCCTGTGTCGTGTGGTGTGGATCAGCTCGAGATCGGAACAGCCTGGGCCATCGCAGCAGCAGCCGCGGCGGGAGTCTGCTTCCCCTGCACGACATCGCTCTGGATGCTGAAGTAGGAGTTGGCCTGGTCGACTGTCAGCGACTGGTCCTGGATCACGTAGTGCTGGTGGGTCTGTCCCCACTTTTTCCATTGAGCGGTTCCGGGGTAGCCGGTGATGTCGGGGACAGCCGTCACCGTCGTGTACGCGTTCTGCAACAACTCCTGGGAGCTTGGTTTCAGGTAGAAGTCGATGAGCGCTTCGGAATCGGTCGGATCCTTGGACTGCGTGGTGATGAACAGTCCTTCGGTGAATCCCGAATAGCGCAGGGGGGTCTGATCGGTCGGGGGGATGAACGTGCCATACGCCGACGTCGGCATCTTGGCTGCGACGATGTTCTGCTCGATCCACTGCCCATCGAGGGCAAAGGCGCCCTTGCCCCCGGCGAACTGGGCCTCCACCTGCGTCGGGTCGAGCGCCATCACCCCATCGGGCAGCCACTTGTTCTGGGCCCACTTCTGCAGGAGGGCGAACGCGTCGACGACGCTGGAGGTGTTCCAGCTTGTCTGTGCGTTGCGCAACTTGTCATGCTCGACGGGGCCGGCGGTGTGCTCGAGGAACCACTCGAAGAAACGCATGACGTCCCAGCCGTACATGCCCCCCGCGAGCCAGGGCTGAACACCGGCCTTCACCAGGGCCGCATTGACGGTCTCGACCTCCGCGAAGGTCGTCGGGACGCCGTGGCCCGACTTCGCAAGCAGGGCCGTGTTGTACCAGACGCCGACAGAGGAGGCTTTCGTCGGCACGCCGTACTTCTTGCCGTTGTACGACAGGTCGGTGACGCTCGCGGGAAGCAGCTCCGAGCTCCAGCCGTACTTCTGGTACAGCGCATCCAGCGGAATCACCTGGTTCGTGTCCACGAAGGGCTTCGCGATGGTGCCACCCCAGCACTGGAACACATCGGGCGCCGAGCCCCCGAGAATCTGAGTGCGCAGCTTTCCGGGGTAGATCGCGGCGCCCGACCCCGGCAGGGTACTCAGCGTGACACTGACGCCGGACGACTTGGTGTAGGCGTCCAGGACCTTCTTGGTCAGGGCCGCCTGCGCAGGGGTGTCGTAGTTGAACAGTTCCAATGTCTTGCCGCCGCCATTGCTGCCACTACTCCCACTGCTGCTGCTGCTGCTTCCGCAGGCGCTCAGGCCTGCACCGACGGCGATGGCGCCCAGTGAACCGATGACACTGCGACGTGTCAGTTGAATCGACATGCTCTCTCCTGAATATCTAGTCGCCCATGACTGATAATGATCATGGTGGCATGATGCGATTCCCGTGTCAAGGCTCTCGGACCGTGCGGGTCGGATCCGGACGGCTGCTCGGAAGAGTGCGGCGAGCTGCAGATCGCGGCGGCCGGGGCACAGCAGGCGGGCCTGCGGGCGCAGCGAAGGGGCCGCTCCGAGTGCGCAGGTTGGCTCGACGAAACCCTCCGCGGCGGGAATGCCGGGCCCGGTATGGGGAACCCACCGACCATGGCTGAGCCGGGGTCTTCCCATCTGCCCCGCCATCTGGTGGGCCGCATCGGCGTCGACACGAGGAGTCGCGGCGGAATGGAGGGGCGCGCCTACCCCGGCACACTGGGGCCCAACACCCCGGAGGGCCCGGCCAGGAGGCGGTGCACCCTGACCTGGACACGAAAGAACCCCCGGGGAATCGCCGTCGTTCGACGACCGGCGGCCAGGACTAGCCGCCTCCCCGGGGGTCCGGTG
>JAJXWF010000087.1 GCA_021781735.1 Actinomycetes bacterium
CGTCGAACGGGCTGGTGCTCATGAGACCCTCCCCGCGGCGCCGAACACGGCCAGCGCCACGCCGATCATCGCCGTGCCCGCGACCCCGGCGAGCCGGAACATGCTCGGCAGGTCGCGGGTGGTGACCACCGGGTCCGGCGGCAGCCCGTACACCTCGGGCTCGTCGAGCAGGAGGAACACCGAACCGGTGCCGCCGACCCCGTCGTCGGGGTTGGCGCCGTAGAGCCGGGCCTCGGTGACGCCCTGGGCGTGCAGTTCGGCGAGACGCTCCCGCGCCAGGGCCACCATGTCGTCGTGGTTGCCGTACTTGATGCTGGTCGTCGGGCAGGTGTGGGCGCAGGCGGGCTCCATGTCGGCGCTGATCCGGTCGTAGCACAGCGTGCACTTCTGCGCGGTGCCCTCGTTCGCCACCTCGGGCGTGCGCGAGGGTGCGGCCAGCGGCAGGTCGCGCCGCTGGCCGACCTCGACGGTGCCGGACTCGCGGCGTCCGATCACCCCGAACGGGCAGGCGGCCACGCAGTAGCCGCACCCGTTGCACACGTCGGCCTGGACGACGACCGTGCCGTACTCGGTGCGGAACAGCGAGCCGGTGGGACACACGTCGAGGCATGCGGCGTGGGTGCAGTGCTTGCAGACGTCGGAACTCATCAGCCAGCGCACCGGCGGCAACGGAGCGTTCGGCGTCGTCGCCCGGTCGACCCCGGCCCCCGCGGCGCCGGTGTCGCGGGCCTCCCGCACCCGCACAGCGTCCTGCTCGATGAATGCGACGTGGCGCCAGGTGTCGGCGCCCAGGTGTCCGGAGTTGTCGTAGGACGAGTTCTGGATCGTCGGCCTGTTGTCGACCGCCGGGCGGGCCGGCACCTGGTTCCACTCCTTGCACGCCACCTCGCACGCCTTGCAGCCGATGCAGATGCTCGTGTCGGTGAAGAATCCCTTGCGCGGCTTCGGTGCCCAGCCGGCGTCGCGGGCGGGGTCGGTGGGACCGCTGAGCTGATTGCTCCAGAACCGCTCGACGGCGTCGGCCCCGCGGCGGGCGAGCGCGGCCTCGGGGAACCTCATCGATGGGAATCTCACGTCGTGGCCTCCTCGTCGCCGGGCGGGCGATCACCGCTGGTCCTTTCGTGCCCGTCCCCGGGTTCTTCGTTGCCCGTCGCAGGGGTGAGCCCGGCGCGACGCTGATACTCGTGCAGCAGGGTCAGCCGGGCTGGTCCGGTGGGACGGCGTCCGGGGCGGATGTCGCACGAGCCGACCTTCGACTCCTGGATCTGCACGTTGGGGTCGAGCGCGACCCCGACGAGGTCGTTGACCGCATCGCCGGTGACCACCGCCTCGTTGCCCTGGCCCCAGTGGTACGGAAGGCCGATCTGGTGCACGGTGCGCCCGTCGATCTCGAGCGGAGTGATCCGCTCGGTGATCATCACCCGCGCCTCGATCACCGAGCGGGGGGAGACGATCGTCGCCCACCCGTAGGGCTCCAGTCCCTTCTCGGCGGCCAGCTCGGGCGACACCTCGCAGAACAGTTCGGGCTGCAGTTCGGCGAGGTAGGGCAGCCATCGGCTCATGCCGCCGGCGGTGTGGTGCTCGGTGAGCCGGTAGGTGGTGAACACGTAGGGGAACACCTCGGTGCCACGCACCCGCCCACCTCCGGCGAACAGGTTGTCGCGGCGCGCGAACGTGACCCGGGTCGGGTTGCTCTGCTGGTGGTAGAGCGGGTTCGTCACCGGCGACTCGTTGGCCTCGTAGTGGGTGGGCAAGGGCCCGTCGACCAGGCCCTTCGGGGCGAACAACCAGCCCTTCCCGTCGGCCTGCATGACGAACGGGTCGATACCGTCGAGGCCGTCGGGACCTCCGACGTCGGCGGGCGCGCGATAGTCGGGGGCCTTGTCGGCGACGAAGTCGGGCACGTCCCGGCCGGTCCACTTCTTCTGGTCGGCGTCCCACCAGACGAGCTTCTTGCGCTCGCTCCACGGACGCCCGGCGGGATCGGCGGAGGCGCGGTTGTAGAGGATCCGGCGGTTGGCCGGCCAGGCCCAGCCCCACTTGGCGGCGATCTCGTCCTGCTCGCGGCCCGGGACCCGGTCGGCGGCGTGGTTGCTGCCGTCGGCATAGACGCCGGTGTAGATCCAGCAGCCCCCGGACGTGGACCCGTCGGCGGCCATCTCGGTGTAGCTGCCCAACAACTTCCCGGCCTTGTCGCCGGCGAGATGGCGACCGTTGATCTCCTGCAGCACCGACTCGGGGACGATCTCGCCCGTGTCGTCGCTCGGGTAGTCCCAGGTGAGATCGAGCAGCGGCCGGTCGCGCGGGTCGTCGGAGCCGGCGAGACGCTCGCGGATCTTGCGACCGAGCGACCAGAAGAACTGCAGCTCGCTCTGCGCGTCGCCCGGCGGGTCGACCGCCTTGTCGCGCCACTGGAGCAGGCGCTGTGTCTGGGTGAACGAGCCCGCCTTTTCGGTGTGAGTGGCTGCCGGCAGGAAGAACACCTCGGTGCCGATCCGCTCGGTGACCAGCTCACCGCTGTCGATCTCGGGGCCGTCCTTCCAGAAGGTGGCGGTCTCGATCATCTGGAAGTCGCGCACCACCAGCCAGTCGAGCTGGGCCATGGCGAGGCGCTGGAGGCGTCCGTTGGCCGACCCGACCGCGGGGTTCTGCCCCACGACGAAGTAGCCGCCGACGCCGCCGTCGCGCATCGACATCACGGTCTGGTAGGTGCCGTGGGCGCCGGTGAGCTTCGGCAGGTAGTCGAAGGCCCAGTGGTTCTGCGCGCTCGCCGCGTCGCCCCACCACGACTTGAGCAGGCTCACCGTGTAGGCGTCGGCGTTGGCCCAGAACCCCTTCTGCCTCTTGTTGCCGATCGTGGCGATGTAGGAGTCGAAGTCGTCCTGCTGCCCGGCGAGCGGCATCGGCAGGTAGCCCGGCAGGATGTTGTAGAGCGTCGGGATGTCGGTCGACCCTTGGATCGACGCGTGGCCGCGGAGTGCCATGATCCCGCCGCCCGGACGTCCCATGTTGCCGAGCAGCAGTTGCAGGATCGCCGCAGTGCGGATGATCTGGGCGCCGTCGGTGTGCTGGGTCCAGCCGACGGCGTAGCAGAAGGCGCTGGTGCGTTCGCGTCCGGAGTTGCTGGTGAGCGACTCGGCGAGGTAGGCGAAATCGTCGGCGCCGATGCCGCAGACGCGTTCGACCATCTCGGGGGTGTACCGCTCGTAGTGCCGTCTGAGCAGCTGGAACACGCACCGGGGATCGGTGAGTGTCTCGTCGCGCCGGACCCGGGCATGCTGGAGCGACGGGCCGCCCGACCCGGCGGTCTCACCGGCCGACGCCTCGCCGAGCGTCGAGCCGTGCGGGTGAACGCCGTCGGCAGCCCCGATGGTGGACGGCGGCGTGTCGCCGCCGGGGGACGCGTCGTGCTCCTCGGCCTCGTCGGCCTTGTC
Source organism: Actinomycetes bacterium (assembly GCA_021781735.1). Taxonomy (GTDB): domain Bacteria; phylum Actinomycetota; class Actinomycetes; order Propionibacteriales; family Propionibacteriaceae; genus JAJYQH01. Next base: position 3,435 of record JAJXWF010000087.1, read on the forward strand.
GTTGTCACCCCCGAGGCTCGAGGTGCCCTCCGCACCTTCTGCTGCCTCCGCACCCCCCGAGTCGTCGGACAGGTAGGCCCAGGTGGCCATGTCATAGGCGTGCAGGTCGTCGTCGTAGCCGCTGAACAGGCCGTCGAGGTCCTCGGTGTCGAGGTATTCCTCGCTGACGAGGGTCGCCGCGTTGGTGTAGTTGACGACGTAGTCGCGGAACCACAGGTCGTTGCGCAGCACGTGGTTGATGAGGGCCCCGAGCAGCACGATGTCGCTGCCCACCCGGATCGGGATGTGCCGGTCCGCGATCGCTGAGGTGCGGGTGAACCGCGGATCGACGTGGATCACCCGGGCGCCGCGCCGTTGAGCCTCCTCGACCCACTGGAATCCGACCGGATGGCACTCGGCCATGTTCGAGCCCTGGATGACGATGCAGTCAGCGTTGGCGAGGTCCTGCAGATACTGGGTGGCGCCGCCACGACCGAAGGAGGCTCCCAAACTGGGAACCGTGGCGGAGTGTCATATCCGCGCCTGGTTCTCGATCTGGATCGCCCCGGCCGCCGTGAAGAGCTTCTTGATGAGGTAGTTCTCCTCGTTGTCGAGAGTCGCACCGCCAAGGAACGCGATGCCCATCGTCCGCCGCAGGTCGGTGTGGCCCTTGTCGTCGTGATCCTGCCAGTAGGCGCGGCGGGTGGCCACGAACCGGTCGGCGATCATGTCGCTGGCGGTCTCCAGATCGAGATGCTCCCAGTCGGTGCCGTACGGACGCCGGTACCTCACTGTGGTCACCCGGCTCGCGTTGTTGACCAACTGCTCGCTCGCCGACCCCTTGGGGCACAGCCGGCCGCGGCTGATCGGAGAGTCGTCGTCGCCCTCGATATGGATGACCCGCTCGTCCTTGACCCAGACGCGCTGGCCGCAGCCGACCGCGCAGTAGGGGCACACGCTCTGGACGACGCGGTCGGCCTCCTCGATGCGAGGGCGGACCGCACGGGTCGCTCCGCTGGTGACCGCGGGGCCGCGGCCCAGCAGGTCGCCCTGGCGCACCTGCCGGATGACCGGCCAGTCCAGGAACACCTTCGCGAGCTTCATCGTGGCTCCTCCCGGGTGTGGGCTTGCTGCCACCCTACGCGGACGACACCGGCTGTCAACGGGTCGTCGGTGGGATGTCCACCCCTGGGGAGGGGGAAGTCGCGGGATGGGACCGGGCGCAGTCGACCAGGGCGGTGCGCAGGCTTTCCGGGTCGGCGTCCGGGTGCGCGGCGACCGCGAGACCCCAGATGAACGCGCTCACCGGCGCCATCGGACGCACCACCTCACGGGACACGACTCCGGCCAGCCCGAGCACGTCGCCGGGACGCACGGCGTCCGGGTCGACGCCGACGGCCCCGCAGACCTGGTCGATCCACTCCCGCCATTGGTCGGCCACGTCGCTCACGATCGCGAGCCTAACCCGATCCCGGTGGGCCAGGTGCGGGTGCGGCCACCACCCGGACCTGGGCCGCCTTCACCACGGCGAGCAGCTCATCGCCCTCGCCGAGGTGCATCTCGGCCATCGCGCGCGGTGTGACATCGGCGGCGACCTGCTGGCCGTCGAGGAGCCGCACCCGCACCCGGATGAGCGGGCCGTGCGGCTGGAATCCGCTCACCCGCGCCGGCCAGACGTTGCGGGGACTACCGCTCGGCGCGGTGAGGTGCAACGAGACCCCGGCCGGCTCGAACAGGGCCAGCGCCGGCTGCCCGGGACGCGGCGGAAGGTCGGGGTCGTCGATGCCGATCACCTCGACCCCTCCGGCGCTGACGACGCCCGTGGCCCCGGCCACCCCGAGCAGCCGGTTGACTCCGGCGAGATCGGCGGCGAACCCGGTGGGCGGGGCGGCCAGGACCTCGTCCCGTGGGCCGGACGCGACCACCCGTCCCTGCTCGACCACCGCGACGTCGTCGGCCAGCGTCCACAGGTCGAGCGCGTCGTGGGTGACGAGCAGGGTCGTGCGTCCGCTGACGCGGCGGGCGAGCAGCGTTCGCATGGACGCCGCCGCGGCGACGTCGAGGGCGGCCATCGGTTCGTCGAGCAGCACGATGTCGGGGTCGGTGGCCAACGCCCGGGCCAGCGCGACCCGCTGTGCCTGCCCCCCGGACAGCTCGATCGGACGCCGGCGGGCGAGGTCGGCCAGGCCGACCTCGCGCAGTTCCTCGCGCGCCCGGTCGCGGGCCTCGCGGCGTCCGGCGCCCCGGGCGCGGGGACCGAAGGCGACGTTGTCGAGCACGTCGAGGTGCGGGAGCAGCAACGGTCGCTGGGCGAGGTAGCCGACCCGGCGCCGGTGTACGGGCAGGAACGTCGACGCGTCGGCGAACGGACGTCCGGCGCCGTGCACGTGCCCGGAGTCGGGTCGCAGTTCGCCCGACACGAGCCCGACGAGCGTCGACTTGCCGGCCCCGTTGGGGCCGATGATCGCGAGCGTCCGGCCGGGTGCCACCTCGAGATGCAGGTCGCAGCCGCGGACCGTCACGGTGGCGTGCACCGCGAGCCCCGCCGCCGCGGAGTCGCTCACCGTGACCTCCGGGTCACCAGGGTGGGCGCCACCATGAGCACCGAGGCCAGCGCGATCAGCACCACCGACAGCGCCAGCGCCTGGTTCGTGTCGGTCTCCCGCTGCAGGTAGATCTGCAGCGGGAGGGTGCGGGTGGTGCCCTGCAGCGAGCCGGCGAAGGTGAGCGTCGCCCCGAACTCGCCGAGCGCCCGCGCGAACGCGACCGTCGTGCCACCGAGGATCGCCGGGCCCACGAGCGGCAGCGTCACCCGGCGCAGCACGGTCGTGGGCCGGGCGCCGAGCGTGGCGGCGACCACCTCCAGGGCGCGGTCGGTGCTGCGCAGGGCCCCCTCGACGGTGATCACGAGGTAGGGCATCGACACGAACGTCTGGGCGATCACCACGGCGGCCGTGGTGAACCCGATGTCGACGCCCCACACCGACAGGTACTGGCCGAGCACGCCGCGGCGTCCCAGGGTGATCAGCAGCACCAGCCCGGCGACCACGGGGGGCAGCACCATCGGCAGCACCGAAATCGTGCGCACCATCACCGCCCAGTGTCCGGTGAGCCGGGAGAGCACCACCGCCAGCGGCAGGCCGAGGGTCAGGCTGAGCACGGTTGACGCCGCGCACGTCCGCAGGCTGAGCCACAGGGCGTCCTGCGCGGCGGGAGTCGCGAGCAGCCGGGGGATCTGTGCCCAGGGGACCCGCACCATCAGCCCGATCAGCGGCACCGCCACCAGCGCGAGCGCGGCCGACGCCGGGACGAGCAGCCATCGCGGCACCGCGGTGTCGGGGGCGAGGCTCACGGGATCCCGAACCCATAGGACGAGAGCACGGCCCGGCCGGACGCGGAGGTGACGTAGGCGACGAAGGACTGCGCCTCGGCGGCGTGGGACGACCCGGCGACGGTGGCGATGGGATAGCGGTTGACGACCTGGTCGCTGTGGGGGATCGCGATCGTGCGCACCTGCGACCCGGCGGCGGTGGCGTCGGTGGTGTATACGATTCCGGCGTCGGCCTCTCCGGTGGTGACGGCGCCGACGACGTCGGTGACGTTCGTGGTCTGGGACACCGGCTTCAGCGTGACCCCGTCGAGCCTCGCGAGCTTGAGCGTCGCGTCGCCGCAGGGCACCTGAGGCGCGCACACCACGAGCCGCTTCCCGGCGAGCGACGTGTTCAGCCCGGTGATGTGGCCGGGGTTGTCGGGCGGGGTGATCAGCACGAGCACGTTGGTGGCGAACACCCGCGGGGCCGAGGCCACCAGCTTCTGGTCGACCGCCCGGTGCATGGTCACCTGGTCGGCGGAGGCGAACACGTCGGCGTCGGCGCCCCCCGCCAACTGGTCGACCAGTGACGACGATCCGTCGAAGGAGAACTTCACGGTCACGCCCGGATGGTCCTTCTCGAAGCCCTGCGCGATCCGTGGGAACGCCTGGGTGAGGGACGCCGCGGCGAACACCACGAGCGTGGCGGAGGACCGCTGCGACGAGCAGCCCGTGAGCGCCACCGGGGCCGTCAGCGCGAGCGTCGCGAGCAGTCCGAGGAGCCGCTGCACCGAAGGGGGCCGGCGGATCGGGTGCACGGGCGGGGCGGGCATGGTGGCCACGATATCCCGGCTGTTGGGGGTTTCCGGGTGTAGCCTGAAGGCGTCGGATCGGTATCCCCACGGGGGTGTGTGATGGTCAAGCGGATCGCTGTCGATGTCGGCCTCGGTGTCTCGCTCTTCGTTCTCGTGATGGTCGCCGAATTCCTGGTGACCCTGCCGTTCGGCTCCCCCGCCGAGGGTTCCGACCTCGCCTCGGGACTCAATCGGGAGTTCCTCCTCACCGCCCTCCCGGCGCTCCTGCTGTCGACGGCGCTCGCCTGGTGGGCGCGCACCGCGTCGCCAGGTCACGGCATGGGTCGCGGGCTCGTCTGGGCCCTGGTGCTGGTGCTGTTCTACCTGTCGATCGGTCTCGGCAACGGCACCAGCGTCATGTTCGCCACCGGCGGGATGTGGCTCATGCTCGTCGCGGTGGTGGTGGGTGCGACGCTGGCGGGGTGGCTCCCGCAGCGCCACGGGCGTCAGCGCCGGGGCGGGAACGACTCGGCCGCGCTGCGCACCCGGCTGACGTAGCCCGACCACCAGGGCACGGCACCGCCGGCGTCGAGCGGCAGGTCGTCGATGGTGGCGTCGCTGTGCCTCCACGACCGGTGATACAGGTCGACGATGAACTCGGACGTCTCATCGGGAGTCGCCCACATGTCGGCGTTGTCGTCGGAGCCCTCGGCGAACCACGGCAACTCGATGCCCGAGGGCCGGTCGAACACCTCGCCGAAGTAGCCGAGCTCGACGCTGGCCACGTGCTTGACCAGCCCGAGCAGGTTGGTGCCGGTCGGTGTCATCGGCGTGCGGATGTCGCGGTCGCCCAATCCGTCGAGCTTCCACAGGAGGGCGTCGCGGCCGTCCTGCAGATATCGCTTCAGCGTGGCCTTCTCGTCATCGCCCATGCGGTGATCCTGTCACCACCGGGGACAGTCGGCGGCAACGGCGGGTCGGCCTCAGCCGGGGTCGACGTCACGCTGCGGATTGCCCAACGTGTCGAGGGCGGTCTGCAGGGTGGCCATCACCGACAGCGTGTCGTCGAGCGGCATGATCGGGCTCTCGCGCAGCCCGTTGGCGAGGCACTGGTTGACCTCGATGATCTCGTGGGTGTACCCGCGTCCCATCGGCATGAGGTCGTAGTCGTGGTCGAGGACGCCCTGGCGGTGCACGGTGAACCGGGTGGGGTGGTGGAAGCGTGGATGCAGCTCTATCCATCCCTTGGTGCCGGTGACGATCATCCGCCCTGGACCCTCGGCGCTGAGGGCGCACATCACCGTGGCCGTGGCCCCTGAGGGATGGTTGAGCAGGAAGCTGGCGGAGGCGTCGACGCCGTTCGGGTAGCTGCTTCCCCGAACCAGCACCTCGCTCGGATCTCCGAGCAGCATCTGGGCGAACGAGACGATGTAGGCGCCGAGGTCGAGCACGGCGCCGCCGCCGAGGTCGGGGGAGAACAGACGGTCGGTCGGATCGAACTCCCGATAGGCGAACAGGTCGCCCTGGACGCCGACAAGCTCGCCGAGGCGGCCGGTTCCGACGACGTCACGCAGTGCGGCCACGGCCGGCTGGAAACGGGTCCACATGGCCTCCATCGCGAACACGCCCTTGTCGCGGGCCGCGGCGACGACCTCCTGGGCGCCGGTCAGCGTCGCGGTGAACGACTTCTCGACGAGCACGGCCTTGCCGCTGTTGATCGCGGTGAGCGCGACGGCCTTGTGCTGGGGGTGGGGCGTCGCGACATAGACGACGTCGACATCGGGGTCACCGGCGAGGTCGAGGTAACTGCCATGGGCCCGGAACTGATGCCCGTTGCCGGACAGCGAATGCCTGGCCGCGAACGCATAGGAGCGGTCGCGGTCGCGTGATCCCACAGCCGAAACCACGCACCCGGGCACCCGTCGGAGTTCCTCGGCGAAGGTGTCGGCCATCCGCCCGGTTCCGGCGATCCCCCAACGAATCGTCATGCCCCCACCTTAGGGGCGCGTGGCCGTCGGCGTCGGGCGCGGGCCGGTTCCGTCGGCGTCGCGACGCGCGTCGCCAGAGGGAGGGTTCGCTACAGTGAATCGGACGCCGCGAGGCGAGAGGTACGGAGGTGTGATGGGACGGATCGTCCAGAAGTTCGGCGGGTCGTCGGTGGCCGACGCCGAGTCGATCAAGCGGGTCGCCAAGCGGATCGTGGCGACCAAGCAGGCAGGCAACGAGGTCGTCATCGTGATCTCCGCGATGGGTGACACCACCGACGACCTGATGGACCTCGCCCTGAGGGTGAGCCCGCAGCCCGAGCCCCGCGAACTCGACATGCTGCTCACCACCGGCGAACGGCAGAGCGCCGCGCTCTTGGCGATGGCGCTGTCCGACCTCGGCGTCCGGGCGAAGAGCTACACCGGCTCGCAGGCGGGCGTCATCACCACCGGCACCCACGGCAACGCGCGGATCATCGACATCACCCCCGGGCGCATCGTCTCGTCGCTCGACGACGGGGACATCGTCATCGTCGCCGGCTTCCAGGGCGTGTCCCAGACCACCAAGGACATCACCACGCTCGGGCGCGGTGCGTCCGACACCACGGCCGTCGCTCTCGCCGCCGCCCTCGGCGCCGACTTCTGCGAGATCTACACCGACGTCGACGGCGTGTTCACCGCCGACCCGCGCATCGTGCCCGGCGCCCGCCGCATCCCGGCGATCAGCTACGAGGAGATGCTCGAGATGGCGGCGTGCGGTGCCAAGATCCTGCATCTGCGCTGCGTCGAGTACGCGCGCCGTGAGAACGTGCCGGTGCACGTGCGCTCGTCGTTCTCCGACAAGCCCGGAACCTGGGTCAAGGACCTGTCCCCCGTCGAGCAAGGAGCAGCAGTGGAGCAAGCACTCATTTCCGGTGTCGCGCACGACCGCAGCGAGGCGAAGGTGACCGTTGTGGCTGTGCCCGACCATCCCGGTGAGGCCGCCGCCATCTTCGACGTCATCGCGCGGGCCGACATCAACATCGACATGATCGTGCAGAACGTCTCCCGAGGCGCCGAGGGCCGCACCGACATCTCGTTCACCCTCCCGAGCGCGGATGCCCGCAAGGCCATCGAGGCGCTGCGGGCCGAGCAGGATCGGATCGGTTTCGCCGATCTCCTGTTCGACGACCAGGTGGGCAAGGTGTCGATCATCGGGGTCGGCATGCGGTCCCACCCGGGGGTGACCGCCAGCTTCTTCAACGCGCTCGCGGCCGCCGACGTCAACATCGACATGATCTCGACCAGCGAGATCCGCATCTCGGTCGTCGTCGACGAGGCCGATGTCGATCGTGCGGTGCAGGCGGCCCACACCGCCTTCGGCCTCGACGCCGATGGCGAGGCGGTCGTCTACGCCGGCACGGGCCGGTGAGCCGGCCCGGTCCCGACGAGCCCCACGCCCGGCCCCGCCGGGCCTGGGCCGACTCGTCCGGTGACCGGGATGCAGCGAGCCGCTTCGACCGCCCGCCCCCGGCGTACGATGCGTTCCTCGATGACGACGCCACCGCCATCCGCCCGGCGTTGCGCCAGCCCTACTATCCGGGGCTGAGTGCCGACAGCCCGCCCACGCCGGGGCGTCCGGCGTCCGGTGGCGCGACGGGCGAGCCGTCGCTGGCGCGTTCGAGCGCGATCATGGCCGCTGGATCGATGGTCTCGCGAGTGCTCGGTCTGGTGCGCACGGCGCTGCTCACCGCGGTGGTGGGCGTATCGCTGGCCAACGACGCGTTCGCCGTGGCCAACTCGCTGCCGAACTACGTGTTCATGCTGTTGTCAGCCGGGCTGCTCAACGCCGTGCTGATCCCGCAGATCACCAAGGCGATGCGCCGCGACGACGAGGGGCGCGACTTCATCGACCGGCTGGTCACGGTGTCGCTGGCCCTGGTCGTGGGGGTGGCGCTGCTCGCGACCGTCGTGGCGCCCTGGCTGGTGCGGGGGACCTCCGACCTCAGCGGGTCGAGCTACCACCTCGCCGTGCTGTTCGCCTACATCTGCCTGCCACAGATCGCGTTCTACGGGCTCTATGCGGTGCTGGGGCAGGTGCTCAACGCGCGCAACCAGTTCGCCGCGTTCATGTGGTCTCCGGTGCTCGCCAACCTCGTGCAGATCGCCGGGCTCGTCTACTTCCTGGCCCGCTGGCACGCGCAGCCCGACCCGGGCACCTGGACGCAGACGATGGTGTGGGTGCTCGCCGGCAGCACCACCGTCGGCATCATCCTGCAGGGGCTGTTCCTCGTCGTGCCGCTGTGGCGCGGCGGGTTCCGGTGGCGTCCGCGCTGGGACCTTCGCGGCTCCGGACTGCACGCGGCGTCCCGGATGGCGGCCTGGTCGTTCGTGGCGCTGCTCGTGTCGATCTCCGGAGGACTGGTGATCCAGAAGGTGCTCACCGCCGTGCGTGAGCGTCCCGGAAACGAGCACGTGGTGAGCGTCGCCGGCCAGCAACTGGCGTTCCTCATCTTCATGATCCCGCACGCGTTCATCACCACCTCGATCCTCACGGCCCTGTTCCCGCGGATGAGCAGGGCGGTGCACGACGGTGACGAGGAGGGGCTGCGGACGCTGGTGCGCCGGGGCATGGCGATGCCCGCGGTCGCCGTGATCCCCGCCTCGATCGCGCTGGCCGTGCTGGCGGTGCCGGTCATCCGGTTGCTGTTCAGCATGCGTCCGAAGGATTCACTCGTGGTGGGGGAGGCGCTGGCGATCATGGCTGTCGGCACCCTCGCGTTCGGCCTGACGACCCTGCAGCAGCGGTACTGCTTCGCCCGCGAGCAGGGCTGGCTGAATTTGTGGATGCAACTGCTCGTCACCGGTGGACAGGTGGCCGCCGGTCTGGTGGCGCTGGTCGCCGCACCCCAGCACGCCGTGCTCTGGGCCGCGGCCGGCCAGACCGCGGGGAACGCGGTCGCGGCCTTCGCCTTCCTGATCGTCAGTCGCCGTCAGCTGGGAGACTTCGGGTTGGGTCGAGTCGTCCGGCTGTGGGCGCGGCTCACGATCGCGTCGGTGCTGGCCGGGTCGCTCGCCGGCTTCGTCGCCTGGGGCCTCGGACACCTCGGCACCGGACGCCCGGTTCAACTGGTGCTGCTGGCGATCGCCGGCTCGATCTTCCTCGCCGTCTTCTGGATCATGACCCAACTGCTGCGGATCACCGAGGTCGACGAATTCCTCGAACCGATCCTGCGCCGGTTGCCGGGACGCCGGCGGGCCGCGGCCTGATCGGCGTCCCGGCAACCACCGGTCAGGACAGGGTGAAGATCTCGGTGATCCTGGCGATCGCGTCGTCGGAGAGGATGACGTCGGCCGCCGCGGCGTTCTGGGCGACCTGATCGGGCCGGGTCGCGCCGGCGATCACCGACGGCACCGCGTCGTGCGACAGCAGCCAGGCGAACGTGGCCTGCAGCATCGAGACCCCGACTTCGTCGGTGAGGGCG
>JAJXWF010000088.1 GCA_021781735.1 Actinomycetes bacterium
GTCTCGATGAGCGCGGTCGCGAGGATGGTCAGCGAGCCACCGTTCTCGATGTTGCGGGCGGCGCCGAAGAACTTCTTCGGCGGGTAGAGGGCCGCCGAGTCGACACCACCGGACAGGATGCGGCCGGACGCGGGTGCGGCGAGGTTGTAGGCGCGGCCCAGTCGGGTGATGCCGTCGAGCAGCACAACCACGTCACGCCCCATCTCGACCAGCCGCTTGGCGCGCTCGATGGCCATCTCCGCCACCACCGTATGGTCCTCGGCCGGACGGTCGAAGGTCGAGGCGATCACCTCGCCGGAGACCGTGCGCTGGAAGTCGGTGACCTCCTCGGGACGTTCGTCGACGAGCACCACCATGAGGTGCACCTCGGGGTTGTTCGTGGTGATCGCGTTCGCGATGTTCTGCATGATCATCGTCTTGCCCGCCTTGGGCGGGGAGACGATCAGCCCGCGCTGGCCCTTGCCGATCGGCGCAATGAGGTCGATGATCCGCCCGGTCATGTTCGTCTGCGTGGTCTCCAGCCGCAGCCGCTGCTGCGGGTAGAGCGGCGTCAACTTGCTGAAGTCGGGCCTCGACTTGGCCTCCTCGGGGTCGAGGCCATTGATCGAGTCGACGCGGACGACCGGGTTGTAGCGTTCCCGTCGATCGACGTCGTGGGGCTGGCGGATGGCGCCACGGACGATGTCACCCTTGCGCATGCCGTAGCGACGCACGAGCGACAAACTCACGTAGGCGTCATTCGGCCCGGCCAGGTAGCCGGAGGTGCGCACGAACGCGTGGTTGTCGAGCACGTCGAGGATGCCCGACACCTCGAGCAGCACGTCATCGGGAGAGACCGTCGGCTCGACCTCGGGCCGCTCGCTCGGTCGGGTGCGGCGATTCTGGCGGTCACGCTGGCGGCGGCGGCGGTTGTTGCGGCGCCCGCCGCCCGGCCCCTCGTCGTCGTACCGGCTGCGGGACTCCCGCACCGCGGCGTCGGTCTCGCTGTTCGACAACACGTCGGGGATGTTGCGCGGCGGCTCGGCCGGCGACCCGGCTTCGGGCTGCTCGCCGGTGTCACGGCCCCGCTGGCGACGGCGGCGTCCGGTCTGGGTGCTGAGTTCGGCGAGACGGGCACCGACCTCCTCGCGCACATCGTCGCGCCCCCGGCCCCCCGTGTCGTCGGCTCGGCCCCGGTCGTCGGAGCCGGCGTTGTCGGGACGGGCGCCCTCGGACTGCACAGTCGCACCGCTCGGGGCGCTTGCGGGGGTCTCCTGCGCCGCGGCAGCGGGCTCGGTCCCTGTGAAGGCGCGGCGGCGTCGGGTCCGGTCGCCGGCCCCCGGCTCGCGGCTCGCGCCGGGGTCGGCGTCGGGCCGCGCGGAACCGCCCTCCCGACGGGTCTGGATCGCGCTGACGAGATCGCCCTTGCGCATGGCGCTGGCGCCCTTGATGCCCAGGCCCTGGGCAAGCGACTTGAGTTCGGGAAGCTTCATCGCAGCCAGAGGTGCTGCGGTGGCGGTTTCAGTCACAGAATGCCTTTCTGCGGACGGTACAGAATTCGACCGCCGGTATGGAACAGATCGTGGCGCGACACGTGCACGTGGAATCAGGTTCGCGCCTGCCGCGTGTGTCCCACTCAGGTGTGCCGGCACGGCGTGCGGGCGTGATCTGCTGGTGGCGTGGAGTACCCGGCCGGAACGATGGCTGGTTCGGGGCTGCCATACCTCGCCACGTGCGGTTCATCGACCTGTCACTGGCTCACCGGGCACAGCACGAAACGAACTATCGTGCGATCTTTCGCTGACCGCCGGAATGCTTCGTCGCAAATATACCAACCGCTGACGCCGGGACGAAACCGGCCACGCCGGGCGAGGTGGGCCGGGTTCACCCGAGCGTCGCGTCGTCGAGCACGGCGACTCCCCCGGCGAGGTCGAGGGGGACCCTGCGGAAGCCGCCCCATGCCCCGGCGAGGGCGGGATCGTCGAGCGCCGAGAGCAGTGCGGCCGGTCCCAGCGCCAGCACCGTGGGACCGGCACCCGACACGACCGCGGGCACGCCCCGGTTCCTGAGGAACTGCACCAACCGCCACGACGCGGGCATCAGCGAGGAGCGGTAGCGCTGGTGCAGAAAGTCCTCGGTGGCCACCAGCAGCCGGTCGGGGGCGACGGTGAGGGCGCGCACGAGCATCGCCGACCGAATGGCCTGCTGCACCGCATCGGTCCGGGGCACAAGGTCGGGCAGCACCTGGCGGGCGTCCACCGTGGGCACCTCGTGCTCGGGGATGAAGGCGGCGAAGCCGATGTCGGGATGCACCTCAAGACGATCGACCAGGGTGTGAGGTCCGGGGCTGCCCGCGGTACCGGGTGGGGTGAACGCCAGCACTGCGCCCCCGTACACCGCGGCGGCCGCGTTGTCGGGGTGGCCCTCGACCTGTGACGCCAGATCGGCGAGCCATGGACGGTCGAGCGGCTCACCGGGACGGGTGAGCAGGTGCCCGAGGGCGAGTCCTGCCACGATCGCCGCGGCCGACGAGCCGAGTCCCCGGCTGTGAGGAATGCGGTTGCGCGCCACCAGCCGGATCCCGCTGGGCGGGCCTCCCAGTTCGTCGCGGGCACGCCGGATCATCCGCACGATCAGGTGCGACGAGCCCCGCGGCACCGTGGCCTCGCCCTCCCCCCGAACGTCGATGACCACCTCGTCCGCATCGGGGCGCAGTTGCGCCGCCACCTCGTCGACGAGGCCCAGCGCCACGCCCACCGCATCGAAGCCCGAACCGAGGTTCGCCGACGTGGCGGGCACGCGGACCCTGGCCCAGCCCCGGCCGTCGGTGGGCGGCGTCCCCCGCCCCGTCCCCATGCCTCAGAACCCTTCGCCACGCATCATCCGGACGGGGCCGTGGACGAAGTCACGCTGCGCCAGGTCGGCGAGGCAGGCCCGGAGGTCGGCCTCACGGGTCTTGTGCGTCATGAGCGACAGCCACGCAGTCGGGTGCGGCGCGTCGGACTCCTCGTGCACGTCGAGGGGGTCGTCCCGCCGCTCGACCGTCTGCTTCACGGTCTGCACCGACACGTTGTGCTGGGCGAGCACCGAGGCGATCGCCGCCAGCACGCCGGGCTCATCGCTCACCTCGAGACGCAACAGGTAGGTGGTGCGGGTCTCGCCCATCGGTGCGACCTCGCGGTCGGCGTAGAGCGACTGGCCGTAGGCCGCCACGCCCCGCACCCGATTGCGCGCGACCATGACGAGGTCGCCCATCACCGCGCTCGCGGTCGGGGCGCCGCCGGCCCCGGGGCCGAGGAACATCAGCTGTCCCGCCTCCCGTGCCTCGATGAACACGGCGTTGAACGCGCCGGGGACGCTGGCGAGGGGATGACGTTCGGGGATCATCGCCGGGTGCACCCGCACGCTCACCCGGCCGTCATCGGTGAGCCGGGCGATCGCCAGCAACTTCACCACGCACCCGAGTTCGCGGGCCACCGCGATGTCCTCGGGGGTGATACCGGTGATGCCCTCCCGATAGACATCGGCGCCACGCACCCGCGTGTGGAAGGCCAGTGACGCGATGATGGCCGCCTTGGCGGCGGCGTCGTAGCCCTCGACGTCAGCGGTCGGATCGGCCTCGGCGAACCCGAGGCGCTGCGCCTCGGCGAGCACATCCTCGAAGCGGGCGCCCTCGGTGACCATCTTGTCGAGGATGAAGTTGGTGGTGCCGTTGACGATGCCCATCACCGCGAGGATCTCGTCACCGACCAGCGACTCACGCAGCGGGCGGACGATCGGGATCGCGCCGGCGACCGCCGCCTCGAAGTAAACGTCGACCCCGGCGCGCTCGGCGGCGTTGAAGATCGTCTCGCCATCCTCGGCGAGCAACACCTTGTTGGCCGTCACCACCGACGCACCGTGGTCGATGGCGGCCAGCAGCAGCGACCGGGCCGGCTCGATCCCCCCGATGACCTCGATGACCACGTCGAGATCACCGCGGTTCACCAGGGCGTGGACGTCGTCGGTCAACAACCGCGGGTCGATGCCCTCCCGGGGCTTGGTGATGTCGCGCACTCCGATGCCGACCAGTTGGATGGCCCGGCCGGTGCGTGCTCGGAGATCGTCGCCCTGCCGGGTGATCAGCCGGGCCACCTGGGATCCGACCACGCCACAGCCGAGGAGCGCGACACGCAGCGGTTCCTGGCCATCGGCGCGGTCGACGCTGGTCATGGGTGTCATGGGTTCTTCTCCGCAGTGTCAGGTGGGGTGGGTTCGAGGAGTCTGGCCGGATCCGGCCCGCGTTCCCGGCGCGGGGCGGGTCCTCGGCCGGGATCCGATGGCGCCGGTCACTCGCCGACGTCGAGGCCGAGCAGGTCGTCGATCGTCTCGCGACGGATCAGGGTCGTGCGGCGTCCCTCGTGCACCGAGATCACCGGTGGCCGAGGGGTGTGATTGTAGTTGCTGGCCATCTCCCGCGAATACGCGCCGGCAGCCGGCACCGCCAGGAGGTCTCCCGGCCTGATGTCGCGGGGCAGGAACACATCGCGGACGAGGATGTCGCCGCCCTCGCAGTGACGACCGACCACCCGGCACAGCACCGGCTCGGCCACCGAGGCCCTCGAGGCGATGGTTGCGGTGTACTCGGCGGCGTACAGCGCCGGGCGGATGTTGTCGCTCATCCCGCCGTCGACCGACACGTACACCCGCTGGCCGCCCTCGATGTCGACGACCTTGACCGTGCCCACCTCGTACACGGCCATCGTCGTCGGACCGCTGATGGCCCGCCCAGGTTCGATCGACATCGTCGGCACGGCCAGGCGGTATCCCCGGCACTCGTGCTCGACGATCTCACGCAGCTCGCCCGCCAGGGCCCCGGGCGTCTCTGGTGAATCCTGCGAGGTGTACGCGATGCCGAACCCGCCGCCGAGGTCGAGTTCGGCCAGTTCGCTGCCCGTGGCGGCGGCGAACTGGGCGAGCAACTTGGTCGCCCGCCGCGCAGCCACCTCGAAGCCTGCGGTGTCGAAGATCTGCGAGCCGATATGCGAGTGGATCCCCAGCAGCGTCATGTGCTCGCTCATGTGGCAGCGCACCATCGCCACCATCGCCTGGCCGTTGGTGATCGAGAAGCCGAACTTCTGATCCTCGTGGGCGGTGGCGATGTACTCGTGGGTGTGCGCCTCGACGCCGGTGGTGACCCGCACGAGCACCGAGGCGTGCCACCCGTTGTCGGCACAGAGCCGCTCGATCCGGGCGATCTCGTCCATCGAGTCCACGACGATCCGGCCGACTCCGTTGCCGAGCGCCAGCCGGAGCTCGGCAACGCTCTTGTTGTTGCCATGGAGGGCGATCCGCGCCGGGTCGATCGGGCTGCGGAGAGCGACCGCCAGCTCCCCCCCGGTGGCCACGTCGAGGTACAGCCCGTCCTCTGCGACCCACCGGGCGATGGTGCGGGTCAGGAACGCCTTGCCGGCGTAGTAGACGTGCCACCCCACGAACGCGTCACGGAACGACCGCGCCCGCTGCCGGAAGTCGACCTCGTCGAGCACGTAGACCGGGGTGCCCTCGGCAGCCGCGATCTCTCGGACGTCCAGCCCCCCCACCCGCAGCGCGCCCTCGTCGCCCCGGACGACCGTGGAACTCCACAACGCCGGATCGATCACGTTGACGTCGTCGGGACGGGCGAGCCATTGCGGCCCGGCCTGGGCGACCTCGGCATGGATGGCGCCGGCCACGTGCATGTGCGTCATGGACCGAGCCTGCCAGATCCGGTCCGCCCGCTCGTGCTCCGAGGCCGGAATGGACGCCCCACCACGCCTGTCACCCCGTCCAGCCGGGCGGCGGTGATGGGGCCGTCCGCAATGCTGCTAACCTTGACCCGCCCGGGGTGATCCGGGCTGGGCCCCCGTAGCTCAGGGGATAGAGCACCGCCCTCCGGAGGCGGGAGCGCAGGTTCGAATCCTGCCGGGGGCGCCACATGGGTCGGGCCGCGCTCCGTCCCGGGCCGGCACTTGGCCCACTCCAGCGATACGGAGGAGATGTGGCCAACAGTCCATTCCGACCGGGTACGGCCATCGGACGGCTCGGTCGGCTCGAGTGGGTTCCCCGGGGCGATCCCCACGGGGTGCGCGCCATCTTCGGCGCCCTCGGACACACCACTTCAACCCGCTTCGTCTGGGTGTCGTGGGTCGTCAGCCGCGCGCTGATCTTCGTCTTCTGGGGCTCGCTCAACTTCAGTCTCGGCGACACCCGCTACTACTTCATCAAGATGAGCCTGCTCGCCCAGACCGGCCCCGGCCAGACGATGATCGAATACCCCACGCCGGTGCTGTGGTTCTTCGATGTGCTGTACGGCCTGAGCTTCCACCACCAGTACGTCTTCAGCGGCCTGTTCGTCGCGACGATGGTCATTCTGGACGCCGGGTTCACCTGGATGCTGTGGCGCGTCGGTGCTCGCCGACGCGGGGAGGCGGTCTTCTTCTGGACGGTGTTCCTGCTGCTCGTCGGACCCACCGCCTACCTGAGGTTCGACCTCGTCACCGCCGTGCTCGGCGGCCTCGCGCTGCTGGCGCTCGAACGACGGGACGATCTGCGAGCGGGGCTGCTCACGGGGGTCGGGGCGGCGATCAAGCTCTGGCCGGCGTTGCTGTGGCCGGCGCTGCTGGGCGGCGACCGCCGCTCGCGGATCCGCACCTCAGTCGGCTTCTTCGGAGCCGGTGGCATCCTCGCGGTCCTGGCTCTGTGGTACGCGGGGTGGACGCGCCTGCTGTCCCCGCTGCAGTACCAGTCGGCCCGCGGACTCCAGATCGAGTCGCTCTGGGCGGTGCCCCCGATGCTGTGGCGGATCTTCCACCTGTCGTCCTACGCGGTGAACGTGTCGATCTGGAACGCGTGGGAGATCTCCGGTCCGATGACCGAGACCATGCTCGTGGCCGCCAAGCTCGCCCAAGCCATCGGACTCGTGTTCGTGGCGGTCTGCTACATCGCGTGGCTCCGGCGCGGACGTCAACGCTTCGTCGAGGCGTCGGCGCTCATGCAGCTGGTGATCCTGGTGATGATCCTCACCAACAAGACGTTCTCGCCCCAGTACATGATGTGGCTCGGGGGCCCGGCGGCAGCGGGAATCGCGATGCTCCCGCATTCGGGCCTCGCCGACGACACCGACCAGGAACGCGTCCGTTCCGATCACGAGGCCGTCGATCGGCTGCGCACGATCACCCGGGTCTTCCTCGTTTGCACGCTGTTGACCACGATCGTCTATCCGGTCGGGTATTCGCCCATCGTTCACGGCACGATCGGGCTCAGCGTCGTGACGATCGTGCTCGCCACGCGCAACCTGATGCTCAGCTACCTGCTCTACCTCGTCGCGCTCTGGGTGGTGCACTTCTCCCGGCTCACCCAGCTGCTGCGGTTCCGGGGTTCCCATCCGCACTCCCCGAGGACGGTGCCATGACAGTGGACGACGATCTCACCGAGGCCCCAACGACTGCCCCCGCTCCGGAGTCGGCCCGCCGGCAGTGGTCCGTGCCCGCGCCGTCGGCCATCTGGGACGTCGTGCGGCGGGTGGCCGGGGCGCCCTGGTTGATCATCGTCGCCTGGGTGATCACGCGCGCGATGATGTTGCACGACTGGTCCGCGAAGTACCAGTTCATCAAGGGCGACCCCAACTACTATTACTCGACGCTGCGCTACGTCACCTCGATCGATCAGCGCCTGCCCGAGTATCCGGTTCCGGTGGTCGCCTTCCTCGAACTGTTCCGTTGGCCCGCGGCCGACGTCGCGTCGACCTTCGTCACCGTCTTCGCGGTCGGCATGGCCGCCCTGGACGCCGGCTTCACGGTCGTGCTGTGGAGTTTCCGTGGCCGGCTCGCGGCCTGGTACTGGATGGTCTTCGGATTCCTCATGGGTCCGCTGCTATGGTTCCGCTTCGACGTGCTCCCCGCGGTCATCGTCGGCGTGGCGCTGCTCCTGGTGACGCGACGCCCGGCGACCAGCGGTGCCCTGCTCGGTCTGGGCGCAGCGATCAAACTGTGGCCGGCGCTGCTCCTGCTCCCACTGCTCCACCGCGGCCGGGCAGGGCGCCGGCGGATCCAGGGCCTCCTGGTCACCGGCGGGCTACTGGCCCTCGTCAGCTGGGCCGCGGTCGGCTGGACCCGCCTGGTGTCACCACTCACCTGGCAGAACGACCGCGGCCTGCAGGTCGAATCGGTGCCCGCGTCACTCGCGATGGCCGGCAAGTCGTTCGGCGACACCCTTCAGTGGACCATCGCCATGTCCAAGTACAACGCCTACGAGATCACCGGGCCCGGTGTGTCGACCGCCCTGGTCGCCTCCTCGGTCCTCATGGCGCTCGTCCTCGGACTCGCGGTCGTGTTCGCGGTTCTCGGCTGGCAGGCCCTACGAGACCTGTCCGCGTTCGACCTCACCCTGGCCGGAGCGGGACTGATCGCCTTCCTGATCGTCGCGAACAAGACCTTCTCGCCGCAGTACATGTTCTGGTTGGGTGCACCACTGGCGGTCCTCCTGCTGCATGCGATCCGGCCGCCGCGCGGCACCGGTGCGCGCGAGATACGCTCCCAGCGCATAATCGCCGGATGGCTGGCCGGGGCCGGATTGATCGCCGCCCGACTCACCCAGGTCGAATACCCCGACCACTACGGCGACCTGATCTTCGTCAGCCCGGCCGACCCCGTGATCACGAGCGCGCTGATCCTACGCAACCTCCTCCTCGTGGTCATCGCCGTCGGCGCCACCACCCACGCCATGAGGCGCTTCTGGCGTGCCGGAAGCAGTCGGTCGACGCCCTCACGTGGGCTGTCCTGATGTGGCGGCTTGCCTGGCCGGCGAGCGAGTGGGATATCAGGGGGTTCCGCACTAGAGTCGGTTGCTGGCAGGCTCGTTCGTCTGTCGCGCTACATCCGGCTTTCAACCACGCGAAGGAAGGCAGCGGTGGCCAGGCCCACCGGCGAGCACATGGCACACAGCGAATCGTCCCAGGATTTCGGCGCCAACGACTGGCTCATCGACGAGATGCGCGAGCAATACCGCCACAACCCCAGCCAGCTCGATCCCGCCTGGATCGACTACTTCCGCGCTGAGGAGCCGCACGACAAGCCCCCCACGTCATCGGCCCAGCCCACTGACTCGGCACCCCCCCAGCCCGTGATCCAGCCCCGCCCCACTCCGGCGGCCTCTGCCGTTGTCGAGCCGGAGCCCCAGGCCCAGGCACCCTCCGCCGGGCTCCCGAGCAACGGCCCCAACGTCACCGGTCAGGCCAGCGGGTTGAGCGCCGACGCGCCGAACCCGGCCCGACCGGCCACCGAGACGGCCACCGAACCCTCCCGGCTGAAGCTGCGGGGCCCTGCGGCGCGCACGGCGCAGAACATGCAGGCGTCGCTCGCGGTCCCGACCGCCACGAGCGTTCGCGCCGTGCCCATGAAGCTCGCCGTCGAGCAGCGCACGATGATCAACAATTTCCTCCGCCGCAGCCGGGGCGGCAAGGTGTCGTTCACCCACATCATCGGCTACGCCATGGTGCGGGCCCTCAAGGCGATCCCCGAGATGAATCACGCCTACGAGGAGGTGGACGGGAAGCCGACCCTCGTCACGAACGCGTCCATCAACCTCGGACTGGCGATCGACGTCATGAAGCCCGACGGTACGCGGCAACTGCTCGTCCCGAACATCAGGGCCTGCGAGACCCTCGACTTCGACCAGTTCCGCGCGGCGTACGACAATCTTGTCCGCCGGGCGCGCGGTGGCCAACTGGCCCTCGGCGACTTCGCCGGTACCACCGCGTCGTTGACCAACCCCGGCGGGATCGGAACCACCCACTCGGTGGCCCGGCTCATGCCCGGGCAGGGTGTGATCCTCGGAGTCGGAAGCATCGACTATGCGCCGCAGTTCCTCGGAACGAGCGAGCACCGGCTCAACGAACTCGGGGTCGGCAAGATCACCACGCTGACCTCCACCTACGACCACCGCATCATCCAGGGCGCCACGAGCGGCGAGTTCCTCAAGTACATCGACGAACTGCTCCTCGGTGAGCACGGCTTCTACGACGCCATCTTCACGAGCCTGCGGATCCCGTACGCGCCGCTGCGCTGGCACACCGACATCAGCGCCCACCGCACCAGCCAGGTGCCGAAGCAGGCGCGGGTCCTGGAACTGGTTATGGCCTACCGCCAGTACGGCCACCTCATCGCCGACACCGATCCGCTCGAATACCGCCAGCGAACCGTCCCCGACCTCGAACTCGAGAGGCACGGCCTCACCATCTGGGACCTCGACCGGGAGTTCCCGATAGGCAACTTCGGAGAGTCCCGCCGGGCGGTGCTGCCGCTGCGCGAGATCCTCGACATCCTTCGCGACTCGTACTGCCACACCATGGGCATCGAGTACATGCACATCCTCGACCCCGATCAGCGCAGCTGGTTCCAGAGCCGCTTCGAGAAGGCGCACACGCCGCTGCCGCGCGAGGAGCACATCCGGATCCTCGACAAGCTGAACGAGTCGGAGGTCTTCGAGACCTTCCTGCAGACGAAATTCGTCGGGCAGAAGCGCTTCAGCCTCGAGGGCGGTGAATCGGTCATCGTGCTGCTCGACGAGGTGTGCGAGCAGGCCGCCGACACCGGTCTCGACGAGGTCACCATCGGGATGCCCCACCGTGGCCGTCTCAACGTGCTCGCGAACATCATCGGCAAGAAGTACGGCCAGATCTTCCGCGAGTTCGAGGGCCGGATCGACCCTCGAATCCAGGCCGGTTCCGGCGACGTCAAGTACCACCTCGGGGCGGAGGGACGGTTCACGTCGGCCACCGGCGCCACCATCAAGGCCTCGGTCGCGGCCAACCCGAGCCATCTCGAGGCCGTCAACCCGGTCCTTGAGGGAATCACCCGGGCCAAGCAGGACAAGCTGGGCCGCGACGACTTCCCGGTGCTGCCGATCCTCATGCACGGTGACGCCTCCTTCGCCGGACAGGGCGTCGTCTACGAGGTGCTGCAGATGAGCCAGTTGCGCGGCTACCGCACCGGCGGGACCATCCACATCGTGGTGAACAACCAGGTCGGTTTCACCACGGCGCCCCACGAGTCGCGGACGTCGCTGTATTCGACCGACGTGGCCAAGGCGGTCCAGGCACCCGTCATCCACGTCAACGGAGACGATCCGGACGCGTGCGTTCGCGCCGCGCGCATCGCCTTCGAGTTCCGCGAGCAATTCCATCGCGACGTCGTGGTCGATCTCGTCTGCTACCGCCGCCGCGGGCACAACGAGGGCGACGACCCGAGTTTCACCCAGCCGCACATGTACGACCTCATCGAGCAGAAGCGCTCGACCCGCCGCCTGTACACCGAGCAGCTGATCGGCCGCGGCGACATCAGCACCCAGGATGCCGACGAGGCCATGAGCCGGTTCCGGTCCCGGCTCGAGGAGCTGTTCGCCGCCGCCCACGGGAACACGGCCGCCGAGGATGACGAGGACTACACCCGCACCCCCTACTACCCGACCAAGCCGGCCGCGGCGATCGGTACCAACATCACCCACGAGACGATGCAGCGCATCGCCGACGCGTACGTCCGCCTACCCGAGACGTTCACCCCGCACCCGAAGGTCATGCCGCAGCTGGAACGGCGGGCCAAGGCGATCATGGACGGGCCGATCGACTGGGCCACCGGGGAACTCCTCGCGTTCGGCTCATTGCTGCTCGAAGGCCGCCCCGTGCGTCTCAGCGGACAGGACACCCGGCGTGGCACGTTCAGCCAACGCTTCGCCGCGGTCGTCGATCGGGTCACCAACGAGGAGTACGTGCCGCTCAAGCACCTGAGCGGAGACCAGGCCCCCTTCGATATCTACGACTCGCTGCTCAGCGAGTACGCGGTGATGGGCTTCGAGTACGGCTACTCGGTGGCGGCCCCGGACGCCCTGGTGTTGTGGGAGGCCCAGTTCGGTGACTTCGCGAACGGCGCCCAGACCATCGCCGACGAGTTCATCAGCTCCGGGTTCGCCAAGTGGCAGCAGAAGTCCGGCGTGGTCCTGCTGCTCCCCCACGGTTACGAAGGACAGGGCCCCGACCACTCCTCGGCACGGATCGAGCGGTGGCTGCAGCTGTGCAGCGAAGGTGCCCTGGCGGTCTGCCAGCCGTCGACGCCGGCGAGCCACTTCCACCTCCTGCGCACCCACGCGTACGTCAACTGGCACCGCCCGGTCGTGATCATGACGCCCAAGTCGATGTTGCGGAACAAGCTCGCGGCGTCCCGGCCCGAGGACTTCAGCACCGGAGGGTGGCGTCCCGCCCTCGGCGACCCGTCGATCACCGACCCGTCCAGCGTGCGCCGGGTGCTGCTCTGCTCCGGGAAGATCCGGTGGGAGCTGGTAGCCCAGCGCGCCAAGCTCGGCCTCGACCAGCAGGTGGCGATCGTGTCGTTGGAGCGCCTCTACCCGCTGCCGGCTGCCGAACTCGCCGAGGAGCTGGCCAAGTACCGTCACGTCAGCGACGTGCGCTACGTGCAGGACGAGCCCGAGAACCAGGGCGCGTGGCAGTTCATGCACCTGCACCTGCCGGCGGCCATCGCCGAGGAACTGCCCGGGTACGAGTTGCGGATGCGCCCGTTCACCCGGCCCACCGCCTCCTCGCCCTCGGTCGGATCTCATGACGTGCACGAGCGCCAGCAGCACGAACTGCTGACGTCGGCCCTGTCCGACTGAACTCCGGTCCGAGGAGCACGATGTATTTCACCGATCGCGGCATCGAGGAATTGGAGCACCGCCGGGGCGACGACGAGGTGAGCATGGCCTGGCTCGCCGATCAGTTGCGCGTGTTCGTCGACCTGTTCCCCGAGTTCGAGGTGCCGGTCGAGCGGTTGGCCACCTGGCTGGCGCGCCTCGACGACGACGACGACTCCGACGGCGATCTCCCCG
>JAJXWF010000089.1 GCA_021781735.1 Actinomycetes bacterium
ATGGTACTGCAGGGGGGACCCTGTGGGAGAGTAGGACGTCGCCGAACTTACACAAAACACCCCTGGGAGGGATCACTCGATCCCACCCAGGGGTGTTTTTCATGTCTGCGCAGTTGAGTGCGGACACCAACTCG
The DNA here is from genome assembly GCA_021781735.1 of Actinomycetes bacterium. Taxonomy (GTDB): domain Bacteria; phylum Actinomycetota; class Actinomycetes; order Propionibacteriales; family Propionibacteriaceae; genus JAJYQH01. Next base: position 135 of record JAJXWF010000089.1, read on the forward strand.
TCGGATCGGGCAGGATGGACACCATGATGCGCAGCAGTGACGGCGGAGGACGGCCACCCCGGGGTGGCCAGGGCGGCGACGGTCGTGGCGCGGGTCGTGGCGGCGTGAATCGTGGTGGCGGACGCGGAGGCGCCGGCGGTCCGCAGGGGGGCCCCGGACGGGGACAGGGTAACGGCTCGGGTCGGCGGGGCGCGGGCGGTAATGCAGCGCCCGCGGGTGGTCGGCAGGGCGGGCGCCGCGACGACGCACCCGGCCCGCGACGAGACGCGGGAGCCGGCGCCCCATTTGCAGGGCGTCCGGCTGGGGATCGTGGTGATCGTGGCTACGGTGCCCGTCGGGATGAGGGTGGTTCGCGTCCGGCTGGGGATCGTGGTGATCGTGGCTACGGTGCCCGTCGGGATGAGGGTGGTTCGCGTCCGGCTGGGGATCGTGGTGATCGTGGCTACGGTGCCCGTCGGGGTGAGGGTGGTTCGCGTCCGGCTGGGGATCGTGGTGATCGTGGCTACGGTGCCCGTCGGGATGAGGGTGGTTCGCGTCCGGCTGGGGATCGTGGTGATCGTGGCTACGGTGCCCGTCGGGGGGCCGGGGAGCCCCGCCGTGCCGATGAGGGCTCGCGGCCCGGCGGTGAGCGTCGCGAGCGCACGGGGTCGGGACCACGTGACACTGGCCGACGAAGTGGCGAGGGTTATCGAGGAGACTCGAATCCATCCGAGTGGACGTCGAGACCTCCCCGTGAGGGCCGTCCGCCTGCGGGGAGCGCGGGCCAGCGGGATCGTGACGGTGGCCATGGGGGACGATCGCGCGACGAGCGAGCATCGTCGAGTCGGGACGCCGAGCGCGGATACCGCCGGGACAGCAGCCCCCGCGGGGCTCGGGGCGGAGACTCTGAGCGCTACCCCCGCAGGTCCGCCGAGCGTCCGACGGGTCGGAATGCAGGAGCACCCGACGCGGTGGAGCGCTATGTGCCACCGGGTCTGGCGCCCCGGGCCGACGAACCGCAGACTCCGGCCAACATCACCGACGCGGATTTCCCGCGTCCCATGAAGGCCGAACTTCGGGGGTTGCCCAAGGAACTGGCCCTGATCGTGGGGGCGCATCTCGTCGCCGCCGGCGCTCTCATCGACGAGGATCCCGAACTGGCGTACCGCCATGCGGAGGCGGCGCGGCGTAGGGCGGCCAGGCTTCCGATCGTGCGCGAGGCGACGGCCGAGACGGCGTATGCGGCCGGCGAGTTCGCGGTGGCGCTGAACGAGTATCGGGCGCTGCGGCGAATGTCTGGCGGTCCCGACTACACAGCGGTGATGGCCGACTGCGAGCGGGCCCTCGGTCGTCCCCACGACGCACTGCGGCTGATCGCGGAGGCGAAGGAGACTCCGGGCGCCCTCGACGATCCCGGCCTGTGGACCGAGGTGAGCCTTGTCGAAGCCGGCGCACGCTCCGATCTCGGCCAGCACGCCGAAGCCGCCCGGGTGCTGACCAGAGCGATCTCCGCCCGGCGTGGTCCGGCGATGAGCCAGGCGCGACTGCGGTACGCCTACGCCGAGCACCTGCTCGAGCAGGGCGACGAAGTCGGCGCACGCCAGTGGTTCGAGGCGGCGGCGGCCCTCGACCCCGCGGACGAGTTGGGGATCGACGAGCGGCTGAGTGAACTCGAGGGGGTGACGCTCGAGCTGTCGCCGGACGAGGACGACCAGGACGACCAGGACGACCAGGACGACCAGGACGGCGAGGACGAGGAGGACGACCAGGACGACCAGGACGACCAGGACGGCGAGGACGAGGAGGACGACGAGGACGGCGGAACGGTGTCCTCGGGGACTGCCGGTGACCCGTCGGTCCAGCCGTCGGCGGAAGGGGATGGCGAGTGAGTGGTGAGCTGTCCCTGATCGACCGGTACGACGCCGCACTGTTCGACCTCGATGGCGTGGTGTACCTCGGCCCCGAACCGGTTCCGGGCGCGGCCGCGGGGATCGCGGAACTTCGGGGGCGTGGCGTGCGGATCGGCTTCGTCACGAACAACGCCGCCAGGCCGCCGCAGGCGGTCGTCGATCAACTCACCGGTCTCGGCATCCCGTGCGGCCTCGACGACGTCGTGACCAGCGCGCAGGCCGGCGCGGCGATGCTCGCCGCCCACTTCCCGCCCGGAAGCCTCATCTACATCGCCGGGTCCGACGCCCTCGCCGCTGAGGTTCGGGCCGCAGGTATGACAATCACCAGGAACTGGCGCGACCGGCCGGTCGCGGTGATCCAGGGCTACGACCCGTCGACAGCGTGGGAGACGCTCGACGGCGCGTGCCTCGCCATCCAGCGCGGCGCGCAGTGGTTCGCCACCAACTCCGACCTCACCCGGCCCACCGATCTCGGCCTGGTGCCGGGCGCCGGTGCACAGGTCAATGTGGTGCGGGCCGCGGTCGCCACGGAACCGCTCGAGGCGGGCAAACCCAGCCCGCCGCTGCTGCAGGAGACGATGCGCCGACTGGAAGCCGAGTGTCCGATCTTCGTGGGCGACCGGCTCGACACCGACATCCTCGGCGCCAACCGGGTGGGCATCGACTCGCTGTTCGTGTTCACGGGCGCCCATGGCAAGCACGATCTGGTCGAGGCCGACGATCACCTGCGTCCGACCTGGATCGGTCATGGTGTGCCGACCCTGCCGCGTCCCCCCCGCGAGGCCGTGTGGAATGGGGACACGTGCCGTGTCGGGGATCAGCGGGCCGGGATGGACGACAACCGGGTGCACCTGGCTGCCGTGCCCGACGCGGAGGAGGACCAGTACGACGCGGTGTGGGCCATCCTCCAGGTGGCATGGCGCCACCCGGGGGCCGACACCGGCATCCTCGATCGCCTGGAGGCTGTGAAGTGAGCGACGACCACGACGAAGTCACCCCCGCCGTGCCGGACGAACCTCCCGTGACGGGGAACGCGATGATCGACGCCGCGTTGCGCCGGGTCGCCGACCTCGGTGACGTCCCGGTCGACCAGCACCCGGCGCGGTTGCAGCAGGTGCAGGACATGCTCAACGAGCTACTGGAATCGTCCCGGAACCCCGGGCAGCCGGGCGTCCCGGGGCCCTGGGGCCGGTGAGTCCCGACGGCGAGGGCTCGCGCCGGCTCGACCAGGAGGTGGCCGCCAGAGGCCTGGCCCGCTCCCGCTCGCACGCCCAGGAGTTGATCCGGGCCCGAAAGGTGCTGGTCGACGACCGTGTCGTCGACAGGTCCTCGACCCCGGTCGGTCCGGACCGCCGGATCGCCCTGACCGGATCCGACGAGTGGGTGTCTCGGGCCGCTCACAAACTCATCGGGGCGTTGGACGCCGTCGGGTGGGGCGATCTCGGGCCGAGGGCCCTGGACGCCGGCGCCTCAACGGGTGGATTCACCCAGGTGCTGCTCAGCCGCGGCGTCGACCAGGTCTACGCGGTCGACGTCGGGCACGACCAGCTCGCCCCCGTGTTGCGGGCGGACCCGCGGGTTGTTGCGAGGGAACGACTGAATCTGCGCGAGCTCACCCTTGCCGACGTCGACGGGCGTCCGGTCGACCTCGTGGTGGCCGACGTCTCGTTCATCTCGCTCACCTTGTTACTCCCTCCGCTGTTCTCGGTTCTGGCTCCCGACGGTCGGGCACTGCTGATGGTGAAGCCCCAGTTCGAGGTCGGCAGGGAGCGACTGGGCCCGGGCGGGGTCGTGCGGGATGCGGGGCTGCGCGCGGAGGCTGTCGACGCGGTGATCCGCTCGGCGTCGGGGCTGGGGTGGACGCCGACCTGGCAGGGTGCCAGCGGGTTGCCCGGCCCCTCCGGCAACATCGAGCACTTCGTGGCGTTCGAACGCGATGATCCGGCGGACCGCCGCGAACCGAAGCGCGGCCCCTCCGACTAGGCTGCCACCGTGACCGCATCGTCCCAGCCCCGCCGAGTCGCCATCAAGGTCAACACCCGACGCTCGGAGGCCCTCGATGTTGCCTCAGCGTTCGTCCAGGGCATCACCGCCGCGGGTATGGGGTGCCTCGTCGATCCGGAACAGATCGACGAACTGGCAGCTCGGGTCGACGGCGCCGATCTGGTGCCGTGGACCGATGCCCGGGAACGGGCCGCCGAACTGCTCGTGGTGTTCGGCGGTGACGGCACCATTCTCCGGGCAGCCGAATGGTCGCTGCCGCGCCGGGTGCCCCTGCTCGGGGTGAACCTCGGCCACGTCGGATTCCTCGCCGAGCTCGAACCGTCCGACACGGCCGACCTCGTCACCCGGGTGGTGCGACGCGACTACGCCATCGAACACCGGCTCGTGCTGTCGGTCGTGGTCACCGACGAGCATGCGGGCACCCGCTGGGAATCCTTCTCGGTCAACGAGGTCTCGATCGAAAAGGCGGCGCGCGATCGGATGCTCGAGGTGCTCGTCTCGGTCGATCACCGCCCCGTGTCCCGCTGGCACTGCGACGGGGTCCTGGTGAGCACTCCCACCGGCTCGACCGCTTACGCGTTCTCCGGCGGCGGCCCCGTCATCTGGCCCGACGTCGAGGCCATGCTGCTGGTGCCGCTCAGCGCCCACGCCCTGTTCGCCCGCCCGATGGTGCTCAGCCCGTTCTCGCGGGTCGATCTCGACCTGTCCGGTTCGCTGTCGAACTCCGGCGTGCTCTGGTGCGACGGGGCACGCTCCACCGACCTCAGCCGCGGCAGTCGGATCATGGTCAGGCGACTGCCGCAGGACCTGCTGATCGCCCGCACCGGCGAGCAGCCGTTCGCCAACCGCCTCGTGAAGAAGTTCGACCTGCCCGTCGAGGGCTGGCGCAACCGCGACGTCGGAGCCTGAATGCTGAGCGAGCTACGGATCCGCGCCCTCGGGATCATCGATGAGACGAGCCTCGACCTGGGGCCGGGGCTCGTCGCGATCACCGGTGAGACCGGAGCGGGAAAGACCATGATCGTGTCCGGACTCGGTCTGCTGCTCGGCGCTCGAGCGGACGCCGGGGTCGTGCGCGTGGGGGAGTCCCGGGCGATCGTCGAGGGTCGCTTCTCGGGCGTCGAGAGGGTGGCCGACGCGGTGGGCGGGGTGGGTGGTGTCCTCGAGGGTGACGGGCCGATCACCGAACTGCTCGTGGCCCGCCACGTGACCGCCCAGGGACGTTCTCGAGCGTTCGTGGGCGGTGTCCAGTCGACCGTCAGCGCCCTCGCCGGGATCACGGGGGAGCTGGCGACAATCCACGGCCAGTCCGACCAGGTGCGGCTCGGCAGCGCCGAGCGCCAACGTGAGGTACTCGACCGGTATTGCGGCACCGAGCACCTCGAGCAGGTCGGCGCGTACGTCAAGGACTTCGCCCGTCACCGGGAGCTGATCGCCGAGCGCGACGAGCTGCGGGGGCGGGCACAGGCCCGGGCCCGCGAGATCGACCTGCTGCGCTACGGACTCGACGAGATCGCCGCCGTCGAGCCGCGGCCCGGAGAGGACGTCGAACTGGTTGCCGAGGCGAACCGGCTCCAGGCGGCGGATGAGTTGCGGGCGCTGGCGTCCGAGGCGGTCAGGTCGTTGTCGGGCGACTCCGACAGCGCCGACGACGCTCCCGGCGCGAGAGATCTCATCGTCACGGCTGGTCGCGCGCTCGCGGCGGCCGCCCGGGTCGATTCGACCGCGGAGGCGCTCGTGCGCCGGCTGCGCGAGGCGAGCCAGCTGCTCAACGACGTGGCGGCCGACGCGGCGTCCTACCTGGCCGACCTCGACGCCGATCCCACCCGCCTCGAGGTCGTCATGGAACGTCGCTCGACTCTGGCCGGGCTCACCCGCAAGTACGGGAGCACGGTCGATGAGGTGCTGGCCTGGGCCGAGGCCTCGGCGGCCCGGCTGCAGGCGCTGCAGGGCGGCGATGACAGGATCCAGGCCCTCGACATCGAGATCGACGACCTGCATCGGCGCCTGGTTGAGCGGGCCGGCGGCATCAGTGCGCGGCGCGAGGCCGGGGCGAGCCGGCTGGCGAGGGAGGTCGCCGCCGAGCTGGCCGAGCTGGCGATGCCGCACGCACGGCTGCGCTTCGATCTGCAACCGATGCCTGAACTCGGCGGGTCGGGCGCCGAGCGGGTGACGCTGCTGTTCAGCGCGAACCCCGGCGCCGAACCGGCACCGCTCGGGAGGGTGGCGTCCGGAGGCGAGCTGTCCCGCGTCCGGCTGGCACTCGAGGTGGTCCTCGCCGATTCCGATCCCGGACACTGCTTCGTGTTCGACGAGGTCGATGCGGGGGTGGGGGGCGCCGTCGGCCTGCAGATCGGCCGTCGGCTGGCGGCGCTCGCGCGCCATGGGCAGGTGATCGTGGTCACCCACCTGGCCCAGGTGGCGGCCTTCGCGGATCAGCACCTGGTCGTGGCCAAGGCCAGCGCCGCAGGCGTCACCAATTCCGCCATCCGTGAGATCTCGGGTGAGGAACGTCTGGCCGAACTGGCCCGGATGATGGCCGGGCTGGAGACCAGCCACACGGCGCTCGCGCACGCCCGGGATCTGCGCGCCGAGCGCGACCGGTGGGTACGCGACCTCGCCTGATGGGCCGGGTCCCGCGTCGACCGGGCGGCAGGGTCACCCCTCGTCGGGGGGATCACCCTCGTCGGGGTCGACCACCTCGACGGACGGGATCCGGCGTCGGAGGTCATCGAGTTGGGCGGCGGTGATGCGCGAATCGGTGATCAGCGTGGACGCCGAGGACAGGTCGGTGACCTTGGCCAGCGCCCGCACCCCGAACTTCGAATGGTCCGCCAGCACGATCAGCCGGTCACCACTGGCGATCATCGTCTGGGCGGTGGAGACCTCGGCGAGGTTGGGGCAGGTGAAGCCCGACTGGGGGTCCATCCCGTGGAACCCGTGGAAGACGATGTCGACCTGAAGCTCCTTGAGGGACGCCTCGGCGATCGGGCCCACCAACGCGTGCGACGGTGTCCGAACCCCGCCGGTGAGTACCACGAGGCTGCTCGCCGGGAGGGTGTCGAACAGGACGTTGGCGGCGTCGGTCGAGTTCGTCACGACGGTGATGTCCGCGAACCCGGCGAGCTCGCGGGCGAGTGCGAACGTGGTGGTGCCGGCCGACAGGGCGATGGTCATGCCCGCCCGGATGTGCCGCAGGCCCTGCCGGGCGATGGCGCGCTTCGCCGCGCCCTCCAGGCGGCGTTTCTCCTGGAAGGCGGGTTCCTCACTGTGGTCGTCGGCACGATGCTCCTCAAGGGCCTCGGGAGGGCTCGCGACAGTCGCCCCCCCGTGGACCCGGTGCAGCACGCCGTCCCGGTCGAGCAGTTCGAGGTCGCGGCGGATGGTCATCGGCGACACCTCCAGCTCATCGGAGATCTCGGTAACGCGCATCGCGCCGCGCGATCGCACCAGTTGCGCCACGCGTGTGCGTCGCTGTTCGGGAAGCATCCCCAGCCCCTTCCGGCTGCGCGGGCTTTCCGGAGCCCGATCAGCACCAGTCTTGACCCAATGTGCACGTCTGTAAACACGCTTGCACATATTGTCACAGTCACTTGACGAAAGTGAGCGATTCGCTCGAGAATGCCTGTGCGATGTAGCACGATGATGTGCGGAATCCTCTGGTCTCGACCACGAGTGCACATCCTCGAACGCCTCGCCACTCAAGACCCTGGACCCCAGGGTCATCCCACTTGAGAGAAGGAACGTCAATGTCGCGTCCGTCAACCGAGGCCGAGTACCTCGCCTCCCTCACACCCGCCTCGGCGCGCTTCAGCCGCCGCACCCTGCTGCGTGGCGCCCTCGGATCGGGGGCCGCGATCGCCGGGGTGTCGAGCCTGGCCGCGTGCGGATCGAGCAACAGCTCATCCGGCACCGGTGGCACGGCGTCCGCCACGGGCACCGTCACCCTGGGCTCGAACCAGTCCGACCAGGTGCCCAAGGACGCTCTCGCCAAGGTGGTCTCCGACTTCCAGGCGGAGAACAGCGGCCTCACCGTCAACATCAACACGGTCGACCACAACACCTTCCAGAACAACATCAACACCTACCTCCAGGGCAACCCCGACGACGTGTTCACCTGGTTCGCCGGCTACCGCATGCGCTTCTTTGCGTCGAAGGGCCTCGCCGGCGACATCTCCGACGTCTGGAAGAACCTCAACGGCATGACCGACGCGCTGAAGAAGTCCTCGACCGGCGACGACGGGAAGCAATACTTCATCCCCAGCACCTACTACCCGTGGGCCGTGCATTACCGCAAGAGTGTGTGGGACAAGTACGGCTACACGGTGCCGACGACGATGTCAGAGTTCACCGCCCTCTGCGATCAGATGAAGAAGGACGGCCTCACCCCGATCGCGTTCGCCGACAAGGACGGCTGGCCCGCGATGGGCACGTTCGACATCATCAACATGCGTGTCAACGGCTACGACTTCCACATCAGCCTGATGGCCGGCAAGGAGGACTGGACGGGTTCCAAGGTCAAGAGCGTCTTCGACACCTGGACGTCGCTGGCGAAGTACCAGCAGGCCGACTCGCTCGGCCGCACCTGGCAGGAGTCGGCCCAGTCGCTGCAGCAGGGCAAGGCCGGCATGTACTACCTCGGCACGTTCGTCGCCCAGCAGTTCACCGCGGCGGAGCAGCAGGACCTCAAGTTCTTCAACTTCCCGGAGATCGACTCCTCGGTGGGTGCCGGAGCGATCGACGCCCCGATCGACGGCTACATGTTGGCCGCGAAGCCGAAGAACGAGGCCGGCGCGAAGAAGCTGCTGCTCTACCTCGGTGGCCCGAAGGCGCAGTTGGTGGCGGTGACCGCCGACACCTCGGTGGTGGCCACCAACTCCCAGGTCGACACCAGCGCGTACACCGCGCTGCAGAAGGCGGAGGTCGACTTCGTGGGCAAGGCGACGAGCATCGCCCAGTTCCTCGATCGCGACACCCGACCCGACTTCGCGTCCACGGTCATCACCCCGGCGCTGCAGTCCTACATCAAGAACCCGGCCGACATCAGCACGATTCTCACGCAGATCGAGGATCAGAAGAAGGCGTTGTTCTCGTGACCTCCGAGACGCCCGTCGCGCCCGTTGCGGCGCGCCCGGTCAGGCGTGGTCGCGGCCGGGGAGCCAAGCTCTCCGGCCGCGACCGGCTGACGGTTCTGCTGATGGTGCTCATCCCGAGTCTGGTCGTGGTGGGCCTCGTGTGGGGTCCCGCCATCGCGACAGTGGTGTATTCGGTCTACGACTGGGACGGCTTCACGTCCTTCTCGAAGGCACCGTTCGTCGGCGCCAAGTTCTACGACTATGCGGCCACCACCTACCCCGCGTTCTGGCCCGCGTTGGAGCACAATCTCATCTGGTTGGGGGTGCTGTTCTTCGTGGCCACCCCGGTCGGCATGCTGCTCGCGGTGCTCATCGACCACCTGGGCAAGCGCACGCAGTTCTACCAAACGGCCTTCTACCTGCCGGTGGTGCTGTCGATGGCCCTCATCGGCTTCATCTGGCAGTTGATGTACTCCCGCGACGAGGGGTTCCTCAACTACGTCCTGGGCACCAAGATCGACTGGTACGGCGATTCGAGCTACAACCTGTGGGCCGCGCTCGTGGCCACGTGCTGGCGTCACACCGGCTACATCATGCTGCTGTACCTCTCGGGCCTCAAGGGCGTCGATCCGGTGCTGCGGGAGGCGGCCAAGATCGACGGAGCCGGTGAGGTGCAGACGTTCTTCCGGGTGGTGTTTCCGGTGCTCGCACCGGTCAACATCATCATCCTCGTCGTCACCTTCATCGAGTCGCTGCGTGCCTTCGACCTGGTGTGGATCATCAACGGGGGCCGCAACGGCCTTGAACTGATTGCCACGGAGGTGACCCGCAACATCGTGGGCGAGGCCCAGCGCATCGGCTTCGGGTCCGCCCTGGCGACGATCATGCTCGTCATCTCGAGCGTCTTCATCGCCATCTACCTCCGGGTCGTCATGAAAGGTGAGACGCGATGACCGCTACCTCGTTGAGAGCCCGAGCCACGGCCGGGCCACCGATCCCCCAGCGCAAGACCCCGGTGCGCGGCTATCGCGTCGCCCTGCACGTGTTGCTGATCGTGTTGGCGCTCATCTGGCTGTTTCCTCTGCTGTACGCTCTGCTGGCCAGCCTCCGTGACTACAGCTACACGGCGGCCCACGGGTATGTGTCGTGGGGTGGGTTCACCCTGAAGAACTACGTGCACGCCTGGGAACAGGCACAGTTCGGGCAGAAGTTCATCAACTCCGCGATCATCACCATCCCCGCGGTGGTCCTGACGCTGATCCTGTCCTCGAGTGTCGCGTTCGTCATCGCCCGGTTCTCGTGGAAGTTCAACATCGTCATGCTGGGCGTGTTCACCGCCGCGAACCTGTTGCCGCCCCAAGCCCTGCTGATCCCGGTTTTCAAGCTGTTCCAGCGCACTGAGGTGCCGTACTGGTTCTCGAGCTCGGGGACTCTGCTGGACAGCTACTGGGGGCTGATCATGGTCAACGTCGCCTTCCAGACCGGCTTCTGCACCTTCGTGCTGAGCAACTACATGAAGACTCTGCCGAAGGAGCTGTACGAGTCGGCGATGGTCGACGGCGCCAGCATCTGGCGTCAGTACGTCCAGTTGACCATGCCCCTGGTGCGGCCGGCCCTCGCGGCGCTCACGACGCTCGAGGTCACCTGGATCTACAACGAGTACTTCTGGGCCACGGTGCTGCTCCAGAGCGGCAGCAAGTATCCGATCACGAGTTCACTGAACAACCTCAAGGGGGAGTTCTTCACCGACAACAACCTCGTCTCGGCCGGCTCGATGATCGTGGCCGTCCCGACGATCATCATCTACTTCGTTCTGCAGAAGCAGTTCGTGTCCGGGCTGACCCTGGGCGCGACGAAGGGCTGAAACCGACGATCACCGGCACGCCGGCGTCCACGGCCGCTCAGAGCAGAACCTGGGCCAGGTCGTAGGACGCCGGCGTGTCGACCTGCGCGAGCAGGCAGGATCGTGGATCCCGGTCGGGGCGCCATCTCAGCAGCGTCACCGCGTGCCGGAAGCGGCGTCCCTCGAGCTGGTCGAACGCGACTTCCACCACCCGTTCGGGGCGCAGCCGCACGAACGAGGTGTCCTTCGCCGACGAGAAGCGGGACCGCTCGCTGGTGCCGACGAGGGGCTCGCCGGACTCGTCGCGTGCGACGAGGGGCGCCAACTCCTCGACGAGGCTGCGCCGCGTGCTGTCGGGGAGCGCTCCGATGCCCCCGACCGGGACCAGTTCGCCCCGGTCGTCGTACAGGGCGAGCAGCAGCGACCCGACTCCCGTTCCGCGGCTGTGCGGGCGGTATCCCCAGACGACGGCCTCGGCGGTGCGTCGGTGCTTGATCTTGAGCATGCTGCGCCGGTCGGGCTCGTAGCCGCCGGACAGAGGCTTGGCGATCACCCCGTCGAGCCCCGCGCCCTCGAACCGGTCGAACCAGTCGGCCGCGGCCGCAGGGTCGCGCGTGGCGCGGGTCAGGTGGATGCCACGACCGGCCGGGACCCGGCCGAACAGGTCCTCGAGCCGGGCCCGTCGCCGCTCGAACGGATCGCCTCTGACCGACGTGCCGTCGACCATCAGTAGATCGAACGCCACGAATTCGGCCGGTGTCTCGGCCGCGAGCTTGTCGATGCGTGACTGCGCCGGATGGATCCGTTGGCTCAGCGCGTCCCAGTCGAGATGCTGGGCGCCGTCTGTTCCCTGACGCAGGACCAGCTCTCCGTCGACGATGCACCCGTCGGGGATCGCGTCGGCGACAGTGGCGACGATCTCGGGGAAGTAGCGCGTGAGCGGGCGTTGACTCCGGCTGCCGAGTTCCACGATTCCACCGGAGTGGAGCACGAGGCACCGGAAGCCGTCCCATTTGGGCTCGTAGGCGTAGTCGCCGACGGGAATGGTGGCGACGGAGCGCGCGAGCATCGGGGCGACGGGCCAGTCCACGGGACGTTCCATCCGCCCAGTATGGACAGCGGCCGGTCCCGGGGCCAGAGCCCGGGGACCGGCCGCGTCGTCGACGGCTGCGGTGTCACGCCTTCTCGAACACCTCCTCCTCGACCAGGGACTCCTCGCGCGCCGCCTCGATGTTGATGAGGACCTCCTCGGGTGGCAGCCTCAGGGCGAAGGCCATCCAGTAGACACCCGCCGACAGCGCGAGCGTCAGGAGGTACAGCAGCGGGGTCGAGACGTGCCGTGCGTCCAGCCAGGAGACGAGCGCAAGCCCGGCCAGCCAGGGCAGTACCCAGGCGCCGTGACGGAAGGTGCGCAGCACCTCGTCACGCAGGTGCGGACGGGTTGTCATCTGGACGCCCAGCAGTACCAGTCCAAGCAGCACCGCGAGGAACAGCTTCCAGTTGGTGTCCCAGCCGGTCCAGAACACGATGAGGTTCGAGGCCAGGAACCCGAGGAACGAGATCACTGCGAGCCCGCGGACTCGGAAGGGCCGTGAATAATCGGGGACCTGGCGACGCAGCGAGAACACTGCGAGCGGGCCCGAGCCGAACGAGAGCACGGTGGCGGAGGACACGAAGCCGACCATCTGCTGCCACGACGGGAAGCGCAGGAACAGGATCAGCCCGATGACGAACGTGAGGATCAGGCTGACGACCGGCGCCCCTCGGCGGCTGGTGCGGGTGAGGGCTCTGGGAGCGGCACCGGCGCGGCCCATGGCGAACGCGATGCGCG
>JAJXWF010000090.1 GCA_021781735.1 Actinomycetes bacterium
GGGTTTCGGTCAGTTTCGGCGCCGCCCCGGACACCTTGTGCGTGGTGGTGGAATTTCCTGCCGGAGCGGGGGCGCCGCGCACCTGTGTTGGGGCGGTTGGAATCGGGGTGGTGGGGGGGTTTCTGCTGGTCAGGGGGTTGACCGGGTGGTGTTGGCGCGGGAGGATCAGGCGCCGGTTGTTTCGGGGTCCGGGCGGTTGTTGTTTTCGGGGGGTTTGTGGTGCGTCGGGGTCGTGGTGTGGTGTCGTGGGTTGCTTCGTTGGTGGTGGTGGCCGCGTTTGCGGTGACGGTTCAGCCTCAGCCGGCGTCGGCGGCGCCTTCGTAGCTTCGCCGAGGGCGATCCGGCGGTACGCCGCCGAACCAAACAAGCGTTGGTATTGACCAACCAGATGGTCCGTGAAATGCTCCTGGCATCGCGACAGGCAGCCACGTCGTCGAGCGGGCGAGGATGGGCGCACAGAACCGGCACATCTGCGGACCACACCACTACCACTCCACGTCGAGGAGCCTTCATGACTGATCTGTCCACCGGCCCCTTCCCGAAGGGCTTCCTCTGGGGTGCCGCCAGTGCCGGGCATCAGGTCGAGGGAGGCAACACTGACTCTGACCTCTGGCTGCTCGAGAACGTTGCCGGGTCGATCTTCGCCGAGCCGTCGGGCGATGCGTGCGACCACTACCACCGCTACGCCGACGACATCGCCCTGGTGGCGAGCTTCGGCCTGAACACGTTCCGTACCTCCGTCGAATGGTCCCGAATCGAGCCCGCGGAGGGTCGCTTCGACCGCGAGGCGATCGCTCACTACCGGGACGTTCTGGAGACGTGTCACCGGTACGGAATCGCGCCCATGGTCACCTACCACCACTTCACCTCACCACTGTGGCTGCTCGCTGGCGGCGGCTGGGAGAACCCGCGGACGCCGGAGCTGTTCGCGCGCTATGCCGAAGTGGTCACCGCCGAACTGGGGGACCTCTTCGACGTGGCCTGCACGCTGAACGAGCCCAACCTCCCGTTCCTGCTGGGCGCGCTCGGGCTCGGCGCCAAGACCCCCGGGGACCGCCGGCACATCCCGATGTTCGTCAATGCGGCCGCGGAGCTGGGCGTCGATCCCGCCATCATCGCGCCGTTCCAGTTCAGCGCCACGCAGGCTGGGTACGACGTCAAGCTCGCGGCGCATCGGCTGGGGAGGGACGCGATCAAGTCCGTACGTCACGAGATCGCGGTGGGCTGGACACTGGCAAACTCCGACATCCAAGCGGCGCCTGGGGGTGAGCAGTACGCCACGACGCTGCGTCACGACATCAACGAGCGGTTCCTCGAGGCATCCCGCGGTGACGACTTCGTCGGAGTCCAGACGTACGGACGGCACGCGTTCGATGAAGACGGGGCGCTGATGAAGGCCACTGAGGGCGTGCCGGTGAACCAGATGGGCGACGAGATCTACCCCCAGGGGTTGAGCTCGACGATCCGCGAGGCGGCCCGGGTCGCCGGCGTGCCGGTGTACGTGACCGAGAACGGGCTGGCCACCACCGATGACGCCCAGCGCGTGCAGTTCCTCGAAGACTCGGTGGACGTGGTGGCCGACTGCATCGCTGACGGGGTCGACGTCCGCGGGTACATCGTCTGGACTCTGCTGGACAACTTCGAATGGATCTTCGGGTACGAACCAAAGTTTGGACTCGTCGCCGTCGACCGTGCCACACAGGGGAGAACGCCTAAGCCGAGCGCGTACCGGCTGGGCGAGCTCGCCCGGCTTTACACGTCGTGAGGTCTTCCCGGACGCCGCCGCATGCCCATTCCGAAGGCTGACGCGTCAACTCTCATGTCACTGCTCAGTTCTCCGGAGCTGGGGCAATGCTGGCGGGTCTCAGCGCTGTTGCCCGGTGAGGTCCAGTTTCACGTACGGGGCGAACGAGGCGCGGATCGTACCGACCCTGTCGACCTCGTCGGGCGCGAGGAGCCATTGGAGGTTCACGCCGTCCCGCAGGGCTGACACGTTGACGGCCGCCTGGGCGGGGGTGATCGGCCAGCCGCAGTACAGGCCGCGCCGGTCGAGGTCCTCGAAGGCCGCCTGGAGGTGTGACCTCACCTGGCCGAACCAGCGCGTGAAGTATCCGTGAGCGGGGTTCGCCGCATCGAGGGCCTCGGCAGACAGGACGCAGAACAGGCGCAGCACCTCAGGCTCGGCCTCGTCGCGCTTAGCGACCGCGACCAGTCCTCGGACGAACGTCTCGCCGTCGCCAGTCTCGAGGCCGAACTCGTCGGCGATGGTGCCGAGCCTGGCGTCCAGCACGGCTTCGAGCAGGGCGACCTTGTCGGGGAAGTAGTGGAGGAGGCCGGCAGGCGACAAGCCCACGCCGGCGGCGACGTCGCGCAGGGAGGTGCCGTTGAAGCCGCGGGCCGCAAACATGCGCCCGGCCACCTCCTGGATGCTCGCCAGGCGCTCCTCGAGCGCCACGGCGCGGCGATTGTCCTTGCGACGGACCACCACGTCCTCGGTCAGGGGCATGGATTCCCTCCTTCGGTTGCTCTCGCTGTGTGGCCACACTAGCCCGAAACGAACCCGGACCAAACAAGTGTTTGCATTGACCAAACAAGTGGTCTGTGAAATGCTCCCGGCATCGCGGCACTGTGGCTGCGACATCGCCAGCGGGCAAGGAGGCACGCGGATGACCCGTACGGCACTGACCGACCTGTCGCTCGCCGACAAGGTGCGACTCCTCACCGGATCGTCGTTCTTCTCGTTCACCGGGGTGCCCGAGGCTGGGGTATCTGCGCTGACGATGTCCGACGGTCCGCTAGGCGTGAAGGCCCAGTCCCAGAGCGGGGGAGACCCGTCGGTCGTGCTCCCCTGCGCCACGAACCTCGCCGCGACCTGGGACACGGCGTTGCTCGAGCGCGTCGGTGCCCTCCTGGGCGAGGAGTGCCGACGGACGGGTACGAACCTCCTGCTCGGTCCCACGATGAACCTCCACCGCAGCCCTTTGGGTGGGCGTGTGTTCGAGTGCTACTCCGAGGACCCATTGCTCACGGGCCTGCTGGCCGCTGCGTACGTCCGTGGCGTCCAGGACGAAGGTGTCGGGGCCTGCCTGAAGCACCTGGTCTGCAACGACGCCGAGACTGAGCGCCACACCGTCGACGTCCTGGTCGACGAGGCGACCCTGCGTGAGGTGTATCTGCTCCCGTTCGAGATCGCGATGGCGGACGCGGACCCAGCCCTGGTCATGGCCGCGTACAACAGGGTGAACGGCACCCCGATGACCGAGCACGGGCACATCCTCCAGGAGGTCCTGAAGGACGAATGGGGCTTCCGAGGACTTGTGGTGTCCGACTTCTTCGCTACCCACACCACCGCCGAGTCGCTGCTGGGTGGGCTCGACGTCGTGCTGCCTGGACCGTTCGGTCCGTGGGGGGAGCGGCTCGTCGAGGCGGTACGGGACGGGGTCGTTCCTGGGGCGCGCGTGGACGAGGCGGTGGCTCGGCTGCTCCACGTGATCGACCGGTTCGGTACGGATTCGGCGTCAGCCCCCGTACGCCAGCCCTCGGATCCCCAACGTCGTAGAAGACTCGTCGAGATCGCGGCCGCAGGAATGACGGTCCTCAAGAACGCCGGCGTACTCCCGCTGGCTGACCTGGACATCGCGCTGGTGGGTACGGCTGCGCGCGAGACGCTGCTCATGGGAGGCGGCTCCTCTGAGCTGACCCCGCCTCACCGCGTGTCGATCCTCGACGGGCTCGAGGCGGCTCGCCTGGGTCGGGTGACGTACGTGGCGGGTGTCGAGATTGCTGCCGTCCCGCCCACCGCCGAGCCCAGCTTCCTGGTGAACCCCACCACCGGGCTGGCCGGGATGCGTCTCGACGTGATCGGGCCTGACGGGTCAGTCTCGCTGACCAGGCACGTCGTCGACTCGCGTACGGTCCTCGGCTGGAACGGTGAGCTCTCCAACCCCGGCAGCACCGCCCGCCTGACGGCTCGGATCAACCACGCCGGTCCCGTACAGGTCGGTGTCCTCGGGCTCGGCAACTGGCGGCTGGCGGCGGGTACCGAGGTCGCCGATCTCGTCGTTCCCGCAGCCACCGGGCAGCCGGGGGAGTCGTTGCTGGCTCCTCCCCGGGCAGTGGCTCCCACGCTGTACCAAGGCCCCTTCACTTTCGAGGCCACATTCGACCCGGGAAGACTCACCGAGGGGTCCATAGGGCTCATCGCGAGGCCCATGCCTCTCGCCGACAACGAGGCGATCGCCGCAGCTGTCCAGGTCGCAGGGACCGCCGACGTCGCCGTCGTGGTCGTCGGGGTGACCGCTGCCGAGGAGACCGAGTCCAAGGACCGGGTGACGCTGACGCTCCCCGGACAGCAGGACGCCCTCGTCGAAGCCGTGGCCGCCGTCGCTCGTGCGACGGTCGTCGTGGTCAATGCGGCATCACCTGTCCTGATGCCGTGGGCCGACCGCGTCGACGCCATCCTCGTGGCCGGACTCCCTGGTCAGGAGGGTGGCACCGCCGTGGCGGCCTGCCTCACGGGCGACCTCGAACCTGCCGGCCGTCTGGCCTCCAGCTGGCCGGCGATCGACGGCACAGCGCCCGGGTGGGACGTGCAGCCGAGCGACGGCGTGCTCTCGTACGACGAAGGCCCGTTAGTCGGCTATCGCGGCTACGCGCAGGACGCCCCGCCGGCGTTCTGGTTCGGCGCGGGGGAGGGGTATGGCTCCTGGCGGTACCTGGACGGCCGCGTCAGCGTCTCGGCTGAGGCCCCGTCTGTACGCGTCTCGCTCACCAACCTCGGCCCTCGGACGTCCCGCGAGGTCGCCCAGGTTTACCTCGCACCTCTCGACACCTCACGCCCCACCCGACTCGTCGGCTGGGCATCAGCCGTGGTGGAGCCCGGCGCCACCAGACCGGTCGACGTGACCTGCGACCACCGCGCGATGCGACGCTGGCTCACCGCGGAGAACCGCTGGGATGACGCTCTCGAGCCCGGCCACCTGCTGGTGGCACGGGGTCTGGGCGACGTCCGACTGACCCTCGAACTGCCCACCTCCTGAGGCTTCCCAACCGTAAGAAACCGCAAGTCACGACACCAACAAGGGAGTTACTCATGACTTCAGTACCCACTACCGATGCCTCCGTGGCCGAGGATCTACCGGCCCCTCCTGAAGGGTCGAAGAACCCCGGACTCGCGTTCATGATCCCGCTGGCGTTCGCCGTGGTCTCGGTGAACGCCGGCCTTCTGGCAGCGGCCATCCTCACTCTGTCGCTCAAGTCAGCCGCGATCGGTGGCGACAGCGCAACGACGGTCCTGTCGATCGTCGTCGGCGTGGCCAGCATCTTCGCCCTGATCGGCTACCCCGTGATCGGTCGGCTCAGTGACCGTACGACGTCACCATTCGGCAGGCGTCGCCCGTTCCTCGTGCTGGGCGCGATCCTCATCGTCCTCGGTGCCCTCGTCATCCTGAGCGCCGCCTCGACGCTGCTGCTGACCATCGGCTTCATCCTCATGATGACGGGGTCCGTGTCCTCGCTCGTCGCGTGCCTGGCCGTCGTCCCCGACCAGATCGAGCCGGCCAAGCGCGGCATGCCGTCAGCGATGATCGGACTTGGCACGCCGGTCGGCGCGCTCGTCGGACTGTTCATCGCCCAGCTGGTCTCCCCGAACCTGGCGGCCATGATCCTCGTACCGTCAGGCCTCGCCGCGGTCGCGTCCCTGGTGTTCGCGGTCGTTCTCAAGGACCGCCAGCTCGCACCCGAAGAGCGTCCGCCCTTCGCTGCCACGGACCTGCTCGGCACGTTCTGGGTGAACCCCTTCAAGAAGCCGTCCTTCGGCCTCGCCTGGATCAGCCGCCTGCTGCTGTTCCTCGGAGTCTCCGCGGTCAACGCCTACCAGGCTTTCTACCTGATCATGGTCCAGCACGTCAGCCCGCAGGAGGTCGCCGGCAAGATCTTCATCGCCACCCTCGTGCTCACGGCCATGTCGCTGATCTTCGCGCCCGTCGCCGGCAA
This sequence comes from Actinomycetes bacterium, assembly GCA_021781735.1. GTDB lineage: Bacteria > Actinomycetota > Actinomycetes > Propionibacteriales > Propionibacteriaceae > JAJYQH01. The sequence goes on from JAJXWF010000090.1 coordinate 5,995, forward strand.
GATCTCCGACAAGGTCGGCCGTCGCAAGCCGTTCGTCGTCATCTCCGCGATCGTGTTCGCCATCGGCCTGGGCATGGTCGCCATCGCCTCCAGCTTCAGCGGGTTCCTGATCGCGATCGCCATCATGGGTCTCGGCCAGGGCGTGTACTTCGCGGTGGACTTCGCGCTGGTCACCCAGGTCCTTCCGGACCAGACGAACCCGGCGAAGGACCTCGGGATCATGAACCTCGCAAGTAACCTGCCGACGTCGATCGTCCCTGCGATCGCACCGGCACTGCTCGCGATCGGGGCTTCGGCAACCAACCCGCAGAACTTCTCGTCGCTGTTCATGTTCGGTGCGATCGCGGCCCTGATCGGTGGGCTCGTGATCATCCCGATCAAGGGCGTCAAGTAGTCGTACGTCAGTGCTCGGAGCTCGCAGCGTGGCCGAGATCGGCTGTGGTGTACGAGCGAAGCGCAGCGGTGACGGCCCCGACGAGGTCGATCTCGTCGGGGTCCCGCAGCCATTGGGGATCCAGGCCGTCGCGGAGTCCCGCGATCTGCGCGGCGGCGATGGGGATGTCGAGATCCTCCTCGCGGAGCAGTCCGCGGCGGCTGAGGTCCTCGAGCGCGATGGTCGTCGTGTGACGGACCTGGTGGTACCAGTGCCGCAGGTAGCCATGAGCCGGGTGGGACGGGGCGAGGGACTCAGCGGCGATCACGCAGTACATGCGAAGATCGCCCGGGTCCTTCACGTCCCGCTCGGCCAGGGCGATGAGGCTGTGGAAGAACTGGACGCCGTCATGAGGGTCCAGCGGGAACTGGGTGTCCGACCGCTCGATCCGTCGGTCGAGGATCGCCTCGAGGATGCCGGCCTTGTCGGGGAAATGGTGGAGGACGCCGTTGTGGGACATGCCGGCCCGGCCGGCGATGTCGCGCAGCGACGACCCGTTGAAGCCCTTCTCGGTGAACGCCGCCACGGCCGCGTCGAGGATCTCGTCACGCCGCTGGGCACTGGCGTCGGCCTGCTTGGTGACGCGGCGCCGCACCACGACGTCGTCGGTCAGCGGCATGTCGGCTCCTTTCGCCGATTCACTCTAGCCCCACGAAGGAGAACCCTATGAGCGCCACGGTGACCGCGCCGGAGGCCGTACTGCTGACCGCCCTGCGCACCGCGCAGTGGATCGGCCCGTACGAGCCCGAGGTGGCTCCAGCGGGACAGCGGCCGGCGTACCTGCTGCGCGGGACGTTCCAGCTGCAGGGCGTGGACACGCCGGTGACCGTGTGCGCGACCGCGCACGGCATCTACGAGGTGTACGTCAACGGCGTCCGGGTCGGCGATCAGGAGCTCACGCCCGGGTTCAGCTCGTACCGGGCTCGGCTTGCGGTGGACAGCTTCGACGTCACCGACCTGGTCGTGACGGGGGAGAACGTCGTCTGCCTCGTGCTGTCGGACGGCTGGTTCCGCGGCCGGCACGGCTTCGAGCGTCGCCCGGACGGCTTCGGGACTCGTACGGCTGCGCTGCTCGCCGTCGTCGCTGACCCTGAGGCCGAGCCGCTGCTCGTCACCGACGGGACGTGGGCGTCGCGGCCGAGCCACATCTGGCGCGCCGACCTCATGGACGGCCAGGCCGAGGACCTCCGGGATGTGGATCCCCGCTGGTTCCTCCCGGGGCCCCCCGGCGAGGGATGGCACGAGGTCGAGGAGGTCTCCGACGATCTCGCCGACGACCGCAGCCGGCTGGTGCCCGCCGAGGGCCCGCCTGTCCGTCGTATCGAAGAGCTGGAGCCGATCAGCCTGAGTGCGCCACGGCCGGGGACCGTCGTGATCGACGTCGGCCAGGAGATCAACGGATGGCTGCGCCTGCCGGAGATCGGACCCGCGGGGACGCACCTCACCATCACCCACGGCGAGTGCCTGGATGCGTCCGGCATGGTCACCACCGACCACCTGCGCGCGTTCAACTTCGCGACCGGGACACTCCTGCCAGCCGGTCAGGTCGACGAGGTGATCTCCGCGGGACGCGTCGGCGGGGGCTTCGAGCCCCGTCACACGACGCACGGCTTCCGGTACGCGCAGGTCGACGGCGTACCGGACGGGCTCGATCTCTCGGGCGCGCGGGGCGTCGTCGTGCACAGCACGATCCCTCGTACGGGCGAGTTCTCGTGCAGCGACCCACGGCTCGAGCGGCTGCACGAGGTCGTGCGGTGGAGCCTCCGGACGAACGCGTGTGCGGTCCCGACCGACTGCCCGCAGCGCGAGCGCTCGGGGTTCACCGGCGACTGGCAGGTCTTCGTCGGTACGGCCGCGCTGCTGGCCGACGTCGCCGCGTTCTCGCAGTGCTGGCTACGGGACCTGGCCGCTGACCAGTGGGACGACGGGCGTGTGCCGACGGTGATCCCGAACCCGAGCGGGAACCGCCCGTCGGGCGTGGTGTTCGAGGACATGTCCGCGGGCTCCGCCGGCTGGGGCGATGCCGCCGCGCTCGTGCCCTGGGAGCTGTGGCGCGCGTACGGCGACCTGGATGCGCTGGGCGAGCAGTACCCGGCGATGTGCCGGTGGGTGGAGTACGCGGCCGGCTGCGCAGCCTCCCACCGGCACCCCGATCGCGTAGCCGGCCGACCCGACCCGGCCGCCCACGAGCGGTACCTATGGGACACCGGCTTCCACTTCGGCGAGTGGCTCGAGCCGGGCGACGTGCCGCATCCCGACCCGACGAAGGACCACGGCATCGTCGCCACGGCCTTCCTTCACCGGTCGGCCCTGGTCGCCTCGCGTACGGCGGCCATCCTCGGCGAGCGATGGGCGGCCGCGCACCTTGCCGACATCGCGGAGGGCGCTCGTACAGCGTGGCAGGCGGAGTACCTTCTGCCGGACGGGCACCTGACCGAGGAGAAGCAGGCCCACTACGTCCGCGCGCTCGCGTTCGAGCTTGTACCTGCGGAAGTGCGCGCAGCGTGCGCCGCTCGGCTCGTAGAGCTGATCGAGGCCGCCGGCAATCGCCTCGGCACGGGCTTCCTCGCCACCGGCGACCTGCTGCCCGTGCTCGCCGACACAGGCCACGCCGATGTTGCGTACCGCCTGCTCCTCGCCACCGGCCACCCGTCCTGGCTCGGCATGCTCGACGCCGGCGCGACGACGATGTGGGAGTGGTGGGACGGGATCGGCGACGACGGTACGGTGCGCGGCTCGCTCAACCACTACAGCAAGGGCGCAGTGGCCTCCTTCCTGCACACCCACGTGGTGGGGATCAGGCTCCCGGAGGACCCGTCTCGCGACGAGTCCGGCTACCGCCATGTACGGATCGCACCTGTCGTCGGTGGCGGCCTCACCCAGGCGGCCTCAACCCTCGGCACCCCGCTCGGGGAGCTGCGCGTCGCCTGGCGGATCGCCGCCGGCCACTTCACCCTCGACGCCACGCTCCCCGCCGAGACGACCGCCGACATCGAGCTCCCCGACGGCTCGCGCCACCGCGTCCACGGTGGCTCCGTCGTGCTGTCCTGTCTCCTCCCAGTCCCGATCGCCTGAAATGAAGGACCAGACCATGACGTACTCGGACCCTGCCGCTCTCGGGCGTAACCCTCTGCTCCCAGGTTTCAACCCCGACCCGAGCATCGTGCAGGTCGACGGGGTGTACTACCTCGTCACGTCGACCTTCGAGTACCTGCCAGGGCTCCCGGTGTACCGAAGCACCGACCTCGTCGCCTGGACGCAGGTCGGCAACGTCCTGTCCCGGCCCGAGCAGGCTGACCTGCGCGGCGTGGTCACCCCCGGCGGGGTGTGGGCGCCGACCATCCGTCACCACGAGGGTCGCTACTTCGTCATCGTGTCCGTCATGTTCTCGCCCATCGGGTGCGTGGTCTTCACCGCCACCGACCCGGCCGGCCCCTGGAGCGAGGCAACGTCGATCCCCGCTGTCGATGGGCTCGACCCGGACCTGGAGTGGGACGACGACGGGAAGGCCCTCGTGACCTTCGCGCGCATGGGGCAGGGCATCGTCCAGGTGGAGGTTGACCTTCAGACCGGCGTTGCGACCGAGTCGCCGCGACGGCTGTGGTCGGGAACAGGCGGCCATGCCCCGGAGGGACCGCACGTGTTCCGCCACGACGACCATTGGTACCTGCTCGTTGCCGAGGGAGGGACGGAGCGCGGGCACGCAGTGAGCATCGCTCGCGGGGATTCATGTCGAGGCCCGTTCGTCGGCTACCACGGCAACCCCGTCCTCACCGCTCGCGGCACGGCGTCCCCGGTACAGAACGTGGGTCACGCCGACCTCTTCGAGACCGTGGACGGACGCAGCGCGCTGGTCTGCCTCGGAGTCCGGCCGGCCGGATTCACCCGGTCCTTCTCCCCCCTGGGGCGGGAGACCTTCATCACCGCGATCGACTGGCGTGACGGCTGGCCGATCGCGACGCTCCCTCAGGTCAGCAGCGAGGAGCCGGTCCACGAGCGGTACGACTTTCACGACCTGGCGCTGCTCGACGATCCGGGCTGGCTCTCGGTGAGACGGCACCCCAAGGTTGTCGGCTCCACATCGGTCTCCCCGGGGAGCCTCACCCTGGTCGGCGACGGGTCGACCCTGGCCGACCCTCTGCCAGCCTTCATCGGGCGGCGGCAGCAGCGGCTGAACAGCAGGTTTGCGGCCGTCATCGATTGCGGTCAGGGGACCGGAGGCATCGCGGGGCGACACGCTGAGAGCCATTGGTTCAGCGTCGAGGCGCATACGGACGGTGAGCGGGTCCACCTCGTTGCCACGGCAGCTCTCGCCGGGTTCACCCACCGCTGGGACCGCACCGTTCCTGCCGGACGGATCGAGCTCGTGATCGAGAGCGCTGTCCCTGCCACCGATGCAGCAGCCATGGCTGCCCTCCAGGTAGGCGGTGACCGGATCCGATTGTCTGCGGTGGCGGGGGGCGACACGGTCGTGCTCGCTGAGCTGGACGGCCGGTACTGGAGCTTCGAGACCACCGAGTCGTTCACAGGACGCGTGCTCGGCCTGTTCGCGACCAACGGCACCGTGCACTTCTCCGGCCTCACCATCGACGCCCACTAAGGATCTGACCATGCCCTACTCCAACCCCGTCGTCCGGGGGACCGCCCCGGATCCGTCCGCGATCCGGGTCGGCAACGACTACTATCTCGCGACGTCCACGTTCGACCAGCTGCCGGGCGTGACGATCAGGCACTCGGCCGACCTCGTCCACTGGCAGATCGTGGGTCACGCGATCACCCGTCCCGCGCAGTACCGGCGCGACGGACACCCAGGCCCGATCGTGCTGTTCGCGCCGACGCTGCGGCACCACGACGGCACGTTCTACCTGGCCTGTACGAACGCGCTCCCCGGTGAGGGCAACTTCCTCGTCAGCACCACCGACATCACGGGGGAGTGGTCCGACGCCGTCTGGATCGACGACCAGGGCTTCGACCCCTCGCTGTTCCGCGACGACGACGGCACCTGGTACTACACGCGCCGCAACCTGCAGTTCCGTCCGGACGGTTTCCTCGGACCGATCGTGCAGGCCACGATCGACATCGAGACCGGCGAGCTCGGCGAGCTCCGCGACATCACCGAGCCGCACGGCTTCGCGAGCAACGACATCGAAGGCCCGCACCTGTACAAGATGGGCGACTGGTACTACCTCTGCTCCGCCGAGGGCGGCTCCTGGCATGGCCACATGCAGAGCATTGCCCGCAGCCGGTCGCCGTGGGGACCGTTCGAGCACGGCCCGCAGAACCCGTTCCTCACCCACCGGCACCTCGTCGCCAACCGCATCCAGACCATCGGTCATGCCGAGCTCATCGACGCTGCGGACGGTACGTGGTGGGCGCTGTCCCTGGGGACCCGCCACCCGCGGATGGCGCAGCATCACAACCTCGGTCGCGAGACGTTCCTGACGCCCGTGACGTGGGTCGACGGCTGGCCCGTCGCTGGCGTACGGGGGGACGGCACCACGGATCTCGAGGTGGCGGCGCAGCAGCCGGACCCCGCGCCCGGCACGAGGCACCTCACCGTACAAGACACCTTGTGGAACCGCGGGTGGAAGACGATCGGCGCCGCCCCGGACGGGCTCGACCCGATGTGCCCCGACAGTGCCATCCTGCTGCCGTGCTCCGCTGACCCCCTCGAGTACAGGGCGGGCGTGCTGGGCGGCACGTGCGGGGCGCTGATCCGACCTCAGTCTGAGGATGACCAGCGCTTCACAGCCACGGTGACGGAGCTCGCCGATGGCGCAGTGGCTGGTGTCGCCGCGTTCGCCGACACCAGCCACTATTACGCGCTGACGTGCGAGGTGGCCCCGGACGGCGGTCTCTTGATGGCGCTCACGAAGCGGATCGACGACCTCACAACGCGTGTCGAGCTGCCCGCGACACCCGCTCCCGTGCGGCTCGTCATCGACAGCCACGAGACTTCCTACAGCTTCGCCTTCCGCCAGGACGATGTGGAGACAGTGGTTGGGCAGGGTTCTGCGCGGTTGATCTCCGCCGAGACTGTGCAGTGGTTCGTTGGAGTTCATTGGATGCTGCTCGCCTCGGGGGCCGGGGAAGGATCCGTGCGGCTCGAGGACTGCACCGTGACTCCGCTCGAGCCGACCCGTTCCGCCTCGCCGGTTCCGTTCTGACGGACACTCGGACCGACGGAAACAGGATTCCCGGTCAAGGGCCATCAGGCATTCAACAACCCGCGCTGACGCCAGGGATCATCGCTTCTGGGGTCGACAACTGGCGGGTAACCTGTTTCCACCGCGGGCGGGGGAGCTCGACGACAGGATTCGAC
>JAJXWF010000277.1 GCA_021781735.1 Actinomycetes bacterium
CTCCCCCACGGTGGTGGGACACCACCACCGCACCGTCCACGTGACCGCCCTGCAGGAACCGGACCGTCCGTTCCGACTGACCGGGCCGCGCGATCACCAGCACCACCTGGACGTCGGAGTCCGCGAGCGAGCTCGACAGCCCCTGCAGGATCGCGAGCACGAACGGGTCCGACAACGCGAGCTCGTCGGGTTCGGGCACCACCAGGGCGATGGAGTCCGTGCGCCGCGTGACGAGCGACCGTGCCGCGCGGTTCGGTGAGTAGCCGGGGTCAGCCACCGCGGTCCGCACGGCGGCGAGCGCGCCCGGCGACACCCGGTCGCCGCCGTTGATCGCCCGGGAGGCGGTCGACCGTGACACCCCGGCTCGCGCCGCGACCTCCTCGAGCGTCGGCGGCACCGGTGCGACGCGGCCGACGTCGGGCGGCTCGCCCACGGCGCGGTCCCTCGGCCGCACGACGCTCAGCCCTTCACCGCCCCCTGCATGATGCCCGACACCAGCTGGCGACCGGCCACGAGGAACAAGATCAGGAGCGGCAGCACCGAGACGAACACCCCGGCCATCACCTGCGAGTAGTCGGCGTAGTAGTGGGCCTGGAGCATCTTGAGCGCCACGGGCAGCGTCGTCCGGCCCGGCACGGCACCGAGCACGACGAGAGGCCAGAAGTAGTTCGTCCAGTTGGCGACGAACGCGAACAGGCCGAGCATCGTGGCCGCGGGCCGGGCCGCGGGCAGCGCGATCGACCAGAACGTGCGGAACATCGAGGCGCCGTCCACGCGGGCCGCCTCGATCAGCTCGTACGGCAGCGCACCCTCGAGGTACTGCGTCATCCAGAACACGCCGAACGCGGTGACCAGCGCGGGCAGGATCACGGCCGGCAGCTTCCCGATCAGGTGCAGCTGCTTCATCACGAGGAAGAGCGGCACCACACCGAGCTGCGTCGGGATGGCCGTCGTCGCGATCACGAACACGAGCAACGGTCCCCGGCCGCGGAACCGCAGCTTCGCGAACGAGTAGCCGGCCAGCGTCGAGAACAGCACGACCGACAGCGCGGAGATCGTGGACACGATCAGCGAGTTGCCCAGAGCGGACCAGAACCCGATGTCCGAGTTGACGACGGACGCCATGTTCTTCAGCAGGTGGGACCCGGGCAGCAGCGAGGGGATCGGGTGGCGCGCGACGTCCTCCTTGGTGGAGGAGGCGATCAGGAAGGCGTAGTAGAGCGGGTAGACGGCGATGAGCAGGACGACCGTGAGCACGGCGTAGGTCAGCCACCGCGGCCGACGGTCGGCACCGGCCCCCTTCTGGGCCTGGCGGCGGGCGGCGGCGCGCGCCGCGCCGCGGCCCGCGAACTGCTCGATCGATGCGACGGACGGGGCGCTCATGACCGGACCTTCCGTGCCCGGCGCACGGCGCCGGAGTCGGACGCGATCCGCTTGGTGAACCCGTAGTTCACCAGGGAGATCGCGAGGATGACGAGGAACAGCAACCATGCGACCGCGGCGGAACGGCCCAGGTTGTTCTGGCTGCCCCAGCCGAGCTGGTACAGGTACATGGTCACCGTGACGAACTGTCCGTCGGCGCCTCCGGCGGTGGTCGCGGAGTTCTGCTGGTCGAACATCGTCGGCTCGTCGAAGATCTGCAGCCCGCCGATGGTCGACGTGATGACGACGAACAGCAGGGTCGGCCGGATCATCGGGATGGTCACCGAGAAGAACTGGCGGACCCGGGACGCGCCGTCGATGATCGCGGCCTCGAAGATGTCGGACGGGATGGCCTGCATCGCCGCCAGGATGACCAGCGTGTTGTAGCCGGTCCAGCGGTAGTTGACCATCGTCGCGATCGCGACGTGGCTGGCCAGGACGTTGGAGTGCCAGCCGATCGCGCCGATGCCGATCTTCTCCAGGATCGCGTTCATCATGCCGGACTGGTCGGAGAAGATCTGGCCGAAGATCATCGCGACGGCGACGGGCGCCACCACGTAGGGCACCAGGACGCCCATCCGCCAGAAGGTGCGGGCGCGGAGGTTGGCGTTGAGGACCGCGGCCACCACCAGCGCCATGACGATCTGCGGGATGGTCGACAGCGCGAAGATGCTGAAGGTGTTGCGCAGCGCCTTCCAGAAGAACGGCTGGTGGAGCACGTCCACGTAGTTCTTGAAGCCGACGAACGGCCCCTCGCCGGTCAGCAGGTTCCACTTGTGGAGCGAGACGACCGCCGTGTAGAGCAGCGGGAAAAGACCCGTGATGGCGAACAGGACGAAGAACGGCGAGATGTACAGGTAGGGCGACACCTTGACGTCCCAGCGGCCCAGCCGCTGACGCATGCCGATCCGGCGACGAGGCCGTTCGGTGGGCTGCCGCGTCGGCAGCTCGGTGATGGTGACCATGGGGATAACTCCTCGTCCGACAGGACTGCGGGCACGTGGGCGGCCAGCGGGGCCAGGACGTGGTGCCCCGGCCCCGCTGGTCGTTCCGACGTCAGCTCAGCTGCTTGACGGCGTCGAGGAACTTCTGCCAGGAGACGGCAGCCGTGTCCGTCTTGTCGACGTCGACCCGGGTGAGGGCCTTGCCGAACTGGTCGTTGATGTCGAAGTAGTGCGAGCCGCGGTACGGCTGGTTGGAGACGGCCGAGAACCGGTTGGAGAAGATCGAGCCGGTCGGTGCGTTGTTGAAGTACTTGTCCGTCTTCGCGGTGACCGTCGCGTCCTTGACCGCGTCGGTCTGGCTCGGGAAGTTGCCGAACTGCA
>JAJXWF010000278.1 GCA_021781735.1 Actinomycetes bacterium
GACCCCAGTCTCGCCCTCTACTCCATCGCCGGCGTGGACATCTGGAAGGGCGTCGGGATCGCCACGCTCATATTCATGGCCGGCATCGTGGCCATTCCGCACGAATACTACGAAGCGGCACGGATGGACGGGGCCGGGGGATGGCGCATTCTGCGCGACATCACCATTCCCCTGACGCGCGGCGCGACCGCGACGGTCATCATCCTCTCGTTGATCGGGGGACTCCGCTCGTTCGACATCATCTGGGCGACAACGGGAGGCGGGCCGGGATTCACCAGCGATGTCATCGCCTCGGTCATCTACAAGGAGTATCAGGCGGGATTCTATGGACTCTCGACGGCGGGAAACGTCGTCCTCTTTCTTGTGGTGACCGTGATCATGGTGCCGTTGTCGTTCGTTCTCAACCGAAAGCAGGTCGACCTGTGAAGCGGCGGCGGATCCGGGCGTGGATCACGGGCATCATCGCCATCCTCGCTTCGGTCGTGATCTTCCTGGTCCCGTTCGCCTTCGTCCTGCTGCAGGCCGCGAAGACCCCGGCGGAGGCCTCCAACCTCGCGTTCAGTTGGCCCTCCAAGTGGCAGTTCTGGGCCAACCTGGTGGCAGTCCTGCAGAGCAACGACGGCCTCATCTGGCGGGCCTTCATGAACTCGGCCATTTTGACGGTCACGTCGGTGGCGGTGATGGTCCTCGTGGCGGCGATGTCCGGCTACATCCTGGCCCGCAAGCGCAGCAAGTGGGGCCCGGTCGTCAACTTCTTCGTTCTCGCCGGCCTGATCGTCCCCCCCGCTGTGGTGCCGACGATCTGGGTGCTACAGGACCTCCACCTGTTCAAGACGATGCCCGGGATGATCCTCATCGAGGCCACTTTCGGCCTGTCCTTCTGCATCCTGCTCTTCCGGGCGTTCTTCAACACGGTTCCGCGCGAGTTGGACGAGGCCGCCGTCATTGACGGAGCGAACCGGATGCAGTTGTTCTTCCTCGTGATCCTGCCGTTGCTCAGGCCCGTCATCGTGACTGTCATCGTCGTGCAGTCGGTGTTCGTCTTCAACGACTTCGCGGGCCCGTTGTACTTCCTTCCGGGCACTGACAACGCAACTGTGCAGACCACGCTGTACACCTTTGCCGGCCAGAATCTGAGCTACTACAACCTCTTGTTCATGGACATCTTCCTCATCACCATTCCACCCCTGGTGGCGTACATCATCTTCAACCGGCAAATCGGGCTCTTCGGACATTGGGTGGGGGTGACTCGCCCGGGGTGGGTTGCCGTGGGTAGGGGTCGAGGTCCCCGATGATCAGTAGCGACCAAGCAACTGTTCGTTCCGGAGACCTCGACGTTGACCAACGCTACCGGGTGCGCTGGTGCGCCCACGACTGATCCCTGCCCCCGCTGTGACCTGCTCCTCGGCCTGGCAGGTGTCGTGCATGTCGAGACCGTCGAGGCCGCCGGGGAGGTGTTGACGGTGAGCGTGTCAACACCGGGGCGGGTGATGGGCTGCCCGACGTGTGGGGTGGTGGCCTCGAGTCGGGGCCGGCGCCGCCGGGTGTTGCACGACGTTCCGCACGGGGATGTGCAGGTTCGGCTGGTGTGGCGGCAGCGGGTGTGGCGATGCGCCGAGCCCGAGTGTGGGACGGGCACGTTCGTCGAGCAGGCGCCGGCGCTGGTGGCCCGGCGCGCCTGTCTCACGAGTCGTGCGGTGACGTGGGCGGTCGGGCAGTTGCGCCGCGACCATGCCACCGTCCAGGGCCTGGCCCGTCGGCTTGGGGTGGCGTGGAAGACGTTGTGGCGGGCGATCCGTCCGGTGCTGGCCCGCCTCGACGAAGACCAGTCCCGCTTCGCCGGGGTGTCGAGCTTAGGGGTCGATGAGCACCTGTGGCACCACGGCGACCCGCGCCGCAAGGGCCCCAAGGAGCTGACCGGGATGGTCGACCTCACCCGCGACGCCCACGGCCAGGTCCATGCCCGGCTATTGGATCTGGTGCCCGGCCGCTCGAAGAAGGCCTACACCGACTGGCTCCGGGCCCGCGGCGAGCAGTTCCGCCGCGGCGTCGGCGTCGCCGCGCTGGATCCGTTCGGTGGGTACAAGGCGGCCATCGACGACCAGCTCGCTGACGCGACCGCCGTACTCGACGCGTTCCACGTCGTGAAACTCGGCACCGCGGTCGTCGACGAGGTCCGCCGACGGGTCCAACAGGCCACCCTGGGCCATCGAGGACGCAAGGGCGATCCGCTGTTCGGTATCCAGACCATCCTGCGCGCCGGAGCCGAACACCTCACCGACAAACAACTCAACCGCCTCGCCACCGCGATCGAGGCCGACCCCGCGCACGACGAGGTGTACATCGCGTGGCGCTGCGCCCAGGACCTGCGCGCCGCCTACCGGACCCGCGACACCGTCGAGGGCCGCCGGCGAGCCGAGAACATCCTCGACTCGTTCCACACCTGCCCGATCCCCGAAGTCGCCAGGCTAGGCCGCACCCTCAGCCGCTGGCGCGACGCGTTCCTCGCCTACTTCACCACCGGTCGCCAGAACAACGGCGGCACCGAAGCCGTGAACGGCATCATCGAACTCCACCGACGCCTCGCCCGCGGCTACCGCAACCTCGACAACTACCGCCTCCGCATGCTCCTCGCCGCCGGAGGACTCACCCCATGACCCCCACCCAAAGTCCGAAGAGCCGCATATCCGGACCGGTGTACGCAGCGGACCAGCGACCGGAG
>JAJXWF010000279.1 GCA_021781735.1 Actinomycetes bacterium
ATCGACGATGCCCTGAAGCCGGACTCCCCAGAAACTGCCCGCGGACTCGGAGAAGTCGGCGCAGATCGCAGTGAGCCGGCCGATGTCGAAGACCGTCGTCGTGTCGAGCGCGTGATCCTGGTAGACGATGGCCACCCGGTGATGGCCGAGCGAGCGAATGTGGGCCCCCACCATCTGGCCGGCCGTGTGGTCGTCGATCGCCACGTAGTCGGCGTTCTCGACGATGTGGGTGAAGATGACTCGCAGGCCTCGGCGTTTCGCGAGGTCGATGGGCCGGCTCTTGCTGCGGGCGCTCATGTTGACCACGGCGTCGACGACGGCATGGGAGATCGCGTCGATGCCTTCCTGGTCGGCGCCCGTGGGGATCAGCGACAGGGCGACGCCCTCCCTCTCGAGGACGCCGCTCATGCCGGTGAAGAACTCGACTGCGTACGGGTCGGTGAACGCGTACGAATATCTTGATCCGCTGATGATGCCGATCGCGTGGGCCTTGCCGGAACGCAGCAACCGCCCCGCCGCGTCGGGGCCGCAATAGCCGAGGTCCTCGCCGGTGGCGAGAATCTTGGTCCGCAGCTCTGCCGACAGTCGGTCCGGGCGGTTGTAGGCGTTCGAGACAGTGGTCACCGAGACTCCCAGCTTGCGGGCAAGCTGTTTCATCGTGACGGAGCCCAAGTGATCCACCTCCTTGTGAACCTCGATCAATCTGTCAGGGTGTCCACCGGTTGTGGTGGACACCCTGCGGCCACGGGGGCCGTGGTGGGTCAGGCCGCGTGCGCCGGACGCCCGATGAGGCGAGCGGTGCTGCGCTGGGGGCGAACCCGGTTCGTGCGGCCACCGGTGACGATACCGCGGATCCGGGCGACGCCCTGGGCCAGAACACGGGCCGGCGCGTCGGCGGCCATGACGTCGGTGTTGTCGGCGTAGGCGAACAGGAGAGTGGCGGGGAGGGTCTGAAGCATGGCTGCGTCCTTACTCGAGGATCGGTCATCGATGCCGATTGAGTTTATCGATACACAAGATCGTAGAGTTTATCGATACACCTGTCAAAATAGCTTGTCACGGGCGCGTGTTGCGGGTGTGCGCGGCGGCTGCGCGTCGGGTGCCGCTCAGAACCCGGCGGCCAGGGCGTACTTGACGACCAGGGCGACCACGATGATCGCCGTGAGCGCGCCGATGCCGAATGCCGTGCGGTCGCGGTGACCGGCCAGGGCGCGCCGGTGCTCACCGATGATGATGCCGCCGATGGCGCGCCCGGTGGCCAGCCCCCCCACGTGGGCCTGCCAGGCGATACCAGGGACCCCGAAGCTGATGAGCGCGTTGATGGCCAGCACGATCCAGATCTGGGTCATCGGCTGACGCAGGTGGCGGTAAACCACGATGAGGGTGCCGAACAGGCCGAAGATCGCGCCGGACGCTCCCACCAGCCCGGTGTACCAGTCGATCGAACCGGGTGTGGCCAGCAGCACGAACACCGCACTGCCGCCGAGCGCACTCACGAGGTAGAGCACGGTGTAGCGCCACCGGCCGAGGAACGTCTCGAGGCCCCGCAGCATCCAGACCGCGAGCATGTTGAAGCCGATGTGGGCGATGTTCGTGGCGTGGGCGAACGCCGAGGTGAGGAACCGCCACGGCTCCGTGCGCCCGAGGTCGGGGGCCAGGACGATGCTGTCGAGAAACGAGGGGCTGGCCAACTCGCCGAGCCACACGGCCGTGCAGATGCCGATGATCGTCCAACTCACCGGTGTTGCGGGACGCCGGGTCCGTACCGGGCGCGGGCGCGCGACGTGGATCGGGACCTGGTCATTGCTCACGCCCACCAGCGTACGGGTCGGCGGTGAGGGGCCGATTCGTCCTCTTACCTCGCCCTCGGGCCGGTGGCTTAGGCTGCACCTGACACGAGAGGGCGATGATGGGCTGGCCGAATGTGTACCTGCTGCTCCCGGGCACCGCCCGCGAGGCGCTCGAGTTCTACCGCGGGGTGTTCGACGGCGACCTCGAACTCCATGACTACGCGGAGTTCGGGCGCACCGATGGTCCTGGCGACGCCGTCGCGCACGGTGTTCTCAGCGGACGGGTCGCGCTGATGATGGCCGATGCCGGCGCCGGCGAGGACGCGGTGGCCACCACCGGAATCATGCTCTCGCTGCTCGGTGAGGAGCCCGCCCTGCTCCGGCGGTGGTTCGCCGCTCTGGCCGAGGGAGGGCGCGTTCTGGACGACCTGCAGCAGCGCGCATGGGGCGACTGGGACGGACAGGTGCGCGACCGGTTCGGGCTCACCTGGCTCATCGGCTTCAAGGGCTGAACCCGCCACCCCCACGGGTCGGAGGTGGCGCGGTGCGCCTGGTCCGGCTCCCTAGAGTGGAGCCATGATTCGACGGGACTTCGGACGCACCGGACTGCAGGTGAGCGCGCTCGGGCTCGGCGCGGGACAGATCGGCCAGGACTTCGTGACCGATCGCCTCGCCGCCGAGGTCATCGACGTCGCACTCGACGCGGGGATCACGCTCATCGACACGGCCCGGGGTTATGGCACGTCCGAGGAGCACCTGGGTGCGCTGCTGGGCCCCCGCCGCGACCGCGTCGTCCTCAGCACCAAGGGCGGCTATGGGATCGACGGTGTCGACGACTGGACGCCCCAGGCGGTGCGTCGGGGCGTCGATGAGTCCCTGGCCCGACTGCGCACCGACCACATCGACATC
>JAJXWF010000091.1 GCA_021781735.1 Actinomycetes bacterium
GCGAATGGCCCGGCCACGTGGCACTCGAACGCCGCGGCAGCAACGGATTCGGCTACGATCCGATCTTCGTGCCCGCCGGACACCAGGTCACCAGCGCCGAGCTGTCGCCCGAGGAGAAGAACGCGATCAGTCACCGCGGCCAGGCCGTGCGGGCGATCGTGCCGGTGCTCGTCGAGACGCTCGGCCTGTCGACGCTCGATTCCGAGGAGGGCTGATGCAGCAGTACCACGACCTCATCCGGCGGATCCTCGCCGAGGGGGTCGAGAAGTCCGACCGCACCGGCACCGGAACACTCAGCGTGTTCGGCCACCAGATGCGCTTCGATCTGCGGGACGGGTTCCCGCTGCTCACGACCAAGAAGATCCACACCCGCTCGGTGTTCGGCGAGCTGCTGTGGTTCCTGCGTGGTGACACCAACGTCGCGTGGCTGCACGAGAACCGGATCTCGATCTGGGACGAGTGGGCCGACGAGCACGGCGACCTCGGGCCGATCTACGGCTACCAGTGGCGCAGCTGGCCGACCCCCGACGGAGGCCACGTTGACCAGATCGCCCAGGTGATCGAGTCGTTGCGCACCACGCCCGACTCGCGCCGGCACATCGTCAGCGCCTGGAACGTCGCCGACATCTCCTCGATGGCCCTGCCGCCCTGCCACACCCTGTTCCAGTTCTACGTCGCTGAAGGCCGGCTGTCGTGCCAGCTCTACCAGCGCAGCGCCGACGTGTTCCTCGGCGTCCCGTTCAACATCGCCTCGTACGCGCTGCTCACCCACCTCATCGCCCAGGTGGTCGGGCTGGAGGCCGGCGATTTCGTGCACACCCTGGGCGACGCGCACATCTACCGCAACCACCTCGACCAGGTGGCCACCCAGCTCGAGCGGACACCGCGTCCGCTGCCCACCCTTCGGCTCAACCCCGCGGTGCGGGCGATCGACGAGTTCGAACTGGCCGACATCACCGTCGAGGGCTACGACCCCTATCCGCCGATCGCGGCACCGATCGCGGTCTGAGCGCCGGCCATGGAGGTGATCGCGATCGCCGCCGTCGCCCGCAACGGGGTGATCGGCGCTTCGGGCGACATCCCGTGGTCGCTGCCCGAGGACTGGCGGCGGTTCAAGCGGGTCACCACCGGTCACGTCCTCGTCATGGGGCGCACCACCTACGAGGGCATCGGGCGTGCCCTGCCCGGCCGCACCAGCGTCGTCGTGACCCGCAACCCCGACTGGGCTCCGGGAGGCGACCCCGAGCCGATCGCGCCCGGGCGCTGGCGGTTCGGCCCCGACACGGTCGTCGCCCGGGTGGCCGGCATCGACGCGGCACTCGCCACGGCCCGCGAGGTGGCCCCGGACGGCATTTGCTGGGTCGCCGGCGGGGGAGAGATCTACCGCGCGGCGATGCCGCACCTCACGGCTCTCGACATCACCGAGGTGCCTCTCGAACCGGAGGGCGACACCCGGTTCCCTCCGATCGATCCGGCCGCGTGGCGGCTGGTCCGCCGGGAGCGGTTCCCCGGGTTCACCGTCGCTCGCTACCTGCCGGTGGCCGACGCGGGCGGCCCCCGGGCACATCGCGAGGTCGAGGTGTCCGGCCCGGCGGTCGGATGAGCCATGCGCTCCAGCGCCAGCGTCCTGCACCTCGATCTCGACGCGTTCTTCGCCGCGGTCGAACAACGTGACAAACCGTCGCTGCGCGGTCGGCCGGTCATCGTCGGCGGGATCGGCGGACGGGGGGTCGTTTCGACGGCGTCGTACGAGGCGCGGGTGTTCGGAGTCCGCTCGGCCATGCCCACGTCGGAGGCGCGCCGGTTGGCTCCGCACGCGGCCTACCTCAGCGGGCGTTTCGACGCCTACCGCCAGTCGAGCCGGATCGTCATGGGCCTGCTGCGGTCGCTGTCACCAGTCGTCGAGCAGTTGAGTATCGACGAGGCGTTCGTCGATCTCGCGAGCGCGGGCGTCGACACCGCCTCGGACGCCGCGCTGGCCGACCTCGGCGAGCGGCTCCGGGCGGACGTGGTGCGGCTCACCGGCGGCCTCACCGCGTCGGTCGGGATCGGGTCGAGCAAGTTCATCGCCAAGGTCGCCTCTGAGCTGGCCAAGCCCGACGGGCTGCGGGTGGTGCCGCCCGGCACCGAGCGGGCGACCATCGCGCCGTTGCCGGCCCGGGCGATCCCGGGGATCGGCCCGGCGACGATGGACAAGCTCGCCCGCCTCGGCGTCCGCACCGTCGACGACGTCGCGAAACTGTCGGTGGGGGAACTGACGCGCGAGGTCGGGTCGTGGGGGCCGACACTGCACGATCTCGCGTTGGGCGTCGACGACCGTGCGGTCATGCCGGAACGGGAGATGAAGTCGATCTCGGTCGAGGACACCTTCGAGACCGACGTCATCGACCGCAACACCCTGGACGGGGTGGCCGTCCGCGACGCCGCGGTCGTCGCGGCACGCGTCGCGAGGGTCGGCCTGTTCGCGCGGACCATCTCGATCAAGGTCCGCACCGCCGACTACGTCACGTGGACCCGGTCGCGGACCCTGTCGGGCGGCACGGATTCGCCCGAGCGGATCGCCCGCGTGGCGAGCGAACTGCTCGACGCGGTCGACCTCGGCCGTGGCATCAGGCTGCTGGGTGTCGGGGTGTCGAACTTCGTCGTCGCGGCGCAGGAGGAACTCTTCGACGGCGACGACGGGACCGTGGATCGTGCGGTGGCCGGCGGAACGACCGGCCTGGGGGAGTCGCCGCAGGTGGTGCGGCGCCCGATGGCCGGATGGCTGGCCGGCCAGGACATCGAGCACGAGATCTGGGGACGCGGCTGGGTCTGGGGGGCGGGCCACGGCCGCGTGACCGTGAGGTTCGAGACGCGCTCGACGGGCATCGGACCGGTGCGCGGTTTCGCCGCCGATGATCCCGCGCTGACGCGTCCAGGCTCCCTGCCCGATCTGCCGGGAAGCGAGCGGGGCGGCGACGAGGACTAGCCGGCGACGGGGCTCAGCCCTTGGGGACCCGGGTCGCCCACGTGCGGGCACCGCACTCGGGGCACCGCACCCATTTGCGGCCCATGCTGTGCGGCGCGATCGTCGCCAACCCTGGGGACAGGGAGAAGCGATGCCCGCACGTGGCGCACTCGTAGTCGAACCGTGCGGACATCCGGGTCTGGATGAGGTACATGGCCACCAGCCCCGCGACAAGGATGATGATCGGTGTGTAGCCCTGCATCGTGGGCCTCCTGTCTCTGCTGCCATGTTAAGTTGGGCCCGCAAGCGGACATGCGGTGGTGATGCTGCGCGTCGACGGCGGACGCCGACCCTCGGCCCGCGAGTCCGCGACTCAGCGGGCCTCTTGCCCTGGCCAGACGGGGATTTCGTCAGCACCCACGTTCCCTCAGAAGGAGAATTCATGCGTACCGTGAATGCGTATGCGGCGCCGTCGGCGACCGAGCCCCTTGCCCCCACCACGATCGAGCGGCGCGAGCCGGGCCCGAGGGATGTCCTCATCGAGATCGCCTACGCCGGCATCTGCCACTCCGACATCCACACCGTCAGGGGTCAGTGGGGTCCTCAGCACTACCCGCTGACCGTCGGCCACGAGATCGCCGGGACCGTGGCCGAAATCGGTTCCGAGGTCACCCGCTACCGGGTCGGTGACCGGGTCGGGGTGGGGTGCATGGTCAACTCGTGTCGCGAGTGCGACAACTGTCGGGCGGGCGAGGAGCAGTACTGCCTCAACGGGAACGTGGGCACCTACGCCTCGCTCGACCGTGACGGCACGATCACCCAGGGCGGATACTCCACTCACGTCGTCGTCGACGAGGACTTCGTGTTGCGTCTCCCGGAGTCGATTCCGTTCGAGCGGGCCGCTCCACTGCTCTGTGCAGGGATCACGACCTACTCGCCGCTGCGTCATTGGGGAGTGGGGCCAGGCACGAGGGTTGCGGTCGTCGGCCTCGGAGGACTCGGCCACATGGCCGTGAAGATCGCGCACGCTCTCGGGGCGGAGGTCACCGTCCTGTCGCAGTCGCTCCGCAAGAAGGACGACGGGCTCGCCATGGGTGCCGACCACTACTACGCCACCAGCGACCCCGAGACGTTCGAGCGGCTGAGGAACGGGTTCGACCTGATCCTCAACACCGTCAGCGCGCCCCTCGATCTGGACACCTACCTCAGGATGCTCGCCCTCGACGCGACGATGGTCAACGTCGGTGCGCCGCCGGAGCCATTGCCCCTGCACGTGTTCAGCCTGTTCGGCAACCGTCGCTCGGTCGCCGGCTCGTCGATCGGCGGGATCCGCGAGACCCAGGAGATGCTGGATTTCTGCGCCGAGCACGGCATCGCCCCCGAAACCGAACTCATCCCGGCGTCCTCCATCAACGAGGCCTACGAGCGGGTGCTCGGCTCCGATGTGAGGTACCGGTTCGTCATCGACATCGCCACCCTCGCACCCGGCCAGTGACGACGCTCGGGTCACCCGCCGTGGCGGAGTGGCCCGAGATCGGGGCCCTACTCAGTGGCGCCGGGTCATGGCGTGGTGCCCGTCCACGAGCCCAGGCCGCTGCACAGGTCGTAACCGGTGAGACACGGCGCCCCGTTGTTACCGAGCGTGATGTCGCGGAAGGTGATGTTCAGCGAGGAAGCGGAGCCGGGGTACACGGTCGACGCGGTGATCTGCTGGCCGCTGTCCGCCGCCCGGGCGGCCCACATTGGCGTGCTCGCCGAGGTGCCCCCGACGACCCACCACCCCGACGTGCCCTGGTAGGACGTGCTGTCGTAGACCGCGACACCGGAGTTCGGGTCGGCGTCCAGTGACACGTCGGGCGTCGCCCGCTTGCCGCCGCAGTTCACCTGCTGGTATCCGGCATAGCGCCTCTGTGCGGGCGTTGCCGTCTCGTAGGCGCTGCAGCCACCGCCTCCGCTCGACCACCCCGTCTCGCTCATGAACGTGGTGCCCGAGAAGTTGAGGGTGGTGCCACCCACCGAGATGACGTTCGGCGAGGCGGACGGATATTCGGCCGGGAGGCCCGCGTCGCCGGCCGCGACGAAGGTGCTGACGCCGCTGTGGGTGAAGTACTTGTCGTAGCTCGTCTCACCGGAGAACTCGCTGCCGTCCCAGCTGTTGCTCACGTACTGGGCGTGGGCGTTGGCGTAGCTCTCGGCCGTGGTGAGGTCGGAGAAGTTCGTCGAATTGGCCTCGACGAGCAGGATCTTCGCGCCGGGCGCGATCGCGTGGGCCCACTGGACGTCGAGGGAGATCTCGAGGGCCCAGCCGGAGTTCGCGCGCGGGTAGCGCTTGCCACCCGTCTGGTTCACCTTGGTGAAGCAGCCGTTGGCGGTCGTGCAGGCGGGCAGTCCGAACTGTGAACTGAACACCCCGAGGTCACTCTCCACATTCGGGTCGTCGTAGGCGTCGACGATCGCGATCGTCGGTCCGGCCCCGGCGCTGGCGCTCGTGGGGAAGTCGTACACGGACTTGATGGTGGCCGGCGACAGGCCGCCGGGCGCGCTCGCGGGCGGCGGGGGCTGGTGCCCGGGCCCCTTGGCCGGGTGCAGCACCCAGGCATGGCACCGGGCCGAACCGATGGACGCGGGGCCGGGGCACACCGGCGACGCGGAGCCGGCGAAGGGGGGACGTGCGCCACGGGTCGCGGGCGCGGCGGCGGCGGGCTGGCCGGTGCCAAGCCCGGCGGCCGTCAGGGCGATCGCGACTCCCAGCAGGACCAGATTGCGTCGGGACATGTCATCTCCTCGGAACGTCTGGGGAAGGGGGTCCGGAACAAGAGTCTGAACAGCGGAGATGGTGACGGGAGTGCCGGAGCAGCATGAGTCTAGATCCGCAATCCCCGCCCGGGTAGGGGCATTTTCCCGGGGTTACGCGGGCGAGGGAGCGCTTCGGGCACAGGCCGAGTGGCCGATGTCTCAGGCCGGCGGCCGTTCGGGCTCGGAGATCGTGTCGGCCGTGTCCGGCGAGCCGGCCTGTCCGGTGACCCACCAGGGTGTGGTGATGCTGCCTCCGGCGGCCTCGATGGAATCGAGCGTCGCGTCGATGTCGCGGGCCGCGGTGCGCTCCTGGTGGAGCCAGTCGAGCAGGATGACCGCCATCATCGGGATGACGATGGGCTGCACGGCCCCCCACAGGACGCCGCCCCACAGCGGTCGCACCACGGCCATCACGACGATGCCGGGAACCTCGTCGATGAGTCCGTCGACGAAGGCCAGCGCGAGCCGCGGGCCGGGAGTCACCCACCGGGGGACGAGGTCGGGGGAGGCGAGTTGGAGGTTCGCGACGAACCCGCCCACCAGGCAGGCGCCGATCAACCCGGCCCAGGCGTTGTCGTCGGTGAGCGATTTGGCGAACCACGACGACGTGAACGTCACGATGATCAGCGCGCTGTTGAGCGAGCCGGAGAGCAGGGGGAACCCGAGGATCTGGGCGAACCGACTGCGCAACCAGCGCGCCCGGCGACCGTGCGACTCCTCCCACAGTCGGATCGGCTCGGAGACCACGAGGCCGAACGCTGCCAGGGCGTTGGTGAGGGCGACGCCGATGACGCCCCAGACGCTGTCGGAGCGCCGCAGCATCGCGGGGGTTCCGGCGAGGCACCACCACAGGATGGCGCAGGCGAGGAGGTGGATCGCGGTGCGCCAGCGTGGCCACGCGGGCAGCCTGACGGCGTACCACAGGTAGGGGCCGGCGAGGACGACCACCAGGGCGGTCGCCAGGAACTCGAGTCTCACGGCGTGATCATCACTCACCGTCGCTGAACATAAGCCATCGGCATGCCGGATTCCCGGGGTGGCGCCGCGAATCCGGCATGCCGCGCCGACGATCGTTCGGACGGGCGGAGCACGGATCTGGCGGGAGGCCCTGCGTCGCCCGGTCGAGACCCACCGTCGGGGCCAGGCGGGGAGGGCGAGGTGGCTCGAGGAGAAGCCGATCGGTTTGTGGCCCGTCGAGGTCGCGGCCTGCTCGCGCTATACGTCGGAATATGACTAAAATCTGACTCGATAGCGGCAATCAATTGCCAAAAAGCGGTTCTCATGCCTACCATTTCGGGTGTGTCACATCAGGGTGTCCGAGCAGAATTGCGCCGCTCCTACGAGCAGCAGTTGCTCGCTGCGCTGCGCGCGTCGGGCCCGTTGAGTCGCGCTGATCTGGCGGCACGCCTTGGTGTGTCGCGGAACACTCTGGGCGACATCGTGACCGACCTTCTCGAGCGGGCAGTGATCGTGCGGGCCCCGGGGCGGAGCGAACCGGCTCGCGGCCGGCCGGCGGCACGGCTCGCCCTCAATCCCCAGGCGGGGCAGTTCCTGGGTGTCGACTTCGGTCACCATCGGGTCCACCTGGCGGTCATCGATGCGTCTCACGCGATCACCGCGGATGGGGCCCACCCCTACGATCCGGACTCGCCCTGGCCCGCCAGGGTGACCGCGGCATTCGACCTGCTGGATCGGTTGGCCGGTGATCGTGGCGTGGACCTCGATGCCATCGTGGGGATCGGGATCGGTCTGCCCGGCCCCTTCTCTCCTCGGACGCCTCCGGGCCCTCTGCCCACGACCACGTCCGTCAGCGACTATGTGGCTGACGCGTTTCGTGGTCGGTTCGCGGAGACCCGCCTCGTACTGGACAACAACACCCGCTTCGCCGCACTCGCCGAGGCCATCCGGATCGATGTGGCTGCGACCCGCAGCCTGGTCTACGTCCGGCTGTCGGACGGCGTCGGTGGGGGCCTGGTCATCGACGGCAGGCTCGTCCTCGGGGCGAATGGCTACGCCGGCGAGCTCGGGCACGTGTCCGTCCGCGTCGATGGCAGGGTGTGCCGCTGCGGCAAGCGGGGGTGCCTCGAAACCGTCGCCAGCGTCCCCGCCATCCTGGAGCGGTGCGGAGAGTTGGGGGCACCGCTGGGGTCCCTCGCCGATCTTGATCAGGCGGTCCGGCGCGCCGACCCGATTGTCGATCGGGTGCTCCGGGACGCCGGCGAAGCGGTCGGGTACGTCCTCGGGACCTTGGCTGTCGCGCTCAACCCCGACGAACTGGTCATCGGCGGCCCGCTGGTGCACGTCGCCGCCCCTCTGCTCGACCAGGCGCGTCGAGCGATCGACTGGGAGCTGTTGCCGGTCGGGGACGTCGTCCCCGTGCTTCGTCGGGCTGAACTCGGCGATGAGGACGGCGCGGTCGGCGCCGTTGCCGCTCTGTTGCACTCGTCGCCGCTGCTTGCCAACTACCCGGCCGATGCCAGGCTGTCAACCCTTGGAGAGGTGTCCACCGCGTGAGTACCAACATGCTGTTCCTGATGACCGACCAGCACCGGGTCGACACCCTGGGTGCGTATGGCAACCAGCTGGTGCCCACCCCGAACCTGGACCGATTGGCTGCCACAGGCACCCTGTTCCGCCGGAGCTATACACCGACGGCGATCTGCACCCCGGCGCGGGCGAGCCTGTTGACCGGGCAGCAGCCGTTCCGGCACAAGCTGTTGGCCAACCAGGAGCGCAACGTCGGGTACAACGAGGACCTGGCGCCGGGGACGTTCACCTTTCCGCAGGCCCTGCTCGACGCCGGATACGCGTGCGGCCTGATCGGCAAGTGGCACATCGGTACCGAGCGCAACGCCGCCTCATACGGGTTCGAGGGGCCGGACCTGCCGGGGTGGCACAACCCGGTCGATCATGAGGACTACCAGGCCTACCTTGCCGAGCGGGGGCTCCCTCCGGTCGTCACGTCCGGCGAGATCCGCGGTACCTACCCCAACGGCGGCCCGGGGAACCTGCTCGCGGCCAGGCTGCAGCAGCCGGTCGAGGCGACGTTCGAGGCCTACCTGGCCACCCGCGCGATCGAGATGCTCCGCGGCTATGCCGATCGGTACACCAGGACGGGGCGTCCGTTCTTTCTCGAGCTGAGCTTCTTCGGGCCCCACTTGCCCTACCTGCTGCCTGACGAGTACTTCGACCTGATCGACCCGGCGCAGGTGCAGCTTCCCGGCTCGGTCGCCGAAACGTTCGAAGGCAAGCCGACGGTTCAGCGTGAGTACAGCGCCCACTGGGCCTACGACACGCTCAGCTCGGATCAGTCGCGCAAGCTCATCGCCATCTACTGGGGGTATGTGGCACTGATCGACGCGCAGATCGGGCGGGTTCTGGACGCGTTGAACGACCTGGGCCTCGCCGACCACACGGCGGTGTTCTTCACCGCCGACCACGGAGAGTTCACCGGCGCCCATCGGCTGCACGACAAGGGCCCGGCGATGTACGAGGACATCTACCGCATCCCCGGCATACTCCGAGTGCCGGGGGAGGAACCGACCACCCGAGACGAGCTGGTGCTGCTGACAGACTTCACCGCGACGATCCTCGACCTCGCCGGAGCAGATACCAGTGCTGCGGTCGACTCGCGGACCCTGTTGCCGCTGGTTCGCGGGGATCACGTCGACTGGTCGGACGAGATCGTCTGCGAGTTCCATGGCCACCACTTCCCGTACGCCCAGCGGATGTTGAGAACCGGTGACTCCAAATTGGTTGTCAACCCCGGATCCATCAACGAGTTGTACGACCTGGCCAGCGACCCTGACGAACTCCACAACCGGTACCACGATCCGGCTGTGGCCGAACTCCGGGACCGCCTCGTGCAACGGCTCTACACACTTCTTCGCGCACGGGGCGACAAGTTTTACCACTGGATGACCTCGATGGACCCGATCGGCGACCAAGCCACGCTCAATCCCAGTCGCGCGCCGGGTGAGACCACCGAGACGCGTGCGTGACCTTGCCGCGATGATGCGGCTGAGGCCCGAGCCACGGTGACGACTTTTGTGATCACGATTGACGAAAGTCCGATAGGCTCGATCGCATCCGCAATGACGACGGAGTCGATCGTCACACGGCGACCAGGGGCGAGGTGACACGTGGCGAACGATCGAGAGGCCGGCGAAGTGACCGGCGCAACCGTGGGCTCGGTCATGCGGGCGTTGTCCACGCGTGGTCCGAGCACGCGTGCCGACATCACCGCGGATACGGGGCTGTCCCGCCCGACGGTCTCCCGGACCGTCGCGATGCTGTTGAGTGACGGTGCGATCGAGGAGGTCAAGGATGCCGACTACGCCGGCCGAGGCCGCCCCGCTCATCTGGTGCGTCTGAGTTCTCGTCGTGCCGACACGCTCGGGATCGAGCTCGGCCGGGGGCATGTGGCATTCGCTGTCACCGACGTCTCCGGGCGAGTGGTGCTGTCGGCATCGCGCGACACGAACGCCGTGTCGTCGTTGATCGACCGCGCACGCGAGGCGCTCGCCTTCGTGGTGGCACAGACTGCGCACGCCCACGTCGAGCTCGGAAAGCTCCGCAATGTCGTTGTCGGCACGCCCGGCCCGCGATACCGCCATCCGGATGCGCATCCGGCGATCGACGTCTCGCTGGCCCGGCTCGCCCGAGAGAGGGCTCTTGTCGCGGACCTCATCATGCGTCAGCTCGGGGTTCCGGTCTCGGTCGGCAACAACACGAGGTACACCGCCCTCGCCGAGACGAATCGCCGTCGCACGGCCGGCCTCAGTGTGGACGACCTGATCTACCTGCGCGTCGACGAGGGCATCGGTGGTGGCATCGTGACGGGCGGTGAGTTGCAGGCGGGCGCATGGGATGCGGCGGGCGAGATGGGCCACGTTTCCGTCGACGTCAACGGAGCCCCCTGCTTCTGTGGAGGGCGGGGGTGTCTGGAACTCGTTGCCTCGCTGCCCGCTGTGATCCGAGCAGCAGGGGCCTCAGACCTCGATGACCTTCGGGAGCGTGCCACCACCGACCCCGTGGCGGCGGCAGCTATCGCCGGCGCCGCCACCGCGACCGGCGGCGTCATCGCCGGAGTTCTCGCCGTCGTCAACCCCAGTGTGCTCGTGATCGGGGGCAGCGTCGCCTCGCTACCGGGCTTCATCGACAGGGTCGAGGCGGTCGCCCGGGCGACCGCCCCGAGTTGGGCGACACTCGATCTGGTGGTGGAAGCGGCTGCGACCGACCACGTTCTCGGGGCCATCGGCGCCGCCGCGGCCGGGCATGCCGCGCTTGAGGGCGCGATACCGCTCGTCAACAGGGACGCCTGACGTTCCTCCGATCGACCGGCAGCAGGAAACGTTCCCGTCAACGCACCTCGGGTTGACGACCGGGACCGTCTCACGCGCGCGAGGGGCGTCGCCGCCGGTCACGCGTCTCGGCGGTCCGTCTCGTCAACCCGGGGATCCCAGCACGGCGTGATCTCGTCCGCATCGCAGCACCACGGGTTCAGCGACCCGGCGTCCACCGCCCGGATTCGACGTCAAGCGACCACGAGGGGCGGTTCTCCAACCGCATCTCCTCGCCGGTGAAGCTCAGCGGCAACCAGACATAGCGGGAGTTGGCGAGCTTCTCGGCGACGTGACGGCCCCCCGCGTAGATGTAGGTCGTATCCCGGGTTCCCCCCACTGGGACCACGAAGTCCGGTTGGGAGTGGAAGGTCGTCTCGTCGCCGAGGGTCCTCTGATCCGACCAGGGCCCGAGGATCGAGGGAGCGGTGCGGTATGTGGCCTGGTTGGCGGCCCAGCCGGAGGTCCCGGAGGTGATCAGGTAGTAGGTCCCACGGCGGGCGAAGACCGCGGGTGCTTCGCGGTCGTCAAGGGGCCCGATGTAGGCGGGGTCCGGCTCGACCCCGCGATAGTCGGGAGTCAATCGGAAGATGACAATGCGCCGACCGTAGGTTCCGTTCCGCGGCGATGGCGAGGATGCCACCAGATAGCCGCTGCCATCGGGTTCCTGCCACAGGCAGAAGTCAGCGGTGTTGTACGCGCGGGTTCCTCCCTCCCCAGGATAGAAGTCGCGGTGGAAGCTCCACCCACCGTCGAGCGAATCGCTGACCGCGACCCCGGGGCGCACGTCGTTGATGGGCGCGGAGTAGTTCTTGCGCTTGAACCACATCACGTAACTGCTCGTCCGCTCGTTGAACAGGATCTTGGGCCGGGCGATCTCGTGGGTCGCGGGCAGATCCGACGAGGGCCGCAGCAGGGTGTTCACGAACGTCCAGTCCTGCAGGTTCGTCGACGAGTACAGGTTGAACGACCGGAATCCGAACCCGCCCTGCCAACTCGCACCGACCCAGTAGTAGGTCGAGTCCTGGTGGAACATGCCACCGGTATGAGCCTCGATCGGCTTGCCGTCGTGGTCCAGCCAGTCGGCGCCCGGCACGAAGGTGCTGCGATGACGGAGAGCTCCCGGAGAACCGATGGTCGACCCGTCCGTCCGATCCCGGGGACACGGGGCCGGTCCTCCCGGCGTCCGGCCGCCGAGGACGAGACCTCGCTCGGGGCGTGGGGGCTCATCGGTGGCCGGACGCTGCATCGCTCCTCCTTCGTGACGATGATGGGTGGCCGGGCCCGGCCCATGGCGCCGGCGGTCGATCACCCTCCCCCGGTCACCGCTCGGCGTTC
>JAJXWF010000092.1 GCA_021781735.1 Actinomycetes bacterium
ATCGAGGCGACGTGCTCGTGCTGCATCGCGGTGACCGCCTCGTCGACGGTCTCGACCGAGACGCCGTAGGCCTTCATCCGGCCCTCCTCGACCATCCCGTCGAGCCATTCGTACACTTGGTCGCTGCCGTAGACCTCGGTCGGCGGGCAGTGCAACTGCACGAGGTCGAGGGTGTCGACCCCGAGGTTCTCGCGCGAGCGGTCGTTCCACGCGCGGAAGTTGTCGAGGTTGTAGGCCTCGGCGACCTGCGGCGCGGCGCGGCGTCCCATCTTGGTCGCGACCACGATCGACGGATCGTTGCGCTCGGCGATGAACCGGCCGACGAGCCGCTCGCTGCGTCCGTCGCCGTACACGTCGGCGGTGTCGAAGAAGGTCACCCCCGCGTCGGCCCCGGCGGTGAGGATGTCGAGTGCCTGGGTGTCGGCCACGTCGCCCCAGTCGCCGCCGAACTGCCAGCACCCCTGGCCGATGACGCTGACGTCGCGGCCGGTGCTGCCCAGGGTCCTGGATTCCATGGCTGTGGTCATAGCTACTCCTCGGTAAGTCATGGCAGAGGTCGTTCCGCTCACCTGTGACCGGCCCCGCACAGCCTAGTGCCTGAGCGTCGGACGCCGGTCGGGCTCAGGTGTCGCGGCGGGCAGCCGCCAGCAGGCTGTCCGGACGCCGCACGGCCGCCACGAATCCGAGGTCGGTCGAGGTGACCCGCTCGAGTTCCTCGGGGTCGTCGCAGCGGCACAACGACACGGTGGCGGCACCATCGCCCACCGCCACCGGACGCCAAGTGCCGCCGGCGTCGACCCAGCGGCGCAGGGTGGTGAGTGCGGCGTCCATCAGGCCACGTGGACGCCGGCGGCGCCGAGTTCGACGACCAGGTCGTCGGTGTTCTCGGGGTGCACCGCGGCGGTGAAGTCGGTGAACACGGAAGTGGTGAACCCGGCCTTCTGGGCGTCGAGCGCGGTCGCCCGCACGCAATGGTCGGTGGCGATGCCGACGACGTCGACGTCGGTGATGTCGCGGGCGTGCAGCCAGTCGGCGAGCGGCGTGCTGTCGTCGCTGGCGGCAGTGCCCTCGAAGCCCGAATAGCCGGGACCGAACTGGCCCTTGCGGAACACCTCGCTCACGTGGTCGAGGGCGCGCAGCAGGTGCCGATGGAACTCGGCTCCGTGCGAGCCCGCCCTGCAGTGCACCGGCCACGAGTCGACGTAGTCCGGCTCATCGCTCCAGTGGTCGCCGGGGTCGATGTGCCAGTCGGCGGTCGCCACGATCTCGTCGAAGTCGCCTCGCCGGTTCTCGACGAGATCGGAGATGCGCCCGGCGACCGCGGCGCCGCTCGCGACCGCCAGGCTGCCGCCCTCGCAGAAGTCGTTCTGGACATCGACGATGATCAGTGCCCGCTTCGTCATGCCGCCAGTCTGCCATCGGGGGGTGGGCACGGGGAGGGAACCGGCGACCTCGTGGGCGGGGGCCCTCAGGCCCAGACGCCCGAACTCCCGCGCCGGTGCGAGCCGACCAGGTGGGTGTCGAGGATGCCGATCGCCTCCATCAGCGCGAACATGGTGGTCGGTCCGACGTGGGCGAAGCCGCGGGCCTTCAACGCCTTCGCCAGGGCGAGCGATTCGGCCGAGGTGGTGGGGATGTCGGCGTGGCCGCGAGGCGCCGGCGTGACCTCCGGGCGGAAGCTCCACACGAACTCGGCGAGGCCGCCGGCGTCCCGCAGGGTCAGGGTCGCACGAGCGTTGCTGATGGTGGCGACGATCTTGCGGCGGTTCCGCACGATGCCGGCGTCGCCGAGCAACCGGGCGATGTCGGCGTCCCCGAAGTGCGCGACCCGGTCGGGGTCGAAGCTGTCGAACCCGGCGCGGAAGTTCTCACGCTTGCGCAGGATCGTCGACCACGACAGCCCCGACTGGAACACTTCGAGCGACAGCCGCTCGAAGACCCCGCGCTCGTCGCGCACGGGCATGCCCCACTCGGTGTCGTAGTAGTGGCGCAGCAACTCATCGAACGCCGCCCAGCTCGGCCGGGCGAGCCCATCGGGTCCGACGACGAGGTCGGGCGGCTCAGCCACGGATGTCACCTCCTCCGGATGTGCAGGCAACTTGCCGAGGCTCTGCCGTGGTGACCACGGCGAGGACCGGTCACCTGCAGATCGGGAGACCCTCGTCGGTCATCGGTACGACGAGGCCTCGTCCTCGGGGTTGTCCTCGTCGACGTACATGCCCGGTGCATCGATGACGAGCCCACTGCCGCCGGCGGCGTCCGAGAGGTGGGCCGGCGCGATCGCCCGGGCGAGGTGCCACAGGATCACGACCGCGAGCGTGCCGAGCGCGATGCCGCTGAGGGTGAAGTTGCTCGTGAACTTCAGCGACACGTTGCCGATGCCGATGATGACGCCGGCTGCCACGGGTACGAGGTTGACCGGGTTGCCGAAGTCGACGTGGTTCTCCTTCCAGATCTTGGCGCCGAGCAGGCCGATCATGCCGTAGAGCACCACGGTGATCCCGCCGAGGACGCCGCCCGGGGTGGCGCTGATCACCGCGCCGAACTTGGGTGACAGGCCGAACAGGATCGCGACGAGGGCGGCGACCACGTACGCGGCGGTCGAGTAGACCCGGGTCGAGGCCATGACGCCGATGTTCTCGGCGTAGGTGGTGGTCGGTCCGGCGCCGACGAACGTGGCGATGATCGAGCCGGCGCCGTCGCCGGCGATGGCGCGTCCCATCATCGGGTCGAGGTTGTGGCCGGTCATCTCCGCGACGGCCTTGACGTGGCCGGTGTTCTCGGCGATCAGCGCGATGACCACGGGCAGGGCGATGAGCGCGAAACCGAAGCTGAAGCTCGGCGTGTGGAAGCCCACGATGTTGCCGGGAGCCCCGAACTTCCAGGTGCCGAGGTCGGTGGTGGGCGGCAGTCCGAACCAGTGGGCG
Organism: Actinomycetes bacterium; assembly: GCA_021781735.1. Lineage (GTDB taxonomy): Bacteria > Actinomycetota > Actinomycetes > Propionibacteriales > Propionibacteriaceae > JAJYQH01. The sequence continues at coordinate 2,928 of JAJXWF010000092.1, forward strand.
GCCCGCACGTTCGCCCAGTCGATGCGGTAGGCGTGGGTGATCGTGCCGTCGCTCGCGGTCCTGGCCAGCGGGCCGAGAACGCGGTCCTCGAGTGCGCTGAGCGCGTAGCCGAAGATCAGCGACAAGAAGATCGCGATGCGTCCGAGGAATCCGCGCAGGCCCACGCTGAGGGCGACCACGACGAGCATGACGATGAACGCGGTCCACTGGTCCTGCGGCCAGTAGACGCCGGCGACCACGGGCGCGAGGTTGAACCCGATGAGCATGACCACCGCGCCGGTGACCACCGGCGGCAGCACCCGGTGCACCACCCCGGACCCCATGAAGTGGATGATCAGGCCGATGATGAACAGGGCGACTCCGACAACGAACAACGCGCCGGTGAGTTGCGACGGGTTGCCGCCCTGGGCGTAGATCGCGGTCGCGACGCCGACGAAGGACGCCGACGAGCCGAGGTAACTCGGCACCTTGTTGTTGGTGATGAACAGGAACAGCAGGGTCGCGATGCCGCTCATCATCACCGCGAGCTGCGGGTTGAGGCCCATGAGCAGTGGGAACACGAAGGTGGCGCCGAACATCGCGACCACGTGCTGGGCGCCGAGGCCGACGGTCTTCCCCCACGTCAGCCGCTCATCGGGGCCGACCACCGCTCCCGGTTCGAGGACGCCGTTGTTGTGCAGTTTCCAGGAGAGCGGCCAGGCCATGGTGGGGTCCTTCGCGGCGGAGTCACCCGGGCGAGGTGCGCGGGGTCGGCGACATCCTAGGGCCAGCAGACCCCTCGGTCAGCCTTGGGTCCGGGTGGTGGGGACCTCGGAGTGCGGCGTTGTGCCGCCGCAGGCGCGCTCGATCACGGGTCGGGACGTCTCGGTGGAAGGCCCCGGGGCTGGGGTCCGTGGGTCGACGGTGGCGCCTGGCTGGACGTCGGTGGCACCGCCGTCGACTGGATCATCCGGGACGTCGACCGCGTCCGTCGGCAGAGGGAGCGCGCGGTTCGCGGTGAGTTCGCGTCGCCCTGAGCCGGCTCGACGCCGACGAGGCGTCCCTGAGGTCGGCCATCGCCGGGATGCGCGTGGCCGTCGACCTCACCACTGAGCGCCTCGCCTGACGTCCCCCGGGATTCGCACGTCCTGCATGGATGGGTCCCGGTACGGGGTCGTCCACGCAGGAGGTGGACATTTCGGGGAGCGCGGGCCAGGGGTTGTGAACGGTCCCATCTCCCGTGAGGATAGTGCCTGAGCCCCGCGCACCCCCGCAGCTGCGAGCACTCCCCGAGTAGGACCCTGATGGCCGTACCGACCACCGCGCGACCGGCTGCCGTACCCACGACGTCGACCGGGAGCCTCAGGCTGTGGCGCTCGGCCCTCGTGACCGTGTTCTTCGGCGCGGGGATCGCGGTGGCCACGTGGGTGACCCGCACCCCGGCGATCCGGGACGCCCTGCACGCGACCACCGCCGAGATGGGCCTGGTCATCGGGGCATCGTCGGTCGGCTCGATCACCGGCATCAGTCTCGGGTCGCCACTCGTGGCCCGGCGCGGCGCCCGCTTCGTCATCGTCACGGGGATGTCGGGAGTGGCGCTCGGACTCATCGTGATGGCACTCGGAGTGCTCACCGCCGAGAGCGTCGCGGTCGCGATCGGGATGGCGCTCTTCGGCTACGGGATGGGGACCGGCGAGATCGGCAACAACGTCTCCGGCGTCGAGTTGGAAGCGCGGATGGGCCACAGCGTGATCCCCGGGCTGCACGGCTCCTACAGTCTCGGCACCGTGATCGGAGCGCTGGCCGGACTCGCGGCCAACCGCGTCCACCTGCCGGTGCCCGTCCACCTCCTCGTCGTCGCCGCCCTCATCGCCGTGGCAGCCATAGGCTGGGTGAGGCCGCACGTTCCCGGCGCCACCGGTCGTGCGCCCGAGGAGTCCTCGGGCCGACCTGCGGCATTCCCGGCGCCCGATGGACCGGCCTCCCCACTGGGGGGCGGGGAGCGGCGGTTCGCCTGGGTGGACCGGCGGTTGCTGGGGCTCGCGGTCATCATCCTGGGGATGGCGCTGGCCGAGGGGTCGGCCAGCGATTGGCTGCCGCTCATCGTCGTGGACGGCTATGGCTCGAGCGCCGCAGTCGGCTCGATGGTCTTCGCCTTCTTCGGGTTGGCGATGGCGATCGGACGCCTGAGCGGTGGGCGTGGCATCGACAGGTTCGGCCGGGCTCCGATCATGCGGGTCAGTGCCGTGGTGGCCGCCGCCGGGATCGGCGTCGTCATGGTGGCGCCCACGTTGTGGCTGGGCGCCCTCGGGGTGCTGATGTGTGGGGCCTGGGGTGCTCGCTCGGCTTTCCGGTGGCCCTGTCCGCGTCCGGCGAGGATCCACGCCACGCCGCCCGACGCGCGGGGTTCGTGGCCACGGCCGGGTACTCGGCCTTCCTCATCGGGCCGCCGCTGCTCGGCTTCCTCGGCCAACGCGTCGGACTTCGCCACGCCATCGGCGTCGTGTTGGTCGTGGTCCTGGCCACCCTGTTCGCCGCCGGGTCGACCCGTCCGGGACGGTGGTCAGTACGGGCATGAGCCACCCCGTCCCGGTTCCCGCGGGCCCGTCAGATCCAGCTCGGGAACCACATCCGCAGCAGCCACTGGTGCCGGGTGAGCAGTTGGTCGGTGAGGATCGGATAGATGAACGCGAAGTCGAGCACGACCAGCGACACGAGCGCCCCGACGATCAGCGCGTTGCGTTTCCGGTGCGGCCCGGCGGACGGCCCGATGATGCGTCCCATCATGATGGCCAGCACGATGACGGTGAACGGGATGATGCAGATCGCGTAGAAGAAGAACACCGGACGGTCGTCGTAGTGGAACCAGGGGATCCAGGTGCTGAACGCGGCCACGATCGGCGCCACGACCCGCCAGTCACGGGCGGTGACCCAGAGCACGAGGGCCGCGGCCAGGGCGATCGCCGCCATCCACCACAGCACCGGCGTGCCCTCACCGGAGATCACTCGCAGGCAGGTGTCGTTGACTGCCGTGCACCCGTCGGTGCCGGGCTTGATGCCGTTGACGGCGTCCAGACCGATCACTCGCACCATGAACAACCACCCAGCCGGGTTGGCGTTGTACACGTGCGTCTGTGACGCCATGTAACTGCCGGTCTGGAACTCGTAGATCTGGTAGTGGTAATACATCAGCGAGGCCAACGGCGCCCCGAAGTGGGCGACCAGCCAGTCGTGATGACGGGCCATGATCGACGCGCCGGTTGCCGGAGCGGCACCCCACTGGCGGTCCCAGCCGCCCTTGGTCACCAGCCAGCTCGTCCACGTGGCGATGTAGGTCACCAGCGCGACGACGACCAGCAGGACGAACGCGGGGAGTCCGTCACGCAGCAGCGCCCACCAGGAGCGGCGTCCGGCGCCGGCGAGGTGGCGGGCGGCGCGGTCCCACAGCACGCTGAGGATCCCGAACGAGGCAAGCACGAACACCGAGTTCCACTTGACCCCGCAGGCCAGACCGAACGTGAAACCGGCCGCGAGCCGCCACGGGCGCCACAGCAGTGCCGGGCCGAACGCACCGCCGAGATCGGTGAGGTTGCGAGCCCTGAGATGATCGCCCAGCTTGTGCCGGAACCAGTCACGGTCGCGCACCGCGAACGCCACCGCGATGACGAGCAGGGTGCCCTGGAAGATGTCGAGCAGCCCGATCCTGCTCATCGCGAACTGCAGCCCGTCGAAGGTGAGCAGAATGCCGGCCAGCGCGCCGATCAGCGTTGATCGGGCGAGACGCCGTGCCAGCATGATCGTCGCGCCGATCATGATCGTGCCCGCGACCAGCGACGGGAACCGCCAGCCGAACGAGTTCATGCCGAACGCCCACTCGCCAAGGGCGATGAACCACTTGCCGAGCTGCGGGTGCACGACGAACTCGGGGCCGGGCGTGAACCCCAGCGAGGGAGTGGCGTAGACGTTCGGGTGCCCGCTGGCGATCGACGGGTTGGCGATCTTGAGCGGATCGGGCCAGTTGGCCTCGTAGCCGAGGTGCAGCAGCGTCCAGGCGTCCTTGGGGTAGTAGGTCTCGTCGAAGATCAGATAGCCGGGACGCTGGATGTTGACGATCCGGATGGCGAACGCGAGCGCTGAGATGACGATCGTGACCAGCCACGCCCGCCACCGGTCGGTGAGTTGGCGGCCGTCGTCGAGCAGTTCTAGCACGCTCGGCCCCACCAGTGGACGTGCCGCCCGCCCACGCCGTTGGCCCGCGGCATCCACCTCCGGTGCAGTCACGGGCCCCAGTGTAGGGGCGGGGTTCGGTGCGGGTCGGTCACAATGAGGGGGTGAATCACGACGCCGAATCGCCCCCGGACGCCGACATCCCCCCGGACGGGGTCGGCGAATCGGTGCCCGACGATCCCCGGCTGCGCGCCCGGCTCATCGCCACCGACGGCACCGGCCGGGTCGTGCTCGCCGCGACGCCGATCGGTGACCGGCTGGACGCGTCCACGGCCCTTCGGCACGCCCTCCGGCACGCCGATGTCATCGCCGCGGAGGACACCCGCCGGCTGCACACGTTGCTGCTGCGCCTCGGTGTCACCACCGACGCGCAGGTGGTGAGTTTCTTCGAGGGAAACGAGGCCGAACGCACTCCCCGGCTCGTCGAGGCCTGCCTCGCGGGCCGCAGCGTCGTCGTCGCCACCGACGCCGGCATGCCCTCGGTGTCCGACCCCGGCTACCGGCTCGTGCGGGCCGCACTCGACGCCGGGGTCGAGGTCACCTCGGTGCCGGGGCCGTCGGCGGTGCTCACCGCACTGGCCGTCTCCGGCCTGCCGGTCGACCGGTTCTGCTTCGAGGGCTTCGTCGCCCGCAAAGCGGGGGAGCGCCGCCGTCAGCTCTCCTCGCTGGCGTCCGAACCGCGCACGATGGTGTTCTTCGAGGCGCCACACCGCCTCGCCGGGTTCCTCGCCGACGCCGCCGAGGCGCTGGGCACCGATCGCCCGGCCGCCGTGTGCCGGGAGCTGTCCAAGCCGCACGAACAGGTTCGGCGGGGCACGCTGGCAGAGCTGAGCGAGTGGGCGTCCGAGGGGGTGCGGGGCGAGGTGACCGTCGTCATCGCGGGCGCCGACGCGAGCATCCCGGACGCCGACGACGCCCTGGCGCTGGTGCACGCCAGGGTGGAGGCAGGCATGAAACTGTCCCAGGCGGTCGCCGAGGTGGCCGCCGACACCGGCACGAACCGCAAGCAGCTGTACCAGGCGGCCCTCGACCAGCGGAAGGCGCACCAGTGATCCACCCCCTCGACCTGCTCGACCAGCGGAACCTGCCCGCGCCGCCCGAGCCACTGCCCTCGGTGGTCATCGACTCGCACACCCACGCCGACACCACCGAGGAGCGCTCGGGTCTGGATCCCGACACGTCCCTGGCGCTGGCGGCGTCCGTGGGGATCGCCGGGTTCGTGCAGGTCGGCTGCGACGTGCAGGGGTCGGAGTTCGCCGTGGCGCTCGCCGAGCGGCGTCCGGAGGTGATCGCGTCGGTGGCGATCCATCCCAACGACGCCGCCCGGGCCGGCGACGACCTCGACGCGATGATCGCCCGCGTCGACGAGCTCGCCGGACGCGGCCCGCACGTGCGGGCGGTCGGCGAGACCGGACTCGATTTCTACCGCACCACCGACCCGCTCGGCCACGCCGTGCAGCGGCACAGTTTCGCCCGCCACATCGACATCGCCCGCCGACACCGGCTCACCCTGGTCATCCACGACCGCGACGCCCACGCCGAGGTGCTCGACGTGCTCGACGCCGAGCCGGCCGCCCCCCGGGTGGTGATGCACTCGTTCAGCGGGGACGCCGCGATCGCTCGCCGGTTCCTCGACCGGGGAGCCTGGCTGAGCTTCCCCGGCGTGGTCACCTTCACCAGCGCGGCGAAGCTCCGCGAGGCGCTGCGGGTGGTGCCGCTCGACCGGATCCTCGTCGAGACGGACGCCCCCTACCTCACGCCCGTGCCGGTGCGCGGGCGCCCGAACGCGCCCTACCTCGTGCCGCACCTCGTGCGGTTCGTCGCCGAGCAGGTACGGCGTCCGCTCGACAAGGTGTGCGAGGCGCTGCTCGCCAACACCCACGCCGCGTTCGGCGGCCCGTGGGGGCATCCGGACGCCGTGGTGCCGCTGCCGGAGCGGCGTCGATGAGCGGCCTGCTCGACCCGCGGACGATCCGGGCGATCGCCGCCGACCTCGACCTGCGGCCCACCAAGCAGCGCGGCCAGAACTTCGTCCACGACCCGAACACGGTGCGGCGGATCGTCGCCCTCAGCGGGGTGGGCCCCGACGATGTGGTCGTCGAGGTGGGCCCCGGGCTCGGCTCGCTGACCCTCGGACTGCTCGAAACCGGGGCCCAGGTCACCGCCATCGAGATCGAGGCGTCGCTGGCCCGACGGCTGCCCCTCACGGTCGCCGAGCGGATGCCCGAGGCGTCCGACCGGCTGCGGGTCGTCGAATCGGACGCCCTGGCGGTCACCACCCTGCCCGGCCCGGCCCCGACCGCGGTGGTCGCGAACCTGCCCTACAACGTGTCGGTGCCCGTGCTGGTGCACCTGCTGAGCACCTTCGACACGTGGCGGACGGGCCTGGTGATGGTGCAGTTGGAGGTGGCCGACCGCCTGGTTTCCGCGCCCGGGTCGAAGGTGTACGGCGTGCCGAGCGCAAAGATGGCCTGGTTCGCCGCGGCCACCCGGGTTGGTACGGTTCCGCCCGCCGTGTTCTGGCCGGTGCCCAACGTCGAGTCGGGACTGGTGCGGATCGTGCGCCGGGACCCTCCCGCGGTCGCCGGCGGTGGCGGATCGCCCGTGAGCCGCCGGGCCACCTTCGCCGTCATCGACGCCGCCTTCCAGCAGCGGCGCAAGATGCTCCGGTCGTCGCTGTCGGGCCTGTTCGGCGGGAGTGCCGCGGCCTCGGCGGCGATCGAGGCCGCGGGCATCGACCCGCAGGTCCGCGGCGAGGTGTTGTCGGTCGGCGACTTCGCCCGGATCGCCGCTCAACTCCCCGATGACTGACCGAGCTGCTCCGGGCGTCGGCTAGCCTGCGAGCGTGGCGGCAGACGACGAGACAACCGGCCGGGCCAGCGTCCGCGTGCGGGTACCGGCCAAGATCAACCTCGCCCTGTGCGTCGGACCCCTCGGGTCTGACGGCTACCACCCGCTCGGCACGGCGTTCCAGGCGGTCTCGCTCTACGACGAGGTCACCGCGACCGACGCGGGCCCCGGACACTTCAGCGTCACGGTCACCGGGGAGGGTGCCGCCGACGTGCCCGGCGACGACGCCAACCTCGCGCTCCGCGCCGCCCGGCTGCTGGCCGGCCACAACCCCCGGCTGGGAGCCCACCTGGGGATCCGCAAGGCGATCCCCGTCGCCGGAGGCATGGCCGGAGGGTCGGCCGACGGCGCCGCCGCCCTGCTCGCCTGCTCGGTGCTGTGGGACCTCGACCAGTCCCTCGACGACCTCCAGCTGCTCGGCTCCGAGCTCGGGTCCGACGTGCCCTTCCCGTTGCACGGCGGCACCGCGATCGGCACCCGCCGGGGCGATCGGCTGCTCGCCCTGCTCACCCGCGGCACCTACCACTGGGTGCTCGCCTTCGCCCATGGCGGGCTGAGCACCCCCGCCGTGTTCCGCCGCTTCGACGAGCTCGGGCGGATCACCGGCACCGAGATCCCGCCCCCGCTGCTCAACGCCCTGGCGGGGGGGGACGCCGCCGCGCTCGGCCGGACACTGCGCAACGACCTGCAACCGGCCGCGCTCGACCTGCGTCCCGAACTCGCGGGCACCCTCGAGCGCGGCCTCGCGGCGGGTGCCCTCGGCGGAGTGATCTCGGGATCGGGGCCCACGTGCGCGTTCCTCGCCTCCACCGAGTCGCGGGCGCTCACCCTGGCCGCCGACCTGTCGCAGCTGCCCCAGGTGCGGGCCACCCGGGTGGCGGTCGGTCCGGTGCCGGGGGCGAAGCTGCTCACCTGAACGGCGGGTCTCTGGTTGACTGGGGCCATGGGCGACGAGGATGCATCCGGTCGGCCCGTCGGCGACGAGGTCGACGTGCTGGTCGCGGCATGGCAGCGTGAACGCCCCGACCTGTCGAGTGCTCCCATGCATGTGTGGTCGCGCATCCACCGGCTGTCGCTCTACCTCGACGCCGCCCGGCGCGGCGCCTACGCCGCCCATGACCTCGAGACGTGGGAGTTCGACGTGCTCGCCGCGCTCCGGCGCGCCGGTCAGCCCTACCGTGCCACTCCCGGCCAATTGCTCCGCGACACGCACGTGACCTCCGGCACCATGACCAACCGGGTCGACCGGCTCGTCACCCGCGGGTTCGTCACCCGGGAGCAGGCATCCGACGACCGCCGGGTGGTGCTGGTGCAGCTCACCGACCAGGGCAGGGCGACGGTCGACGCCGCGATGGGAGACCTTCTGGCCGCGGAACGCCGGCTTCTGGGCGACCTCGACGACGTCCGGGTCGAGCGGCTCGCCCGCGACCTCAGGGCGCTGCTGAGCCGGCTCAGCTGATCCGCGGCATCCGCCCGGCTCAGGCCCGTCGGCGTCCGGTGCGCGTCGGGAGCTCGCGCACCCGCAGGGCGGGGCTCACCTCGAGGTTCGCCATCCCGTTCCACGCGAGGTTGACCAGGTGGGCGGCCACCTCCTCCTTGGCGGGTGTGCGCGCCTCGAGCCACGACTGTCCGGCCATCGCGACCAGGCCGACCAGCGCCTGCGCGTAGAGGCCGGCGAACTCGCGGTTGTAGCCGTGGCGTTCGAACGGGTCGGCGAGCAGGTCCTCGACCCGGCCGGCGATGTCGCTGAGAATGCTCGCGAACGATCCCGCACCCGAGCCGACCGACGAGTCGCGGGCGAGGATGCGGAAACCGTCGGGCTGCTCGTCGATGTAGTCGAGCAGGGCCAGCGCCCCACGCTCGATGAGTTCGCGGGAGCCGGCGCGCGGCACGGTGAGGGCGGCTCGGATCGCGTGCAGCAGCGTCTGCACCTCGCGGTCGACGACCACGGCGTACAGACCCTCCTTGCCGCCGAAGTGCTCGTAGACGACCGGCTTGCTCACGTCGGCGCTCGCCGCGATCTCCTCGACGCTGGTGCCCTCGTAGCCGCGCTGGGCGAACAGCCCCCGGGCGACCTGGATGAGTTGCTCCCGGCGCTCGGCGCTGCTCATCCGCACGCGTGACGGCTTCGGCTGCTGCGACGGCTCACTCACGTGCCCGAGTCTCTCACGCCCGGCGCATCGCGGGCGGTGCCCGGCTGCGAGGGCAGGCGTCCTCGGGGGCGGGCATCGCTCGTGGCCCGGGCGGTCGTGCCCCCGAACCGGTAGGGTGGACGCCGACCCGGGTGTGGCAACGTCCGGCGAACCCCGGTTGGTCTGTCGGCAGGGCCCGCCTGACTTTGAATCAGGATTAGCGACGTAGGTTCGACTCCTACCCGGGGTGCGGGTCCAGTTCGCCGCCGTGCGGATCGCCGGGGCGGGCCGACCAGTCGAGCCGCGA
>JAJXWF010000093.1 GCA_021781735.1 Actinomycetes bacterium
CGATCTCTCGCCACCCTGTTCCGGTTCATCGCCCTCCGGCAGATGATGCACCACCGAGGGCGCCACTAGAGTGCGGTCATGCTGCTGAGTGACCGGGACATCCTCGCCTGGACCGAGTCGGGAGAGATCTGCCTCGACCCCTGGGACGCCTCGATGGTGCAGCCGTCGAGTGTCGACGTCCGTCTCGACCGGCTGTTCCGCGTGTTCGAGAACCACAAGTATCCGGTCATCGACCCGGCAGCCGACCAGCCGGAGCTCACCCGCCTGGTCGAGCCGGCCGGCGACGAGCCGTTCATCCTGCACCCCGGCGAGTTCGTCCTCGGCGCCACCTACGAACAGGTGAGCCTCGGGGCGTCGGTGGCCGCGCGGCTCGAGGGCAAGTCATCGCTCGGACGCCTAGGACTGCTCACGCACTCGACCGCCGGCTTCATCGACCCCGGCTTCACCGGGCACGTCACCCTGGAACTGTCGAACGTGGCCACGCTGCCGATCAAGCTCTACCCGGGCATGAAGATCGGCCAGCTGTGCTTCTTCCAGCTGAGCTCCCCGGCCCTGCATCCTTACGGGGACTCCGCGAACCTGTCCCGCTACCAGGGCCAGCGCGGGCCGACGCCGAGCCGTTCTCACCTCAACTTCCACCGCACCGACGTCTGACGCGGGCGGGACGCGCCCGAGGGCGCGGGCCGAGCTGGTCAGACCGGGCGGAACGCGATCGCCTCGATGGTGAGCCCGTCACCGAGGTCGAGTGTGCTGCCCGCCTCCAGCGGCACGCTCTCACCCGGCACCAGGCGCACCGCCGAGCCGTCGGACGACACGAGGATCGTGCCGTTGGTCGAGTGCAGGTCGGTGACCTCGAGCCCCTGGCGTCCGGGCGCCACCCGCACGTGCACCCTGCTGATGTCGTGGCTGGGGCTGGGCACGGTGAGCAACGTGGCCCCCGGATCCGACGCGGGAGCCGCCGGCGCGCGTCCGATGATCACCGGCCGGTCGACGTCGACGACCTGCCCGAATGAGGTGACGAGTCGCAGGTGGGACTGCGCAGGGTCGACCGGGACGGCGTCCCGGCGGGCCGCGGCCAGGTTGTCGGGCAGGGTGGCGGGCCCGTCGCCGGTGTCGTCCCACTCCTGGGCGGCCGTGCGCACCTCGGCGGGCGGTTCGTCGGAACCGGTCCACATCACCGGCCCGGGATGCAGCACCTCGTCGATGACCGGCCCGGAACCGTCGAGCGGGTGGATCCCGAGATCGGGGGAGGGGTCCACCTCGAGCTGATCGGCCGGATCGACCGGCATCGCGGTCGCGTCCGACTCCTCCACCGATCCCTCGACGATCACGGTCGGCTCGGACTCCTCCACCGATCCCTCGACGATCACGGTCGGCTCGGACTCCGCTTCGAGGCGATAGAGGGCGACCGGGACGGGCGCGTCGCGGAAGCTCAGATCGACGACGACCTCGGCGGCCCGCACGGCCCCGGCCGTCAACGGCAGCACGGGGAGCTCCGGATCTGGCTCGTCGAGCTGCAGCGTGCAGCTCGCGCCGGGCACGTCGACAGGCCGCCAGCCGCCGGCGTCCAGCCCGTCGGCGAGCCGCTCGCCCCCGTCGTCGAGCAGCACAACCCCTCCGCGCAGCAGCGCGTGCAGCCCGGCAGCGTCGCGGAAGACGACTCCCATGGTGGGCATGGCGTCGAGGCCGACGGCGGTGAGTTGCGACGCGAGCTCGGACGCCGATCGCGCCGCCATGACGCGCCGCCACACCTCGCCCACCATCGCGGCGGCGCGGGCCGGTGCCGGCTCGAGCACGACGACCGCGGCGGGGGACGCGATCACGGTCCAGTCGCCCGGCCGGTAGCTGAGCGCCCACGGAGTCGGGACGGGTGTGGCGGTCGGCTCGTCCATGAGGTGGGGATCCTTCCGAACTCGGGATGTTGGCGGCGTCCGGCGGGCGCCGCGGGTCCATTGTCTCCCAGCAACACCGGCGGCGTCCCACGCGCAGGGTCGACGGGCACCCGGGCGACGGAGCCGGGTGCGGGATCCAGCGGGTCCGAGGGCTCGCGGGGTCCGGCGGCGGGAGCGCGGGCGGCCGGCTGCAAGCGAGGGGCGGGCGAGCGGCTGGCGTTCATGACGCGGAATTGGCAGAAGTCGCCAGCCATTCGGCCGCGATCGCCGGCACAATCGTCGAGAACGCCAGCCGCACGACCCATCCGACCCGACATCCGACCCGACCCCGATCGACCCCGGCCCCGATCGACCCAGACACCGATCGACCCAGACACCGATCGACCCAGACCGACCCAGACCGACCCAGACACCAAGCCGGTGTCACGCCCCTGAGGGACGTGACACCGGCCGTGTCACTGTGTGTCAGCCATCGCGGCACGCGGGCACCTCGTGCCGCGCGGCCCGCTCTCAGGCGCGCTGCGCCAGCGCCGCCTTCGCCGCGGCGAAGCGGGCGATCGGCACGCGGAACGGGGAGCACGACACGTAGGTGAGCCCGATCTGGTTGAACAGCTGGATCGAGTCGGGATCGCCTCCGTGCTCACCACAGACACCGCACTTGAGGCCCGGCTTCGACCGGCGACCCCTCTCGACGCCGATCCTCACCAGCTCCCCGACACCGTCGACGTCGATCGAGGCGAACGGGTTCTTCGGCAGCACCTCTTCGGTGACGTAGGCCGTGAGGAACCCATTCTCGGCGTCGTCACGGCTGATGCCCATGGTGGTCTGGGTGAGGTCGTTGGTGCCGAAGCTGAAGAAGTCGGCCTCCTCGGCGATCTGGTCGGCCACCAGGGCCGCCCGGGGGAGCTCGATCATCGTGCCGACCGTGTAGGGCAGCGAGGTGCCGGCCTTGGCGAACTCGTCCTCGACCGCGGCCACGACGATCGCCCGCTGGTTGGCGAGCTCCTCCTTCAGCGCGACGAGGGGGATCATGATCTCGATCCCGACCGTCTCCCCCTCGCGCTCGAGCACCGCAAGGGCCGCACGGATGATCGCGCGGGCCTGCATGTCGGGGATCTCCGGGTAGAGCATGCCGAGACGGCAGCCGCGGGTGCCGAGCATCGGGTTCTGCTCGTGCAGCTTCTTGACCTGCGTCAGGGTGGCCCTCTCGTGCTCGATCTCGACGGGGTCGCCGCCGGTGAGTTCGAGCTTCTGCACGAGCAGGCTCTGGTCGACGAGATTCGGCAGGAACTCGTGCAGCGGCGGATCGAGCAGCCGCACCGTCACCGGAAGGCCCTTCATCGCAGTGAAGATGGCCTCGAAGTCCTCCTGCTGCATCGGGAGGATCTTCTCCAGGGCCGTCGCCCGCTTCTCGGTGGTGTCGGCGATGATCATCTCCCGCACCGCCGGGAGCCGCTCGGGCACCAGGAACATGTGCTCGGTGCGGCACAGGCCGATCCCCTCGGCCCCGAGCTCGCGGGCCTTCGAGGCGTCCTCGAAGTTGTCGGCGTTGGCGCGGACGCCGAGCGTACGCACCTCGTCGGCCCACTTGACCACGCGCTGGAAGTCGTCGTTGATCTGCGGCGGGATGAGGTTGATCGCCTCACCGAACACCTCACCGGTGGACCCGTCGAGGGTCATCACGTCGCCCTCGGAGAACACCTTGTCGCCGATCGTCAGGGTCTTGCCGATCGCGTCGATCCGGATCCCGGCCGCGCCGGCGACGCAGGGCTTGCCCATGCCGCGGGCAACGACGGCGGCATGGGAGGTCATGCCGCCATGGGCCGTGAGAACGCCCTGGGCGACGATGACGCCGTGGATGTCGTCGGGGGTGGTCTCGTAGCGCACCAGGATGACCGGTTCGCCCTTGCCGCCGCGCGCGGCGGCGAGGTCGGCGTCGAAAACGATCTCACCGACCGCGGCACCCGGGGACGCGGGCAGGCCCTGGGCCACGGGGGCCTTGCCGTGGTTCGGGTCGATGGCCGGGTGCAACAGCTGGTCGAGCTGTTCCGGCTCGATGCGCAGCAGCGCCTCCTCCCTCGTGAGGATGCCCTCGTCGACCATGTCGGAAGCCACCTTCAGCGCAGCGGCGGCGGTGCGCTTGCCGTTGCGGGTCTGCAGCAGGTAGAGCTGGCCGTCCTGGACGGTGAACTCCATGTCCTGCATGTCCTTGTAGTGGTGCTCCATCTTGTTCATCGTGTCGACGAGCTGCTCGTAGGCGGTCGGGAGCACGTCCTTCATCTCCGCAAGGTGACGCGGGGTGCGGATGCCCGCGACGACGTCCTCGCCCTGCGCGTTGACCAGGAACTCGCCGTAGAGCGCCTTCTCACCGGTGGAGGGGTTGCGGGTGAAGCAGACGCCGGTGGCCGAGGTGTCGCCCATGTTGCCGAACACCATCTGCATGACGTTGACGGCCGTCCCGAGGCTCGCGGAGATGCCGTTGGCCCGGCGATAGACCTCGGCGCGGGGGTTGAGCCAGCTACGGAACACGGCGTTGATCGCCCGGATCAGCTGCTCGTGCGGGTCGGAGGTCCACTCGGCTCCGAGGTGGTCGAGGGCGATCTTCTTGAACCGGTCGACGAGTTCCTTGAGGTCGGCGGCGGTGAGGTCGGTGTCCTGCGCGGCGCCCTTCTCCTGCTTGAGAGCGGTGAGCGCATCCTCGAAGTCGTGCGGCGGGATGTTCTCGACGACCTCGCCATACATCTGGATGAAGCGCCGGTAGCAGTCGTAGGCGAACCGCTCGTTGCCCGACTCTGCGGCCACGGCCTTGACCGACTCGTCGCTGATGCCGAGATTGAGGATGGTGTCCATCATGCCGGGCATCGACACCACGGCTCCCGAGCGCACCGACAGCAGCAACGGCTTCTCGGACGCCCCCAGCTTGCGACCGGTGCGCTCCTCCAGCCGCCTCAGGCCCTCCTCGACCTCCGCCTCGAGGCCCTCGGGCCATTTTCCGCCCCGTTTGCTGGTCTCGACGGACGCGACGGTCGTGACGGTGAAGGCATCGGGTACGGGTACGCCCAGGCGGTTCATCTCGGCCACCCCGGCGCCCTTGCCGCCGAGGAGGCTCTTCATCGACGCGTCGCCTTCGGAGAGGTCGTACACGTAACGGGTGTCAGACATGAAAACTCCTTCGTTTCCGTCTCATTGTCGAGTTGTCCAAGACTTGTCGCTTGCCACAGGCCTTGTGGAGCTGGCGCGCCCAGTCTGCCGCGCGGCGGCGATGCTGCTGAAGACACCGTCTCAAACGCGTCATCGCCCGGGCACACCCCGTCTGACCGGTCATCGTCGGTGTCGACCGCGCACGCCGGGTGCACCGTCGGGTCCCACACTCTCACGAGCCGCGACGGAACCGTTCACGGGGTCGGCCAAAATCCCGGCGGTATCGCACCAACACCGCTGGTGGGCGGGCGATGCCGACCTCCGCGAGGGCAGCGGGGTCAGGGGGTGATGCGGACGTTGCCCGCGGGTTCACGCAGGTGGGATCCGACCCGGCGGGCCCGCTGGTCGACAACGTCGATGACCCGCACCGCAGCCTCTTCGAGGGCAAGGCCGGTGGTGTCGATGATCGGGCAACCGAGCTTGCGCTGGATCCGCCCGACCTCGTCGAGTTCGTCGTAGATCGAGACGAGGTTGGCGTAGCCATCCTTGGTGCCGAATCCGCCGAGGCCGCGCACCCTCCGGTTGCGGATGGCCTGCAGCCGCTCGGCGTCGATGGTCAGGCCGACGATCCGCCACCGGTCGATTCCGAACAGTTCCCTCGGTGGCTCGATGCCGGGCACGAGGGGCACGTTGACCACTTTGTATCCGAGGTAACCGAGGTAGATCGACAGCGGGGTCTTGCCGCTGCGCGAGGCTCCCACCAGGCAGATGTCACACTCACGCAGCGCGGCGGGCATGGCCCCGTCGTCGTTGCGGATCGCGAACTCCATCGCCGAGATGCGCACGAAGTAGTCGGCCTCGACCCCGACAGGACGCCGCATCACCTCGTCGGCCTCGCGCCCGGTCGCCTGCTCGAACGCCGCGAGCGCGTCGCCCAGCAGGTCGGCGTGGGCCACGCCGAGCTCGTCGCACGCCATCCGCACCAGCTCGCGCAGTTGCTGGTCCACAAGGGTGTAGAGGATCACCCGGCGTCCCGGCGTCTCACGCAGC
Organism: Actinomycetes bacterium; assembly: GCA_021781735.1. Classification (GTDB taxonomy): domain Bacteria; phylum Actinomycetota; class Actinomycetes; order Propionibacteriales; family Propionibacteriaceae; genus JAJYQH01. Next base: position 6,084 of record JAJXWF010000093.1, read on the forward strand.
GACTCGAAGATCTGGAAGAGGTCCTTGAGCGACGTGATCCGGGGATGGCGGAGCAATCGGAACTCCTCGTCGGGGAATTGGGTCTGCACCACCCGGGCGACCCGGGCGCCGGTCTCCCCTGTGGAGTCGGCGATCACATGGATCTCCAGCGGCTCACTCACCCGCCCCACGGTACTGCCCGGGATGCGGCCGCCCTTCGGGGGTGTGGCCGAGCGGGCCGACCGGCACGCCGAAGGCACCGATCCGTCCGCCGGACTCCCCCGATCCGCGGGCAACCGGCGTCCCGCACGGTCACCACGGCGCGTCGTCGCCCGGTCTCCGGCAGATTCGGAGACGGCGTGCGGGTCCGGTGTCGCCGGGCGTTCCGGAGCGGGCGCCGCCAGAGCGGGGAGCAGGCGATGTCCACGACCCCGCCGGGGGCGCGGGGGCCGTCGCCTCGAGAATGCGGTTGGATGGGGACGTGGATCCAGTTGACCGCCTGATCATCGACGAGTGGGACGCGAGCGGGCTCGCGTCCGGGCGGGTCGTCACCATCGACTCCCCCGACCTCGCCGCGGAGGCCGCCTCGCGGGGAGTCGAGACCATCGCCTTCTGCGACGATCTCCGCGACGAGCGCCGCGTGCCCCCCGGGGTGAGGCTCGTGACGCCCGACGACGCGCTCGTTCCGGAGCCGAGCGTCGTGCTGATGCGACTACCGAAGGCCCTCGACGCCCTCGACGAGATGTCGGGCTGGCTCGCCCGCAGCACCGGGCCGGGCACCGCGGTGTTCGCGGGTGGTCGGGTCAAGCACATGACCCACGCCATGAACGACGTGCTGGCCAGGCATTTCACGGAGGTGACGGCGAGCCTCGGACGACAGAAGTCGCGGGTGCTGCGGGCGGGAGGCCCGATGCCGGCGCCCCCGACATGGCCGCGCACCCGGCACCACGACGACATCGACCTCACGATCAGCACGCACGGTGCCACCTTCGCCGGTAACGGCGTCGACCCCGGAACCCGGTTGCTGCTCGGTTCCCTCAACGAGATCGTGCGTGATCCGGGCGAGCACGCGGTCGATCTCGGCTGCGGCAACGGGGTGATCGCCGCTCTGCTGGCCCGGCGGCTCCCCTCGGTCACCGTCGAGGCCGTCGACGTGAGCTGGTCGGGCGTCCGCGCCACCGCCGAGACCGCGGCGGCCAACGGCGTCGCGGTGAGGGTGCACCGGGCCGTGGCGCTGTCCCCCTTCGCCGACCACAGCCTCGACCTCGTCGTGACCAATCCGCCGTTCCACGTGGGCACCGCCAAGGAGTCGACCCCCACCCTGGAGATGTTCGAGGACGCCGCACGGGCGCTGCGCCCGGGCGGGAGGTTCTGGTGCGTGTTCAGCTCGCACCTGCCCTGGACCGGCGCGCTCGCCGACCTGGGTCCCACCCGGATCATCGCCCGGTCGCCGAAGTACACGCTCACCCGCACCATCGCCCGCTGATCCGGGCGCCGTCAGGAGGAACGCATGTCCCGACGGGCGAGCCGCGCCGGATGGGTGCCCAACCAGCACGGAGCCTGGGCCATCCTGATCCTGCCGGTCACGCTCGGCATGATTGCGCGAGCCCGGTCCGGCGGCCTGCCGGGTTGGGCCTGGCCGCTGCTCGGCTGCTGGATCGTCGGCTACTTCGCGTTCTTCGCCGCCGGACTGTGGCTCAAGGCCCCGCGCAGCCGTCGGGCGGCTTACCGGCGTCCGCTGCTCACCTACGGGGTCGTCTCGGCGGCGTTCGGGCTGGTGGCGCTCGCATGGCAGGGCGGTGGGCTGCTGTGGTGGGTGGTGCCGTTCGCTCCGCTCGTCGCGACCACCGCCTGGCTCACCTCGCGGCGGCGCGACCGCGACCTGCTGAGCGGGGTGATGACGGTGACCGCCTCGACCCTGATGCTGCCGGTGATGCGGTTCAGCACGCCCGCCGCCGCGTGGCACGCGGTCGGGACGCGCGACGCGCTCGTGACCGTGCTCGTCTGGGCGTACTTCATCGGCACCGTGCTGTACGTCAAGACGATGATCCGTGAGCGGGGGCACCGCCCGTGGTGGGTCGCCTCGCTCTGCTGGCATGCGGCGTGGCTCGTCGCGGCGGTGGCGATCACCCGGGCCGGGCCCGGATCGGGCTGGTGGATCGCGACGTTCGCGGTCGCACTCGCGCGCGCGGCTGCGCTGCCCTGGGCAGGGGCATCCCGCGGACGCCGGATCAGCCCCCGGCAGATCGGGGTCGCCGAAATCGGTGTGGTCGGGCTGGTGATGGTGGCGGCGCTGGCCTGAACTGTTCACTGTGCGGGCATGCCATCCTCACAGCGGCACCACAGCCTGGAGTTCTGGTGATGGTGGCGGCGCTGGCCTGAACTGTTCACGGTGCGGGCATGCCATCCTCACAGCGGCACCACAGCCTGGAGTTCTACTGTCATCCCTCAATCGGGTCGGACGCGCGGGACCGCAGGGAGTGGTCCCATCGTCGTCCGGTGGCCGACGCGACCGATCGGAGGTGCCATGAGTCAGGAACCTGATCTCCACGGTGTGCACGTCTGGAGCAACGGCCGACTGGTGAGCGGCTTCACGCCCGGCCCGAACGACACCCGTCCCCTGCCGCCGGTGCCGCCGGTGCCCCCGGCGTCCCGGATGAGGAAACGGAGCCGGGCGCCCCTCGTGGTCGCCACCATCCTGGGCATCGCCGTGCTCGGCGCTGGATCGACGGCCGCGTTCAGCGCACTCACCTCCGACAACGCCCCGTCCGGCACGAGCAGCGTGCCCGCGAACCAGTCCGGCGGGTCGCAGGTCGGCCAGAGCCAGAGCGGAACCGGGACCCAGCCCAACCAGCAGGGCACCACCCGGCTGCGGATCCGGGGCGGCGGCGACGACGGCCATGACGGCGGCGACCGATTGCGGCACCGGAGCGACGACTGAGATCGGTCCCCGGGCATCGGCACCGAGGAACGCTCCGGGCTCATGCGCGTCTGCCCAGGGAGGAGCCTGACATCGGGTTGGCCCACCGATAGGCCTGTGGGCCCGTGGGCCGACCCATCCGGGGACTCAGCGAAGAAGCCGGCCCTCGAGGTAGTAGCGCTTGTCTGCGGCGTCCCCCAGCGAGAACGTCTTGCGCGGGAGCACCCCCTCGGTTCGGATCGCGTCGAACAGGGCGATCTTGTCGAACTCCGGCAGGAACACCGCGACATTGCCGGGCTCGGACGCCAGTTCGGCCGCGACGTCGCCCCCGTGGATGTAGTCGACCTCGCACATCTCGGCCGCGACGAGGGCGTCGATGGCCCGCTGCACGGTGGCGACCGCGATCGGACCCTCCGGGTCGGTGAGCGTGTAGATCGTCGCGCCGTCGGCGTCGGCGAGTCCGAAACGCTGCCCCGAGGTCTGGTCGTCGGCCAGGCCGGCGACCTCGGGACGCTCGACCTCCTCGACGTCGGCGTCCGCGCAATGGCGGGCGATCTCCGCGTCGAAATCGGCGCGGGCGAGCCCGAACAGCACCCGGTGGATCGGCTCGAACCTCAGGCCGGGATCGTGGATGTTCTCGATCTCGACGAGCGCGAACCGCGCCGGATGGGCGGCGCGCTCGGACTCGGAAAGGGTGCCCTTCAGCTCGTCCCACCACTCCTTCGCGGTCGCGAACCCGTGGTTGCCGTCGCCGATGGCGAACAGCAGTGGATCGTGGGGGTCGAACGCGGCCAACTGCTCGAGTGCACCGGCAACCGCCTCGAAGTCGTCGGGCCGGTCGATCGCCCAGCCGGTGACCCGGCCGCCGCCGAGCATGAGTTCGGTGTCGTACAGCATCTCCCGCCCGGCCACGGACGCCGCCAGCGGCTCGATGAGGCTATGGGCGGGGTCCGACACAAGCACCGTGATGTGCGACACCTCGAGAGGGGCGTTGCGGCGCACCTGCACGCGGGGCGGGATCCGACTCTCGATCGTGCCTTCGGTGGCCCGGATCGGCGTGCGCGAGCCGGGCCGCCAGTCGTACATCTCGAGGTCGAGTGCGGCCAGCAGCCCCCATCGGGTGTGCCCGTGGGAGTCGACCCGGCGCACCAGCACCATCGTGGCTTCGCGCGGCTCGACAACGCCCCGTGCCAGGTAGTCGTTCATGCTCGCGTTGATCGCGGACACCCGCTGGTCACGGTCGCGTCGCTCGAGGTGGGCCTCGGGCAGCACCAGCCGCAGCGTGGACGGCCGCCCGCCCACGATCCGCTCGACGTGGTCCCAGTAGTCGGGCTGGCTGGTGAACTGGTCGCAGGCCACCACCGACCACGCCTCGAGATTGATGCCGGACGCCGGCATGAGCAGGTCCGGCACTCGGACCCCCAGCGCAGCGAGACGGTCCGACAGGGTTGGCGCGATGGGCATGGGATTCCTCGACGGTCACGGGTGGACGATGTCGCCAGTCTAGGCTCGTCCCAGCCGTGGGAACCGGGATCCCGAAGCTGTCATTGACCGTGCGACTACGGGGGAGGAATCGATGGGCGCGTGGATCGATCCGCCGGTCTGGCCCGCGCACGGCCGGCACTACTCGCATCTCATCAGCGACACCGACGTGGGCGAACTGCACCGGGTGGCCGGGGCCGCGGGTGTGTCGCCGCGCGCGTTCGACGGCGACCACTACGACGTGCCCGACCGGTTGTGGGACGCCGTGGTCGCCGCGGGCGCCCGACCCACCACCGGTCCCGACCTGGTGGCGAGGCTGAACGCGTCGGGATTGCGGCTGCGCAAGCGCAAGGGCGACCGCGGCATCGCCCGGCTGTTCGGCGTCCCGACGCCGCTCGGTGTGATGACCGTCGACGTCATCGGGTCCGAGCGTCCCGCGCGGATCGACGAGGTGTTCGCCCACGCGGAACTCACGGCCTCCACGGGCGCGTGGGGAGTGCGGGTGAGCCCTGGGTGGCACGGCGAACCGTGGTCGCAGCCGGTCGGCTACCTGCGGCTCGCGGGCCTGTCGGGCCCGAACATCATCCAGGCGCACCCGGGATCCGCTCCCACCGGCGAGCTGCCCCTGCCCTGGCGCCTGCTGGCCGGCTGACCGGGGTGCGGGCCCGGGGCTGGCGACCCACGGGCTAGGGTGTTCCCGGCGTCCCGGCAGCGGGTCGGGACCCTCGACGACAAGGCGTGGTCCATGCCCCTCACCGAGTCCCTGCGCGATCACCTGACCCGGATCGAGTCCGACCTGGTCGCCCTGCGCCGCGACCTGCACCGGATCCCCGAGGTGGGTCTCCTGTTGCCGAACACCCAGCGGCGGCTGCTCGACGCGCTCGAGGGCCTGCCGCTCGAGATCACCCTCGGCCGCGGCTGCACGGGCATCACGGCGGTGCTGCGCGGCACGGCCGGGCCGGCGGCGTCCGCAGAGCGACGGGTGGTGCTGCTGCGCGGCGACATGGACGGCCTCCCGGTCACCGAGCTCACCGGCCTCGAGTTCGCGAGCACCAACGGCGCCATGCACGCCTGCGGGCACGACCTGCACATGTCGCTGCTGGTCGGGGCGGTGCGCACGTTGTGCGAGCATCGCGACCGGCTGCCCGGCGATGTGGTGTTCATGTTCCAGCCGGGCGAGGAGGGTTTCGACGGAGCCTCCGTGATGATCGAGGAGGGCGTGCTCGACGCCGCCGGACGCCGAGCCGACGAGGCCTACGCGATCCACGTGTTCTCGGCCCTCGAACCGCACGGACACTTCTGCACGAAACCGGGCCCGATCATGGCCGCCTCCGACGAGATCCACGTGACGGTCACCGGTCGCGGCGGCCACGGGTCCGCCCCGCACCTGGCGGCGGACCCGGTGCCCGCCCTGGCCGAGATGGTGCTCGCCACTCAGCGGGTGATCGGACGTCGCGTCGACGTGTTCGACCCGGCCGTGATCAGCGTCGGGCGACTCCAGGCGGGCAGCCGGTCGAACGTCATCCCCGAGTCGGGCGAGTTCGAGGCCACCCTGCGCACGTTCAGCGCCGCGCAGCAGGAGCACCTGTTCCGGGTCGTCCCCGAGGCGATGGCCGGCATCGCGGCGTCCAACGGGGTGAGCGTCGAGGTCGACATGCGCCGCCAGTACCCCGTCACCGTCAACGACCCCGGCCGGGTCCACGCGGTGCTCGAGGCGGTCACCGACGTGTTCGGGGCCGATCGGGCGATCACCTGGACCCGTCCCCTCACCGGGTCGGAGGACTTCTCCCGGGTGCTGGCCGAGGTGCCGGGCGCGTTCGTCGCCCTGTCGGCCGTGCCCGCGGACGCCGACCCGGCGCGGGCGCCGTTCAACCATTCGGCCTACGCGGTGTTCGACGACGACGTGATCGCCGACGGGTCGCTGC
>JAJXWF010000280.1 GCA_021781735.1 Actinomycetes bacterium
TCGTCAACATCGTCTCCGCCGACTTCTTCGGCATCGGCTTCGCGCGTTACGCCCTCGTGATGGTCCCCGTCAGCCTCGTCTCGCTGGTGGCCAGCCTGCTCGCCCTGCGCCTGTTCTTCCGCAAGGTGATCCCCGCCCGCTACGACGTGTCCGACCTGGCGGCACCCGCCGATGCCATCCACGACCACCTCACCTTCCGGGCCGGCTGGGTCGTGCTCGCGGTCCTGCTGGTCGGGTACTTCGTCGCCGACCCGATCGGCATCCCGATCGCGGCGGTCGCCGGCTTCGCGGCCCTGGCCATCATGCTCATCGCCGCTCGCCGCCCCGTGTGGGCCTTCTCCGCAGCCACCAGCGACGCCGCGATGCGGGCACAACCGCGCCTAGAGAGCCTCAGCGAGGAGGAGGGCACCGCGCGCTCCGGCCTTGTTCACACCGACCCCCACGACCACATCCTCGCCGCGGACTCTCTGCCGCCAGTCGTGCACGGGCACGTCGCGGTCGACGAGCTCGACCCTCCCTTGCCTTCAGCACCACTCACCCCCGCCCGCGGGCAGGGAACCATCGCCATCGGCGGCGTCCTGCGCTCCGCCCCGTGGCAGGTCGTGCTGTTCAGCCTGGGCATGTACCTGGTCGTCTACGGCCTGCGGAACCAGGGCCTGACCGACAACCTCGGAGAGGTCTTCACCTGGTTCGTCAACCACGGGCCGCTCGCCGCCGCCGGCGGCACCGGGTTCCTCGTCGCGGGGCTGTCCTCGGCGATGAACAACATGCCCACCGTCCTGGTCGCCGCACTGGGTATCCACGCGGCCGACGCCACGGGCATCGCCCACCAGCTGATGATCTACGCCAGCATCATCGGCGCCGACCTCGGCCCCAAGATCACCCCCATCGGCAGCCTGGCGACCCTGCTGTGGCTGCACGTCCTGGACCGCAAGGGCATGCACATCAGCTGGGGCACCTACTTCCGCATCGGCATCGTGCTGACGGTGCCAGTCCTCGCCGTGACGCTGCTAGCACTGACCGGCTGGCTCCTACTCATCACACCCTGAACGCCCCATCGATCCTGACCAGCCGGTTTCCTGCATTCCTGCACGAAAGGACCCTCACCCGCACTGTCAGCGGGAATGTCCGGAACTCTGTATCAGTGGGCTGGCGTGATGCCCCTGGCTGCGGTCGGGGTGGAGGGAAGATCACGCGCATGAGCGAGCAAGATGAGAAGTACCGGCCGGCCACGCTGGCGTCGGCTGGCCGGGTAGACATGAACGCGTTGGCGGAGGCGCTGGTCGCCTTGGCGGCCGAGCGCGGGGTCGAGCTGACGGGACAGGCGCTGGCCCGTGGCGTGCTCCCAGCGCAGCTGACCGATCGCCCAGGTCACTGCCCGGCACGTCAACGACCCCCCGGGGGCCACAAGCACGGGCTGGTGCTCGACGAACACCCCGGCCGGGCACCGGGGGTCGGGGCACCTCCACATGCGCTGGCGCCACCGGATCGTGACAGGCACCGCCCCGGGCATGTCGTGCAATCGGCGCATGCGACGTCCGCGCCCGACGGCGATGACTCGGCAGGCCGGGCAGCCCATCAGCTGCCACGGCGTGGAGACGGTCACCGTCAACGACGTCGGGTCGTGCTCGACGTGCTCGACGTGGACACCATCGAGCCCGAAGACCAGGTCACACCGGGAGCAGGGATCAGTCGTGGTGTCCCGACGGCGCCGGGAGGAGCGGCGCGGCGGTGCGGGGCTCGCGGCACGGCTCTCGGCGGCGGGCGTTGCGCCCCGAACGGGCCGATCCGGGCGCGTGTGCGGAGAGTTTTGCGGGAAGCGTCCGCGGATGCGGATAAGGTGAACCTGTGACCGTGTTTCGTATCCGTGAAGCTGCCGGGTTGCTCGGCGTGAGTGATGACACGGTCCGCCGGTGGACCGAGACCGGGCGACTACCGGCCACCTCGGACGAGTCTGGTCGTCAGGCAATCGAGGGAGCCGTGCTCGCGCGATTCGCTGAGGAGCTGGCGGCCGAGAACCCTTCCACCTCCCCGCAGATCAGCCGCCAGTCGGCCCGCAACCACTTTGCGGGCCTGGTGACCAAAGTCGTACGGGACACGGTGATGGCTCAGGTCGAGATCCAGGCGGGGCCTTTCCGAGTCGTTTCCCTGATGAGCCGCGAGGCTGCCGACGACCTCGGCTTGGTTCCCGGGGTGCTGGCGGTTGCAAGCGTGAAGGCGACCAACGTCGTCGTGGAGATCCCCGACAGTTGACCGTGGCAAGAACCACCCAGTCTGATCAACGTCCGCGTACACCTGGAGCGCACATGCGCCGCGTTATTTTCACCGCTCTGGCGCCGATTGCCGCGGCGTCCGTCCTGCTGGCTGGGTGCGGGGCGACCTCCGGCGCCGAGACTGTCGTCCCACTATCGACGGCCGGCACCCCTGCCGCGTCCGGCCCTGCCGTGACCGGCAAGATCACGGTGTTCGCCGCAGCCTCCCTGTCCGAGGTGTTCACGACGCTCGGCGCCCAGTTCGAGCACGCCAACCCGGGCACGAGCATCGCGTTCAGCTTCGGGGCGAGCTCCACGCTCGCCCTGCAGATCACCCAGGGCGCACCGGCCGACGTGTTTGCCTCGGCGTCGGGAACGAACATGGCCACCGTGGTGAGTGCCAAGGCTGCCCA
>JAJXWF010000281.1 GCA_021781735.1 Actinomycetes bacterium
CACCCCGCGACCGGGCGCCGGGCAGGGGGCGTTCTGGAAGGATCACCTCGTGTCAACACCCACCCCGGCCCCCGCCGGTGCACGGCCGCAGTCCGGGGCGCCGCACCGCCCTCCGGTGCAGCAGGGCCTCAGCCTGCGCGGCATCACCAAGCGTTTCGGCACCCTCGTGGCCAACGACCGCATCGATCTCGATATCGTGCCCGGGCGGATCCACTGTCTGCTCGGCGAGAACGGCGCCGGTAAGTCGACGCTGATGAACCAGCTGTACGGACTCCTCGACGCCGACGAGGGCACCATCAGCATCGACGGCACCGAGCAGCATTTCGCCAGCCCCAAACAGGCGATGGCTGCCGGCATCGGCATGGTGCACCAGCACTTCATGCTGGTCCCCGTGTTCACGGTCGCCGAGAACATCATCCTCGGACGCGAGCAGGGCCCGTTCGGCACGCTCGACATGCGCTCGGCCCGCACCCGGGTGCGGGAACTGAGCGATCGGTACCGCCTCGCGGTCGAGCCCGACATCGTCGTCGAGCGGTTGCCGATCGGCATCCAGCAGCGCGTCGAGATCCTGAAGTCGCTCGCCAACGACGCGAAGTACCTCATCTTCGACGAGCCCACCGCCGTCCTCACCCCGCAGGAGATCGACGAGTTGATGGCGGTGATGAGGTCGCTGCGCGACGAGGGCAGGGCGATCGTGTTCATCACCCACAAGCTCCGCGAAGTGCGCGAGGTCGCCGACGACATCACCGTCATCCGGCGCGGCCGGGTGGTGGGAGCGGCGTCCCCGGGCGACTCGGAGGCCCACCTCGCCGAGATGATGGTCGGACGCGCGGTGAGCATGCGGGTCGACAAGGCCCCCGCGCACGGCGGCGCCACCCGGCTCCAGGTGTCCGACCTCGTCGTCGCCGATCCCGGCGGCGCCGTGGTCGTCGACCACCTGAGCTTCGAGGTCGCCGAGGGTGAGGTGCTCGGGATCGCGGGGGTGCAGGGCAACGGGCAGACCGAACTCGCCGACGCGCTGCTCGGCCTCGTCCCGGTGGTCGGCGGCACCGTGCTGCTCGACGGCACCGCCATCACCCACCAGCACCCCCGGCGCATCCTCGACGCGGGGATCGGATTCGTCCCCGAGGACCGCCAGCGGGACGGGTTCGTCGGGAGCTACACCGTGGCCGAGAACCTCGTGCTCAACCGCATCGACCAGTTCGCCTCGCACGGCAACCTGCGACTGGGGGCGATCCGCGAGAACGCGGAGGCCCTCGTCGAGGAGTTCGACATCCGCACCCAGTCGGTCGATCTGCCGGTCAGCAGCCTGTCCGGCGGCAACCAGCAGAAGGTGGTTCTGGCCCGCGAGCTGTCCCGTCCGCTCACGGTGCTCGTCGCCAGCCAGCCCACGCGCGGCGTCGACGTCGGAGCGATCGAGTTCCTGCACAGGCGGATCATCGCCGAGCGGGACACCGGCACCGCGGTCGTGCTGGTGTCGACCGAGCTCGAGGAGGTCGAGTCGCTGTCCGACCGGATCGCGGTGATGTTCCGCGGCCGGATCGTCGGCATCGTGCCGCCCGACACGCCGCGCGATGTCCTCGGCCTGATGATGGCCGGGCTGAGCCATGAGGAGGCGCTCGCGTCGTCACGCGCCGGGGGCTCCCGTCACGCCGAGACCACGGAGGGCGACCATGAATGACGCCAGCACCACCGGCGGGCGCCCCGAGCGCCGGTTCCCCTGGAACGACCTGCTGGTCACGGTCGCCGCGTTCGTGCTGGCGCTGATCGCCGGCGGACTGCTGATGGTCGTGTCCGACACGTCGGTGCGGGGCAAGTACGCCTACTTCTTCGCCCGCCCGGGTGACGCGCTGTCGGCGTCATGGACCAAGGTGTGGACGGCCTACAGTGCCCTGTTCGAGGGGGCCGTGGGCTCGTGGGGCGCGTTCACGAACTCGACCGCTCAGGCGGCCCCCCTCATCTGTGCGGGTCTCGGCGTGGCCATCGCCTTCCGAGCCGGGCTGTTCAACATCGGAGCCCAGGGGCAGGCCATCTGGGGATCGATCCTTGCGGCGTGGGTCGGCTTCAACTTCCACAGCCTGCCGCTGGCGCTGCACCTGCCGCTTGCCATCCTCGGAGGCCTCGTCGGTGGCGCCGTGTGGGGTGGGATCGCCGGCGTGCTCAAGGCGAAGGCCGGTGCTCACGAGGTGATCGTCACGATCATGCTCAACTACGTGGCCTCCGGGCTGCTCGCCTGGCTGCTGACGACCAAGGCGTTCATGCGGCCGGGGCGCACCGACCCCATCTCCCCGGTGGTCGACTGGAACGCCACGTTTCCGAGGCTCGCGAACTCCCAGCTGCATCTCGGGTTCGTGCTGGCGCTGCTCGCGGCCGTGCTCGTCTGGTGGCTGATGGAACGCACCACGCTCGGGTTCCGGATCAAGGCGGTGGGCGCCAACCCGCACGCGGCCGCCACGGCGGGGATGAGCGTCACCAGCGTCACCACGATCACGATGACGATCGCGGGGTTGCTTGGCGGACTCGCCGGGGTCCAGGCCGCGCTCGGCCCGCTCGCCGGGTCGTCGCCCACCCCTCTCACCACCGGCCTCGTCGGCAGCGTCGGCTTCGACGCGATCACGGTGGCGCTGCTCGGGCGCTCCAGGCCGCTCGGCACGGTGCTCGCCGG
>JAJXWF010000094.1 GCA_021781735.1 Actinomycetes bacterium
CGCGAACATCCCCTTCTCCCAATAGGCCTGGCTCTTGGGCACGGCGGCCGTCCACTGGACGGGCACAACGTATTCAGCGGTGTCTTCGTCGGCTCGCGGCTCGTGGTGGTAACGCGCATGAAGCGGTTGGTCCGCCAAACGCACGGTTGCACCGTCGACTTCGACCAGTGCATCGGCGAATGGCTCAGCCTCGCCTGTTGTGTGCCCCACGGCGACGTAGCCGTTCTGCGGGATGTTCACGAAGATGCGGGACCCGGTGGGTAATCGTCGCAGCGTCTTGGAGTAGAAGTCGCCGCCGCCTGCGGAGACGAAGTTGTACTTCAGGCCGTCCTCCCAGCTACGTCCCGCATCGTCACCGAAGGACACGTACCAGTCACCACTCCACGGGGCGACCTTGGTCTTGCTGCCGCCACCTCCGCCGATGGCCTGCTCCTCCGGGGCGACCAACCAACTGCGCGCCAGGTAGCGCCGGTCTCCGTCGGTGAGGTACGCGAAGAACACCACGTTGATCGGTACCTCGAAGTCCTCCAGATATCTGACGATCCGTTCGGAGGAGGGGTCAAGGTGCGCCGCCACGATGGTCAAACGGTGGCTGATGTTCACCTCATCGGGCAGCTGCTGGCCGAAGGCGTCCTCGAAGGCGGCGGTGAACGGCTGATCGCCGAAATGATCCCGGGCAATCTCGAGCACATCGGCCCGCTGAAGCCCCCGCACCCAGGACCCATAATCGAGGGCCTGGGCGACCACGTCGCGAGGAGTCATGTCGCGCTTCAACTCCAGAACATGAAGGCTCCCGTCGGCGTCGATCGCCAGCAGGTCGATGACCTTGCCGTAGGGCGTGTGCACCTGCCGCCCGATGACCAGGAGACGCTCACCCAGGATCGTCGGGTCCTGCTCCAGAAGGTGCTCGAGCTCGGCCTCGGTGGGCATCTTGGTGGGCTCCAGCTTCGTGGGTGTGCCCTCATCAATGCGCCACATCCCCATCTCAACCGGCACGACCCACTCCTTCACTCCGTCGCCTTACAGCCCGAGTCTGGAACCTCACTGGCCACCGCGCATCCCGATCGAGCATGACAGCAGGTGGGTTCGTCGCCTTCGGCGCGGGGCGACTACGCCCGTTGCAACCAGACTCCGCCGACGCTGACCCGGGGACATCCGCGAGCAATCCCCGTTCAACTCGCGATGAGCATCGGCTGCTCGAACGACCTACCCCGTCCGCGGGGCACGCCGTGGCGGCCGCGGTGTGCCTCCCACGCCCGGACGAACTCGTACTGCTCACCGGGGGGACGGGCCGCGTGCATCAGTGCTCGCTCCTGGCATCGCTGTTGGTACTCGCGCTCGCTCAACGAGTCGATCCACTGTTCATGGCGGGTCGCCTCGCTCAGGTGAGGGGACGCCGTCCTGCGTGCGGCCACCCATTCCTCCTTGAGCCGCTCCTGGTCCCCGCACGGGAGTCCCACGAACCGCTGGGACGCCACGCGTCGCCGGCGGGCTCGCTCGAGGGGATCGAGTGACTTCCACCAGGTCTGATGCCGCTCATGTTGGCGCTGAAGGGCCTCGGCACGCTGCCGGTGCCACCACGTCCAGGTCCTCGCCTTGTAGCTCTGCCGTTCGCGCTCGACGACCGCGGTGGCTCGAGAATGCGTACCCAGCGCTACCACCAGCGTCTCCCGCAGGGTCGTGTCGGTGTCCTCGGGACGCCGAACAGCCCAGTTTCCGTCGGCGTCGCAGGAGACGAGTCCCAGGTGGGCGAGTCCCCGGAGGACCTCGAGAGCGTCACGCGTCTGGCGCGAGGTGGGACCAGCACCGGGGGAGGTGTAGCCAGCCGCTTGCAGCAGAGCGGTGGGGGAGAGCGGATCGGGGGAGAGGCGGAGGTGGGTGTGGAGCACGGGGGCGCCGGCGGGCAGCAGGTGCCAGAGGGCCGGTGGGGGAGGGGGGTAGTGATTACTAGGTGGGGGATTCTGCGTCGTCCTATCCGGGGGCAGGCTGAATTCGAAAGCCGCCAGCCGGTCCGAGATAGTGGTGTGCAGGGTGCCAACGCCGTGGTCATCGAGCAGGCGCAGGGCCGCGCGGATGGTCTTACGGTCCTTGATCCCGGTGTCGAGCAGCAGGTCTCGTTCGGCGACTGGGACCCTCAGCGTCCCGGTGCGCTCCATCCGCTCCAAGATCGCCAGCCCGACTCTGAGCACTGAGGTGCGGCGGGCCTGGCCCGGGAGCAGCGTCCAGAGCAGTTCACGGGTGGCCCTGATGGTCGCGGAGACCGGGGTGTCTGCCGGGGCGGGGGACATCATTGGGGCGGTCTGCAGGTCCCGCCACACGGCCGGGTTCCAGACCCAGCGGGTCCACCAGGTGCGCCCTCGGCTGCGGGTCTTGGTCATCGCCGACGGATGGGCTGCGGCGACGAGTTCCCAGGCGCTGTCGGCGGTGTGGCCGGCCTGCAGCAGGGCCGTGGTGGCGATCAGTTCGTAGGTGGACCTGGAATGGTCCGAGCCCCCGAGTTCCGGAGTGGCCCCGGTGGCCAGGTACTCCCGCCAGTCCAACGGCAGGTCGCGTCGCCGGCGGGGCCGTGGCGCCAGCGGATCCGCCGGGCGATGGACATGCCGTCCCAGGACGCCGACCGGTGCCGCCGTGGCAGGCAGGAGTTGGCGCAAGCGGCGGACCAGGCGGTTCGGATCCCGATCGTCGAACAGGGGAGCCGCCGCCGGGAGCCCGGTCCGGTGGGGTGCCTCGAGGGGACGCAGGCTGCGTCTGATGTCGATCTGGGTGGCGGCCGCCTTGATCTGCTGCCTCCAGTCGGCGACTGCACGTTCGAGATCCTCCAGGTGACTTTCGTGCACGATCAGCACATGCCAATGGCCGGCTCCGCCGGAGGGGCGAACGAGGTGCCACAGGTGGCGCTCGCGGCACCATTCGACGATCTGGTGCATCACCCAGGCGCCCTTGTCACCGCCCAGGTCGATGTCGGCCGCGATCACTTCGGGGCGAAGCCGGCCCACGATGGAGGCGACCCGGCCCCGTCCGATCAGGTCGAGGCCGGCCGGCCGCGACACGATCACGACGCCGGGCACACGACGGTTGGTGGCGTCGATGGCGAACCAGTGACCCGGCTCGAAGAGCAGCTCGTCGAGGGCGGTGATCGCGGCGGTGGCGGGGCTCATGCCGCGGCCCTCGCCAGGTGCTGGGAGCCGATGAGTGCATAGCCGGGGGGCACGGTGAGGGCCCACCAGCCATGCGGCCGGTAGTGCAGGACGCCGGCGTCCACGAGGACGCCCTCGACGCGCCAGGGGTCCAGCCCGCTCTCCAGAAGCCGGCCGACGATGTCCTGGCCACAGGTCATCGAGTCGGCACCGATGAGCGCTAGCGCTGCCATCAGATCGGCCGACCCGAGGCGGTGGCGGTCCAGCAGCATCCATCCCGCGACCGACCGAGACCAGGCCTCGACGGCCGCATGCCAGTGGGCCACGGGCATCGTGGGAGGGATTCTCAGCCGCCACGCGCCGAGAGACCACGGCGGAAGGGCCCCGGCGTCGGTGAGGATCGCTCTGACACACCGCGGCAGCTGTTTCACGATCGCGCGCGGCACCAGCACCGCCCCGTCCGGCCCCGGCCAGGCGTGATCGCGGACCAACTGCAGCCCAGCGCCCACCGGGCGAGCCAACTCGCGCGGCGTCCGTGCCATGCCCGCCACGACACGCGACCAGTCGGCCGCGAAACTCTTGGCGTCTGCGGGCGCGCCGGTTACTATTGGCAGCACAAGACCTCCTCTCGAGGACTTCATTCCCTTTGGGTATCGGGAAACAGGCTGTGGATCCGAGTTGGCGCTCGGTCCCGACATACTTTGACGAGTGGCTCCCGTTGGCGCGGGGGCCCTTTGTCGTTCTAGGGCACTGCCTAGCTGGCTATGAGCTCAGGGGAAGTGACTCGCTCTCGGTTCGGGTGGGGAATTGGGGCGCCGGCGCGTACTCGGGCATGCCGACTGCTTCGGCGATCATGGCGACGAGGCAGTCGCTGAGACTGCCGTATCCGCCGTCTTCGGCGGCTCGCTCGCATGCTTCGCGAACCGGCCGGGGGAGGACGGCGGCAGTGGTGACTCTGTCGCCCTTGCTGGGTCGACCTCGCCGTTGGAGTCCGGGCCTGGTAGCCATGGCAGCCACGCTAGCGATCGACGACTGGGCGCGGACGCATGACACGCGAGGTCTTTCATGAAAATCCGCTTCGTGCTGCCCGGCCGCGACGTTGTACGGAGCCGCTAGGCAATACGGTCCAACTGCGCCAGGTCCCGCGGCGGCGGTCGACGCGGCGAGGGTGCGGCCTCGAGCCGGGTCGCTGCGGCGCGGCGCGCCCGCGACGTCCTTGGAGCGCACCCGTCCGACTGTTAGTGTGAGCAGCACGAAGCCACCTCCTCCCTGCGACGGGATCGGCTTTCAACAATGGGTGCCGAGCTGGCAACTCGGCCGACATAACTTTTGACGATGGCCCTCGCTGGTAACGGGGGCCTTCGTCGCGTTCGGGGCCCTGCCCCGTCAGGCGGTCTCGAGAGTGAGCTCCTCGGGGTGGGGGATGGGGTCGGTCCACCAGGCGGGGACGCCGTCGGCGTCCAGCTCGTTGCCCAGGTGGTACAGGAGGGCCTCCACGAGGGCGGCCTTGCTGACGCCGACGCGGATGGCGACCTCATCGGCGATGCGGTTGGCCTCGGGATGCACCTTGGCGAAGACGGTGCTCGTCGCGTTGACGGCACTTCCACGGCTGCGGCGTCGGTCCATAGTTCGAGAAGCTAGCACTAGCACTGGGGTTCCTCGGGGATCCTTGAGCGTGTCGGGGACGTTACCAGAGGATATGTATCGTGTCACCATAGTCATATGCTCGAGCCCCGGGGAGTCGAGCGCAGACGCACCCGGCGATGAGAGGATCGGGGGGTGGATGAATGGTCGAACACGTTGAGGGAGAGATTGTCGTTCCTTGTCGAGACCGTGCCGCCGCCAGCCCCCGCGCAGTCGTGGACGAACGAACTGATCGCGTCGGAGGTGCGGCGGCGGGGCATCGAGGTGACGACCAATCACATCTCTCATCTGCGGGCGGGACGTCGGGGCAACCCCTCGGCGAGGCTTCTGGGGGCGATCGCCGAGACGTTCGGCGTCCCGGTGGACTACTTCTTCGATCAGGCACGCGCCGATCGCATCCAGGAGCAGCTGTCCAGCTTGAGCGTGCTCCGCGATGCCCAGGTGCAGGGCGTGGCCGGCCGAGGGCGGCTCGAGGACGCCGCTCTCGTGGCTGACGTCATCAGGGCGTTGCAGCGGTTGCAGCAGGGAGACGGAGGTTCGAGCGATGGAGCTGCGAAGCACGAGGACGAGCCCTGAGCGCGTCCTGCGGCGACTGTTGGCGGGATCGTCCGACATCGACGCGCTCGTGGATCGGGTGGCCGACCACCGCCACCGTCACATCCAGCTGATGGCCTACGACTTCCCCGCGGGCGTGGAAGTCTCCGGCATGTGGTTGGCGCTGCCCGATCAGGACCTCATCGCCTACCCGTCCGGCGCCTCGGAGATGCGGCGTTGTGCGGTCATCGGGCACGAGATCGGGCACATGCTGCTCGAACACGACGTGGCCGGCCTGGGCAAGTCCCTGGAACTCGCCGATGTCCCCGTCGACCGCTTCCTGGCGCGCGAACACTACGACAACGCCGAGGAGGCCGCCGCCGAGCGGGTGGCGACGCTGGTGGTCCGCGACCTGATGGGCCGGAAAGGGACGCACTGGCTGTCGGCGAGACTGCGATGACCGAGTTCGCCGTGGGACTGCTCTGGGCCGCGGCGACGTGGCGGCTCATCATGACCACGGCGCGCGGCTGGCAGCGCGGCCGAGCCGAGCTGACCATCGCCTCCTTGTGCCTGGCGGTGCTCGTCACCAACTTCCTGTGGCGGCCACAGGTGGATCACCTGGTGGGCGAGCCGAACGTCGCCGGCCTGATCGGCCGGATCTCCGCGGTCGTGGGGCTGACGGCCTTCCACTGGGTGCTGGTCACCCCCGGACGCCGAGGACGGCTGCTGAGTGGAATGTTCGCGGTCGTCTCCGGAGCCGCCATGACGTGGTCGTGGCAGGTCGCCCCGTTGCATGTCAGGGAGGTGACCGAATACTCCGGCCTGGTGCACACGTACCCGTCGGTGGCCGTCTACAGCGTGGCGTTCTACTGCTTCGTCATGGTGAGCCTGGTGCAGGTGGGAGTCGGGGTGGTTCGTCTTCATCGGCAGGCCGTCGTGGGAGGTGACCGGGGCGCGGGCTGGGCGTTGTTGACCGCGGTTGTCGGCTGCGGTGTGGTGGTGGTCTCGATGGTGCTGTTCGCGGCCGACGTGCTGAGCCCCGCAGGCATCCCCGTCATGCTCCACCGCGCAGGGAATGGTCTGCTCGTTGTCGGTGCTGCCCTTCTCGCCGCTGGGGTATTGGCACTGCCTATCGGTGAGTGGTGTCGCGGCCAGTGGCAGCTGATGCGCGTCACCCCGACCTGGCGCGAGACGGTGGAGGCCCGTCCGGACATCAGGCTGTCCTTGGGCCTGTGGGATCGGGTGTTTCATCCCGACGTCGTGCTCTACCGCCGTCTGATCGAACTGCAGGACGCCCAGGAGGTGGAGTTTCATGGCTGATCGGCCCCCTGTTGACGTCCTGGACGCGGACGAGGCTCGGCTGGCCGCGGCCAGACCCCATCGAGCAGCGGTCATCCTCGGACGGGTGCTCGATCCGCCTTGGGTCGTGGCCTTCCTGCTCATCGTCGTGACGGTGACCTCCACCCGCGACCCCCGAACCGCCGCATGGGTGCTGGCGGTGAGTCTCGGCGGTGTCGTCGCCGTGCCGTACCTGCTGCTGTGGCTGGCGATGCGACAGGGCCGCGCCAGCGATCGCCACGTCGTCCGCCGGCGCGAACGGCCCGCGCTGTATCTGGGCACTCTTGTCTCGGTGGCCTCGGCCCTGACCGGCCTCTACGCCGGGGGAGCCCCGAGGCCCGTGCTGGCCACGCTCGCCGGCATGTGTGTGGGACTGCTCCTGGTCGCGGCCGGCAACACGATCACCAAGGTCTCGTTCCACGTGGCCGTTGCAGCGGGCGCGGCGATCATCCTGCTCACAACCGCCCCGGTTCTGGGAACCGTCCTGACAGCGTTGCTGCCCTCGGTGATGTGGGCCCGAGTCAGCGAAGGGCGTCACAGCCGACTCCAGGTGGTCGCAGGTGCGGTACTGGGGGCGCTGGGGGCTGGGACGTACCTGCTGATTCGGTGACCGGTCGCCCGGCCACAATCCTTCCTTGTCCTCCTGATTGGGCCACGCGGGAAGGTCGGGATGAGCCCCGGAGCCTCTGATCTGACTCTCATCTGATCTATTCGCTGCGGCGCGAGGTGTAGTGCGAACCCGCTACGGGATCCGGCTGCCTGAATCCCACCACTCCATACTGCCTACCTGCTGCTACCAGGGGCGATACGGGATCTCGGACCTCTTCACACGGACCGGTGGCCCTCCCCGTAGCCCTTCAGGTTCACGAACCGCAGTAGCGCCTTCGTCGCCAGATCCGCATTCGGAGTTGAGTTCCTCATAGTGTGTAGCGCGCGGTGGTCGACTTCACATAGGGGCGGGGGCTCGGATCCTGCGACGAGGTGCTATGTGCGGGAGAGGACTTCGATCAGCTGGTCCACCGTGGGGGAGCCGCCGACGCCTTGCGGTGTCCGATAGAGCCGGCACGAGAGCCCGACCGGCGTGCCTGGCCGGGCGAAGGGATCCTCGCCGTCGATGAGGACTGACGGGGAGCCGTGGAAGCGCCAGTGCTCGGCTTGCTCGGGGGTGTTCACGAGGACCTTCTCCACCTCGATGGGGCGGCCCAGGGTCTCAAGCGCTTCGCGGAGGCGTGCGTCGGCGACCTGCCAGTTGGGGCACTCGTCGAAGTAGAGCAGTTGGACGTGCATGCGTCTATCTTGCGCTGTCGGTGTCGATGCCGAGTGAACACTGACCCCGTGGCGCCAGTGGTGGGCCTGGTTCGCGGCCCTTCCGGCGACGGTGATCAGGGTGCGGCGCACGGTCGCGGTTCTCGCCTTCCCGAGCGTGGTGGAGGTGAGGCGGGCGGCGGCGCGGGTGAGGTTGAACGCGATCCCAGCCAGGGCGAGGCAGGCGGCGTTCGCGGTGAACACCCCCGACGGGACGTGTGCCAGCGGTCCGTGTTTCAGGTCGGCGAACACCGACTCGATGACCGCATGGTCCCGATGGGTGGCTTCGGCCTGCACCAGGCCAAAGGTCGAATCCGTGAAGACGGCGTGGTAGCGGTAGCCCGGCACCAGTTCGCCCTGCGTCGTGGCCTTGTTGTTGAGGCGTTTGACGCAGCGCACGATCAACCGTGCTGTGATGCGCTCGGACGTCCGGCGTGACGTGAACGCGGTGAACCGAACCTCGGCGATCTCGGCGTCGGAGATCCACACCTGCTGGTCCTCGTCCCAGATCGCCTGCGGGTAGCGGATCGTGGTCCACGCCTGCTCGTCGATGGTGGCGATCGCCTTGGCCACGGCCGGGTTCATCCGGGCGGTGACCGAGAACGACGCCCCGCCACGGCGGATCGCCGCAACCACCTGGTGGGTGAAGTAGGCGGAGTCGGCGCGCACGATCACCGTGCCAGGTGTGACGGTGGCCCGGCGGAGGGTGGCGAGAGCGTCAGTGATCAGCCGGGCCGCCCCGTGCGCGGAGGCCACGTTGCCCTTCCGCGACCTGCGCGTTCAATCCTTTCGCCCCGGAGTAGCCGTAGGCGACGCCCTGCTTGCGATACCCGTGGGCCTCCCGGATCGTGTCATCCACATCCACGAAGGTGAGCTGGTCGGCGCCGTCCAGGATCGGGCTGAGCTTGGCGAGGTTGGCCAGGGGCCGGGAGGCGACCGCATCCAGCTGGCGGACGTGCCCGAACCGGTAGCCCCGCAGATGCGTTCCCAGCGTGGTGGCCGCCCGCATGCCGTCGAACAGGCGTCCCATACCGCCGTGCCGCAACACGTCCAGATCCGCAATCGAGTCCGCGCCGACGATCATCCCCGCCACCAGCCCGGACACCTTGATCGCCGCGTTCGACCCGGCAGTCCCCGGCACGCTCACATGCTCATCGACGAGGTGGTGCAGGCCGGCGTGTTCGGCCCCATCACCGCGGGAAGACCACCGAACGACACCAGGTCGGGTCATCGAACGCGGCGTTGAAGCTGTGGCAGACTTTCACTACGAGTGCTCCTGTCGAGCGGTGGAATAGAGCTGTGGTAAGTCCTATTCTCGCTTGTCACAGGAGCATTCGCCATTCCGACACCCCAACAGCCTCGGCGGATCCAGGCTCAGACGAGGTCCGGTGGGTGGCCCGTGGATGAGCGGACGATGAGTTGGGTGGCCAGGGTGACGGTGGTCGGCTCGGTCTCAATTCCTGCGAGGGCTTGCCCCATCATGCGAATGGCTGCTTCGCCTGCCATGCCCATGGCGAGGCGGATGGTGGTCAGAGCCGGCGTCGAGATAGCCGCCATGGCGATGTCATCGACCCCGATGACGCTCATATCATCGGGCACGGCGATGCCCATTGTGGCGAGCGCCGATTGAATGCCCAACGCCAAGAGATCGTTGTATGCGACCACAGCCGTGGCACCCGAGTCGCGCACGAAGCCAGCGGCGCCCAGGCCACCCTCGTAAGTCGGAGCGAACGGCCCGACGGTGACCAACTCAACGCGAAGCCTCTCGGCCTGGATGCCCAGCAGCCGTCGGCGCTCCGGAGTCGACCATGAGTGATCCGGGCCAGCGACGTACGCAATCCGTCGATGCCCAAGCGCAACAAGATGATCCATGGCCTGGCGAATGCCGTCTGCGGCATCAAGAAGGACCGACGACACCCCAGGAGCGCTGCGGTTCACCAGGACCAGGTGGGCCCGCGCGGCCAGTTCAGCGAGTTCGTCTTCCGGCAGACGCGAGGAACACAGCACCAGTCCGTCGGTCTGGGGGATCAGGCGCTTGACAATCTCACGCTCGCGCGGGGGGCTCTCGTCGGTATCGGCGAGAAGAACTGTCTGACCGTTCCTCCACGCCCGCGTCTGAGCCGACTTGACGAACGCAGGGAACACGGGATTCGCCACGTCCGGGATCACGACCCCAATGGCGTTGGTCTTTCCTGTGGCCAGGGCTCGGGCCGCTCCGTTCGGCCGGTAGCCCATCTCCTCCGCCACATCCGCGACACGTCGCCGAGTCCGCTCACTGACACGGTGGGGCTCGTTGAAGGCACGCGACACGGTTGACGGGTCGAGCCCCAACCGGGCCGCGATGCTCTGAAGCGTGGCAACCACTTCCGCTCCTTTGCGTTCGGGCTGGGAATCAATTTTACCAAGCGTTTGGCAGAAGATCAACGACAGCTCGACCGGGCCACCCTTTCCTCGGACGACCGTCCAGACTGCGGGCCGGACGTCCATTGGCCGTACCACGCGGCGCCGGCAAGACCGCAGCCACAACACGGCAACCCGCGAAACCCGCATCTGAGGTGGTCATCAGCCCGCCACATCCGACTCGGTCCGCCCGATTCGGGTCCGAGGCTCAGGGTGACCTGATACACGTTCCGCGTTTCGAGTTGACAGGAGATCCACTGAGGACAACAGTTTGCAAGCGGTTGGCAACGTACTGGTCAACCAGGACCGCAGAAGCGGACCCCACAGTGCACAAGCTTCAACGAGGAGGCGCAACCCGCCATGGACCAAGCCACTATCAGGCGAATGTCTGACGAGGCGACCGAAGTACTTCTAAACAAGCCGGGGACCGTGTCCAGCACCCGCGGCGGCTGGATGATGATCTCCACCATTTTGATCGAGGCGTGGGACCTGTACGCGATCGCGTTCGTCCTGGTCTTCATCAAGGCCGAATATCACCCGAGCAACGGGGAACTGGGCCTGGTGGCCGCCGCCGTGCAGGGTGGCGCGCTGATCGGCGCGCTGATCGGCGGTTGGGTCGCCGACCGGTGGGGACGCAAAAAGGTCTTCATCCTGACGATGGTGCTGTTCATCATCCTGGCCATCGCCCAGGGCTTCTCGCAGAACATCACCGACCTCATCATCATCCGGTTCCTCATCGGCATCCCGCTCGGGTCGGACATCTCCAACGGCTACGCCTACATCATGGAATCGATGCCCAAGGGACGCCGTGAGGAGATGGGCAGCCGCTGGCAGTTCATGTTCGGCGCCGGCGAGGTGTTCTCGATCATCGTCGTCACCATCATGTACGCCACGGGCATCAGCCACGGCATCCTCTGGCGCGTCGCCTTGTCCCTCGGCGCCATCCCGGCGCTCATCTTGCTGGTCAGCCGGCTCAAGCTGCCCGAGACCCCGCTCTCGCTGCTGCAGCGTGGCAAGTTCATCGAGGCCAAGCGCGTCTCGACCGAGCTGTTCGCCGACGACCTGGCCATGCTGCCCAACGAGGACGTGCACATCGAGAAGGTCAAGGTGGGTGACTTCCTCAAGGTGATCTGGCGCGACCCGATCAAGAAGCGCGCGACGATCTTCGGCTGGATCTCCAACGCCGCCCAGGGCGCCGAGTTCACCGCGTGGGGCTTCTACCTGCCCTACATCCTCGTGATCGCGGGTGTCGGCGTCGCGAATGCAAGCATGATCGGCACGAACATCGTCACGGCCGGGATCTTCCTGCTCGCGACGCTGTCGGGTTGGGTCGCCCCGCTGATGCTCAAGCGGATCGGCCACAAGGGACTCTCCATGTGGGGCTTCGGACTCGCGTTCCTCGGCCTGATGCTCGGCGCGCTGTCGCTGTGGCGGATCGACGTCAGCCCGACTGGCCTCGGCCACAGCCTGTGGCAGGTGCTGCTGGTCGCCGGTGCCTGCATCCTCATGTGGGGGCACTACTGGGACGCCTCGAACGGCATGACCATCACGTCGATGGCCGCCCCGGCGAGGTTCAAAGCCACCGCGTCCGGGTTCGGCTACATGTTCGTCAAGGGTGCGGCGTTCTTCGGCGCGTTCGCGTTCCCGGTGATGAGCGGGCACTGGGGCAAGGCCGGGGCCACGATGGCGGTAGGCATCCTCTCGCTGATCGGTTTCCTGTCCGCGAAGTTCATCCTCCCCGAGATGTTCAACTACGTGGAGAAGGAAGAAGACATCGAAGCCGCCCTCGAGTCGGTCTGATCCCGGGACGGCCGCATGACTGTATGACACGCGTCGAGCGCTCCGTCCCAGCCGGGACGGAGCGCTCGACGCGTGAGGCCCTTGCGGAGCCAGCACCCTGCACCACCCATGACCACCACGAAAGGACTGAGCGCATGACAGC
>JAJXWF010000095.1 GCA_021781735.1 Actinomycetes bacterium
AGGTCGCCGATCTCGTCGGGCCCGGCCCGTCGATCTCCACCCACGAGTTCCGTCACAACAACGACGGCCTGGCCGGGGGCGGCATGCTCGCGAACGAGTTCGTTCCCACTCCGCTGAGCACCTACGGGTACCTGCGCCAGGCCGGGCTCATCTCGCCCCACGGCCTCACGGCCAAGCAGGGCATGCGCCACCTCCTGCCCCGCATGCAACGCGTGGTCGGCCCCGTGCAGGAGGTGACGTCCCCCGACAACCGGGTCCGCCTGGATCCCCGTGTCGTCGACGGCCTCGGCATTCCCGTCGCCCGACTCAGCGGTCACCCGCACCCGAACGACCTCGCCGTTCAGAGGCTGATGGGCGCCAGGGCGGCCGACTGGCTACGAGCCGCCGGCGCCTCGACCGTCGTCGCGTACGGCCCGAGCCCGCAGACCACCATCAGCGCGGGTCAGCACCAGGCCGGCAGCTGCCGGATGGGCACCGACCCGGCATCGTCAGTGACGGACGCCGACGGGCGGGTCTGGGGCCATCCCAACCTGCGGGTCATCGACGGCTCCTTGAACGTGACCAACGGCGGCGTCAACCCGGTGCTCACGATCTTCGCCAACGCCTTCCGGATCATG
This sequence comes from Actinomycetes bacterium, assembly GCA_021781735.1. Lineage (GTDB taxonomy): Bacteria > Actinomycetota > Actinomycetes > Propionibacteriales > Propionibacteriaceae > JAJYQH01. Next base: position 618 of record JAJXWF010000095.1, read on the forward strand.
CACAACTGGGTCGGGTCGGGCACCGGATACGTGTGAGCAGGATTGCGGGCTCCACCGTATGCTCCCCGCCGGGAGACGGTGATCGACCGGTTCCGGGTGGGTGGCGCCCCGGCAACGCGGGCGTCACCGGGGCGGCCCGGTCTCGAAGGGTGTGCACGAGCCCGTCCGGCCGGGACGTTCCGCCATGGTCTCCGGCCGTCGGCGGCGGTGGAACGATGGACCCATGAGGTCGGGAATCGCGCTGAGCGCCGTCGTGACGGCCGGCCTGCTCCTGGCCTCGTGCGCCAACGGCACCGTCGGCTCGGGCACCGCCGGCACGGGCTCCGCCACACCCGCAGCGTCGGCGTCGACACCCACGGCCCCATCGACGACGCCGACCACGGACGCCAGCATCACGCCCACCCCGACACCACCGCCCCTGCTTCCCGGCTCCGGCACCGGGGCCTACGGCTATGTCGCCGCCGGGCCGACTTGTCCGGTCGAGAGGCCCGACCAGCCCTGCCCCCCGCGACCCGTCTCCGGCACCATCACCGCCCGGACGACAGTCGGGACGACCGTGGCCACGACCCACAGCGACGCAAACGGGCGTTACGCCCTCGACCTCTCCCCCGGCACCTACACGCTCGTCGTCGACACGGGGTCGATGTTCCCCCGCTGCCCGGACACGCCGGTGACCGTGAAGCCGGGATCCGCCATCCGCGCCGACATCTCCTGCGACACCGGGATCCGATGACCGCGTGACGACGGCGCCACCGCTCAGCCTCCAGCGGCGACCGAGGCAGCGACATTCACGCAGTGAGCGATTCCGGACGCCGCAACCGCCCGGCACGCCGGGCCCGACCGAGCCACCGGCACCCGGACAGACCGACAGCTCTCCCCGCCCGGTCGAAGAGACTGAACCCGCCGGGCCTTGTGCCGCTGGTACTCGCGGGTGGCCAGGTACACGATGAACGCGTCGAACAGGGTCAGGAAGACGAGCCCCCACGAGACGTGCCGGACCGGTTCGTAGCCCTGGAAGCCGATGAAGGCCACGAGGAAGCCGATCAGCCACGGATAGGCCCACAGGATGCTCGCGCAGGACTGCCGCGCAGGGCCGAGGCCCGATCGACGAAACCGACCCGACGGGGCGCCGCCGAGGATCAGTGGGCCGCCTGGGGGCAGCGTCCAGGACGGCCGCCAGCTTGTCGAGGCTCATCGGGTAGCCGAATGTGACCTCCCGTTCCCCCGCACTGACACCCCACCCGCTCAGCCGATGGCGGGCAGGAAACCCGGCAGCATCCACACGGTCCCCAGAACCAGGGCGCCCACCGTCCCGGCCAGCCAGAGCACGATCCAGACGGTTCGAGGCACGTGGGTCAGCCGTGCGAGCTGTGCGGCGTCCGACCCGGCCGATGCGTGACGCCCGCTGAGCGCAAGTTCGAGAACCGGACGCGGGGCGGCGACCAGCAGCAGCCAGGCCAGGCCGTAGGCGAGCCACCCGAGCACGCGGGTCGGGGCATACCAGGTGGCGATGGCCAGCACGGCACCGAGGACGAGCACGACCAGCGCCCCGTAGAGGTTGCGGACCTGCAGCAACATCAACGCGAGCAGCCCCACCAGCAGCCAGAGCACACCGACCGCGTGTCCTGCCCCAGCGACGGCCGCCGCACCCAGGCCCACCAGGGAGGCGGCTGGATAGCCGGCCAGCAGGGTGATCACCATGCCCGCACCGGCGGGCCTCCCGCGCGTCGTGGTGACGCCGGACGTGTCGGAGTGCAGCCGGATCCCGCGCAGCGAGCGTCCGGTCAGGGTGGCCGCCACGGCGTGGCCCGCCTCGTGGCAGACGGTGACCGCCATCCGGACCAGGGGCCAGGCGAGAAGTACACCGGCCAGGCCGACGAGGGCGATGGGATACAGCGCGGACGAGCCCAGTGCGGGCGTCGTGCCCGAGGCGCGGCGCCACCACATCTCGACGAGCGACATGAGGAAAGTGTCTCAGCACGCACCATGTGGTCTCAGCACGCACCAAGAGCCGGCGTGACGACCGACAGGGACAGGCCCCCGGCGAAGCCCGCGCGATCCCACCTCGAAGCCCTAGTGCGCCGGCGCCTTGGCCACCTCGCCCCGCGCCCAGGCGACGACGACCGGAAGGTCGAGACCGTATGTCGGGCCCTCACCCCCGTCATACGACTCGAGCCGTTGCGCCCCCCGCTCGACCAGTCGATTCGCTCCGACAGTGTTGCCGCGGGCTGCGTGTGTCAGACCGACGCACAGCTGCGCGAGACCCTGCCACAACTCGCGCTCCTCGCCAGGGCACGCCTTCCACCGCGCTTCCAGCACCTCGTGCGCCGAGAAGGGTCGTCCCTCCTCCACGAACCGCCGCGCCACCTGCAACGACTCCATGGGCGGCAGCGGCTCCTCGGGAACCGGCTCGACCCCGACGGTCCCGTAGGGCAACGGGCGTCCCAGTGCATCCCTCGGGCGGGCCTGCCGCGGACGACCTGCCGAGTCACGGTCTCGAGCCACGATCGGCTCCCTCCTGATGAGGATCATCGCCTGCAGCTCATCGTACGAGTCCCGCGTCGGAACCGCCGCGCCCCGAGCTCTCCCGGCCCCCAACCACCTCGCTGACACCGCCGTGCGACCGGGGGCCCAGGCCTCAAGGAGAGGTTGATATAGCCGAGTCGGTGTTGAGGAATGCTCCGGCCCCGGGATAGCCTCGGACTGCTCGTAGGCAGCACGTCAAGATGCGGGGACCCTGATGATTCGTGTGCGTGGTTCGATGCGGTGGCGTGTCGCCGCCATCGCCGTCGCGGGGGTCACGACCCTGAGCGTCGGCGTGGGGATCGCCCAGGCCGAGGGCAACTCCGCGCGTGATCGAGTTCTGCGCGACGCCTCGGCGCGAGCTGTGCACATGCCGACGGCGAAGGCCAGCCTCTTCATGAAGGGGGTCAACGGCGCGTTCCCGACGCATCCGGCCCAGAAGCCGACGACACTGCCCACCCCCTCAACGCTGCCGTCAGCCGCCGATCACCCGGCCCCCCGGGTCGGGGGCATCTCCGAGCTGCGGCAGGCGCCGTTCAGCCAGGCCGGCTTCGCGGTCTCGAACGCCTACTTCGGCACGGTCGGTGGACGGTGGTTCGGCGTCTACGCCGGAACCGTCGGGCAGCTCGACCCCGCGGCGAGCGGTCAGGGCGGCATCTACATCGTCACCACCGACGCGAAGTCGAACACCAACTGGCGCAACCTCGGACCGTTCCCCCAGGCCGGCACGACCTGGCTGAAGATCACGGCGTCCTCGGGCACCGTACTCACGCTCGTGAGCGACACGGGGGCCAGCTACGCCTTCAACCTCGCCGCTCTCAAGTACCGGTGACCGTCTCCCTCGGACGGGGCTCCCGCCTGGAAGACCCGGCGGCCGTGGCCCGCATCGTGGGTTCCCACTGACCTCATCCAGGACAACCGCGGCGGCCCGGGCGAGCGACCGTCCGCCTCACTCCGCCACTTGCCTCCGGCGCGTCACTGCGCCTTGTGGATCTCGGTGGACGCCGAGCAGCTCTGCCCCCCGACGTCGCAGCCGAGGGCAGACCAGGCCTGCGAGGCCGTGAGGGTCGAGCCGGCGAGGTCGTACTCGTCCATCGGCGCCCAGAACAGGATCCGCCCCACCGTGTTGGAGATGTTGCCCCACTCCTGTGCCTGCGAGCTGTAATAGATCTCCGGTTCCGCCTGGGCCTGTGAGGACCCCCACGCGACGTTGTAGACGTCCGTCTGGGTCCAGCCGTTGCCGCAACTACCGTACGGGGGACAGCCGCCCGCGTCCCCGTAGTCGACGTACATCGCGGCGGTGTGTGAGGTGTACCCCGCCACCCAGTCCGCAGTGTCGGCGTAGGTGTCCCAGGCCAGTTCGATGTCGCTGGCACCCCAGACGACCACCTGGCCGTATCCGTTCGCGTTGAGGTAGTTGATCACCGTGTTGACGACACCCGCCCAGGCCGCGCCACCGGCGCTGTTGACGTAGTAGGCGGAGTTGTTCGTGCCGAGGGCCAGCATCAACTGGGAGGTCCTGTCGTTCGACCCGGTGCAGCTCCAGTAGTTGTACGCGAAGTTCTCGGCGTACGACTCGATCTGCGCGTAGGTCACCGACGTGTTGCTGAACGTCAGCAGCGTGCCCGTGTTGCCGGAGTTCTGTCCGCCGAAGTCGAGGGTGACGGTGCTGTTCGTGTTTCCGTGGGCCGCGTCGTACGCGCCCTGGTTACATCCCAGGGTGGAGGCGGTCGTGGAGTTCATCGACGTGACGTAGAAGCTCCAGTCCGTCGACGGCTTCGTCGTCTGGGATGCGGTCGTGACGGTGGTGACCGTGGGGGTGTCGTAGTTGTCGACCTGGTCGAAGGTGAACAGGGCGTAGGTGTAGGTGGCGGCCGCGTTGAGGCCGCCGTCGATGTACGAGGTGGTGGCGGTGGACGTCGTCGTAACGAGACTGCCATCGGTGGGCGACGCGGGCGCGGTCGTGCCCGGCTTCCGGCGGATCATCACGCCGGCGAAGTCGCTGTCGGTCGGGTTGGTCCAGGACAGGGCGACGCTCGTGGCCGTCGGGGTCGCGGTGAGCCCGGTCACCGGGCCGGGCGGGGTGGTATCGGCCGTGGAGTTGCGGAAATAGCCCGCGACGTCGCCGATCAACTGCACGCTGGAACCGCTGGTGTTGGTGAGGACGATCTTCCCGTCACCGCCCACCGCGACGGTGACCAGATTGGCGCGGGTGTCCCCGGCCGGAAAGTTCAGGTTGGACGCGTTGGGCTTCGTCGTGCCGTCGGCATACACGGTGACATAACCGCCCGCCATCGCGCTGGATTCGGTGACGTTGATCACCACTGCCGAGACGCCCGTGGCGGGGACCCCGCCGCGTCCGGCGACCTGGACGGCGATGCTCGAACCCGCCGCCACCGGTCCGGTGGCTCCATTGCCCGACCGAGTGTCCAGAACCCGCGACGGGGGCAGGGACACGAAGGCTCCCACCGCGGAGGGAGTACCGGACAGGTAGTACCCGGCCACGTCGCCGATCAGCTGCACGGTTGAACTGCTCGAGTTGGTGAGGGCGATCATGCCGTCGCTGCCCACCGCGACCGTCACGAGATTCGCGCGGGTGTCCCCGGCGGGAAAGTTCAGGTTCGAGGCGGACGGTGGGGTGGTGCCGTCGGCATAAACCGTGACATAGCCGCCCGCCTCCGCTCCGGATTCGGTGACGTTGATCACCACCGCGGACACACCCGTGGCGGGGACCCCGCCGCGTCCGGCGATCTGGACGTGGATGGTGGACCATCCCGCCACCGGCCCCGTCGCACCATTGCCCGACCGGGTGTCGAGAACTCGCGACGGGTTCAGGGCGACGAATGCCCCGGCCGTGGCGGGGGTGCCGGACAGGTAGTAGCCTGCGACGTCCCCGATCAGCTGCACGGTGGAACTGCTGGAGTTGTTGAGGGCGATCTTCCCGTCGCCGCCCAGTTGCACCGTCACGAGATTCGCGCGGGTGTCCCCGGCCGGAAAGTTCAGGTTGGACGCCGACGGCCTGGCGGTCCCATCGGGATACACGGTGATATACCCGCCGAGTTTCGCGTCGGACACGGTGACGTTGATCACCACTGCGGACACACCCGCGGCGGGGACCCCGCCGCGCCCGGCGATCTGGACGTGAATGGTGGACCATCCCGCCACAGGCCCCGTCGCACCATTGCCGGACCTGGTGTCCAGCACCCGCGAAGGCGCCAACGAGACGAACGTCCCTGCCTGCCCAGCCGCCGCGGCGCGCCCCGGATGCCATCCCGACAGCATCGCGGTCATCAGCACCAGTGCCAGCAGGCCCGCCACGATCTCGACCCGGCGCTCAGCCCTCGCGAGTTTCCCGTCCCCGAGAGCAACACACTGCATGGTCCGAAATTGAAGCACACGATGAATCGACTCACTCGCTCGGGTCGCGCAGCCCTCCAGCGACGGTTCAGACTTCGTCCGTGACCGGGATGGTCACGGACGCCGGAGGAACACCGGAGTCTCCGCCCGCTGGGCGTGACCAGTCCTCGCGGGCGAGCGCACCAGTGCCGCCAGGCAGGATTCAGTGGGCCTGCAGCCAGGAGACGACGCCGGTGGTGACCTCGTCGCGGTTCGTCTCGTTGAAGACCTCGTGCCGGGCGCCGGGGTACACGACGACGGTCACGTCGGCGACCCCCGCGTCGGTGTAGCGCTGGGCGAGCAGGCGGGGCAGTTGCCCACCGCCGGAGAGCGGATCGTCGGAGCCGGAGATGATCAGGATCGGCAGGTCCGATCGGATCCTGGCCAGCTCCGCGGGATCCGAAAGCCTCGCACCGTCGGCGAACAGCGCTGGTGTCGTCTCGGCAGGAAGCGTGAATCCGCACAGCGGATCGGCGACATACGCATCGACCTCGGCCTCGTCCCGCGACAACCACTCGTAGCCGGTGCGGTTCTCGAAGGCGGAGTTGAACACGCTCAAGTCACCGGCGGGGCCCGCGGCCATCCGCGCCGCCATCACGTCGATGGCGGTCGAACCCGACAGGATCACCCCGTCATAACGCGTGGAATACTCGGGAAGCAGTTCCTGAGCGGCGAACGAGCCCATCGAGTGGGCGAGCAGGTACACCGGCAGGTCCGCGTGGGCGTTTCGCAGCAGCCCCCCGTACTGGACCACGTCGTGCCACAGGCCACTGAACCCCACGGCACCGAAGTCACCTGGAGTGCCCGCGATGCTCGCGCCGTGGCCACGGTGATCCGTGGAACCCACGTGGTAGCCGACGGCGTTCAGCGCGGCCGCCAATCGGGCGTACCGGGCGGAATGCTCGGCGAGTCCATGGGCGATCTGAACCACCCCGCGAACCTCGCCCGTGGTGGCGGGCCATTCGAACGTCACGATCCTCAGCCCGTCCTGCACGGACACGAAACTGGAAGTGTTCACGCTGGTCAGGCTAGTGGGAAAGGCGATCCCGTGGGGGTGCCTCTCGATCCGGATCGGCGCGTCGGCGTACGACTGGGCCCCCTCGGCGGACGACCGTGCACACCCTGCACGACAAGTCGTACGCCGTCGGCCGGGTCGTACGCCGCCCCCACCATGGAGGGCGCCGCGCCTCACCCTCCGACGATGCCGGGGACCCGAACCGTGGTTCTCGACAACCCGGCGCCCTCGCTCGTGCAGGCGAGTCGGATGGGTCCGCCTCACGCGGTGAAGGTGACCGCCTTGAAGCGCTCGGTCTGCTGGCGGATGCCGATCTCGGCCGGGAACCGTTCGATCGAGGACGCGCCGTAGAACCCGACGATGCCCTCGGTGTGGTCGAGGACGTACTGGGCGTCCTCGGGGTTCGCGATCGGCCCGCCGTGGCACAGGCACAGGATGTCGGGGTTGACGCTCTTGGCGGCGTCGGCGAGTTCCTGCACCTTCGCCGCGGCCTGCTCGAGGGTGAGGGCGGTCTGGGCGCCGATGGTTCCCGATGTGGTCAGACCCATGTGCGGGACGAGGATGTCGGCTCCGGCGGCCGCCATCGCCCTCGCCTGGTCGGTGTCGAACACGTAGGGCGACGTCAGCAGGTCCATGTCGTGGGCGAGCCGGATCATGTCGACCTCCAGCCCGTAGCCCATGCCGGTCTCCTCGAGGTTGGCACGGAACACACCGTCGATGAGACCCACCGTCGGGAAGTTCTGGACGCCGGCGAAGCCGATCTCCTTCACCTGCCTGAGGAAGTGGGGCATGATCCGGAACGGGTCGGTGCCGTTGACGCCGGCCAGCACCGGGGTGCGCTTCACCACGGGCAGAACCTCTCGGGCCATGTCCATGACGATGGCGTTCGCGTCGCCGTAGGCGAGTAGTCCCGACAGCGACCCGCGTCCGGCCATGCGGAACCGCCCGGAGTTGTAGATCACCAGCAGGTCGATGCCGCCCGCCTCGGCGGACTTGGCGGTGATGCCCGTGCCGGCACCGCCTCCGATGATGGGATGCCCTGCCGCGACCTGGGCGCGGAAACGGTCGAGGATCTGTTGGCGTGACATGTGTGCTTCTCCTGGTGAGCGGGACTACTTGCGGGTGATGAGTGAGTGCAGCGTTTCGGCCATCGCGCGGCCGAAGCCGGGGTCGTTGATGGCCTGGTCGAGTTCGTGGACGACGACGCTGCTGCCGGCCAGGCCGGTGCGTACAGCGGTGAACAGCGCCTCGTCCGCGTCAGCGTCGCGGAACGGGCCGCCGTCGACATCGATGCCGCTGACCCCTCTGAGCGGGATGAACAGCTGGGTCGGGCCGGTCGCGGCGGCCAACTTGGCCGCGATCCGGCGCCCCAACTCGGCCATCTCCGTCTCGGTCGTGCGCATCAGCGTGACGGTGGGGTTGTGGACGAACAGCTTCCGCCCCGCGAACCGGTCGGGCACGGTCTCCATCGGCCCGAAGTTGACCATGTCGAGCGCCCCGAGGCTGACCACCTGCGGCAGCCCCGCGGCGCCGGCCATCTCGAGCCGGTGCGGGCCGGCCGAGAGGACGCCGCCGACCAGATCGTCGGCAAGCTCGGTGGTGGTCAGGTCGCAGACCCCCGCGAGCAGCCCCGACTCGACGAGCTTCTCCATCGCCCGGCCACCGGTGCCGGTGGCGTGGAAGACCAGCGGCTCGTAGCCGAGGCCGGCCAGCGTCCTGCGGGCCTCGTCGGCCGCAGGGGTCGTGACCCCGAACATCGTGATGCCGATGAGCGGCCTGTGCGCTTGGGAACCTTCCGGGTCGAGCAGACGTGCTTCGTAGGCCTTGGCCATCCCCGCGACAGCGGCGGCGGCGTTGCCGAGGACCGCGGCTGAGATCGAGTTGATGCCGGCGACGTCGACAACCGAATAGGTGAGGGTCACGTCGACCTCGCCGACGTACGGTCGCACGTCGCCGGAGGCCATGGTGGAGACCAGCAGCTTGGGGAATCCGATCGGCAGAGCCTGCATCGCCGACGCGGCCACGGACGAGCCTCCGGAACCGCCCACCGCCAGGAGCCCGTGGATCCGGCCCTGCTCGGCGAGTCGCCGGACGACGGCTGCCGCGCCCCTGCCCATCACGGCCATCATCTCGCCGCGGTCGCGATGCTCGCGCAGGTCCGCGGGGTCAGCGTCGGCTGCCGCGATCACTTCGTCGGACGCCACGTCGGCGAGCGGGCTGGACGAGAACGACCCCACGTCGATGGCGAGCACCCGGATCTCCAGATGCTCCAGGCGATCCTTCAGCCAGGCGTACTCCTCGCCCTTGGTGTCGAGCGTGCCCAGCAACGCGACGGTGGTCATGGCCCTCCCTCATCCTGACCCGATCCACGCTAGAGGCGGGGGCGCGATCCGGGCAGGGCCAATCGCGGATGATTGGCCCTTCTTCGCCGACTCGGCTGGCAGCCTGGTGCCATGCCTGCGTTGATGTGTCGCCCTGACGAACTGAGCAACCTCCTGGGCCGGTGGTCCACGGGCTCCGCCACGCTGGTCGACGATCTCGTGGAGGCCCTCGTCGGGCTCATCGACGCGGGTATCCTCCCCGCCGGTATCGGCTTGCCACCCCAACGGGGCCTCGCCGAGGCCCTCGGGGTGTCCCGGGGAGTGGTCACCTCCGCCTACGCGTCGCTGCAAGGACGCGGCTACCTGGCGTCCCTGCAGGGGTCCGGCTCGCGGGTCACATCGTCCCGCGGGCTGGTGCAGGCCAGGCTGGGCGGACGGTTGTTCTCGTTCACCAGCGCTCCGGTGGACATGATCGACCTCTCGACCGGGGCGCTCCCGGCGTCCCGGGTCGCCACCGAGGTGGTTGCCGCGGGCCTCGGCAAACTGGTGCAGCCGTATCTGCACACCGACGGGTACTTCCCCGGTGGGTTGCCCATCCTCCGGCAGGCCATCGCCGACCGGCTCACGGCTGACGGCGTCCAGACCACCGCCGCGGAGATCCTCGTGACCGCCGGAGCCCAGCAGGCGACGTGGCTCACGGTGACCTCCCTGGTTGCGGCCGGTGACCTCGTCCTCGTCGAGGAACCGACCTACCGGGGCGCGCTGGAGGTGATCCGATCCCAGGGGGCCCGCGTGCAAGGCCTCGAGATGACCCACGGTGGCATCGATCCCGGCCAGGTCCGCGCCGCCCTTCGGCGGCGTCCCACCCTGCTCTACTGCCAGCCGGGCATCCACAACCCCACTGGGCGGGCGAGCACCGCCACGACACGCCGTGACCTTGCCAAGACCGTCACCAGCGGTGGGCTGGTGGCCATCGAGGACCGGTCCTCGGCGGACCTCACTCTCACCGGCCCAGCCGTGGCCCCCGGGATGGCGGGACTGATCGAACCTCGGCTGCTGATCACCATCGGGAGCCTTTCCAAGCTCTTCTGGGGAGGCCTGCGGGTCGGCTGGGTCCGCGCCACGCCCGAGCGGATCACCGCCCTCGGGGAGGTCCTGACGTCGGTCCATCTCGGATGTTCGGTCGGGGATCAGCTGCTGGCGGTCGAGATGCTGAGGCGCACCACCGACGCCAGGCTCGAACGACGCGCGATGCTCACCGACGCCCTCCGCTCCACTGAAGCCGAGCTCGCGGTCACCCTCCCCGGGTGGACCTGGGAACCGATCCGTGGAGGTTCGGGGCTGTGGGTCGACACCCACGCGGACGCCGTCGAGCTCAGTGAGCGGGCCAAGCGGTCCGGGGTCAAGCTGGTCGCCGGCCCCAGCTTCTCGGCCCACTGGGGGCAGCGCAGCATGCTCCGCCTCCCGGTCTGGCACGAACCGCAGGTGCTCCGCCGGGCGCTGGCGATTCTGGCGTCCCTGGGGACCAGGGCCGGTTGAGCTCACTGCCCGAGCCGAGCGGGGGCCAATTCCGGGTGATTGGCACGGCACGCCGGCGGCGCCGCGCGTAACGTCACGCACGTCCCGAGGTCACCCGAAGCGGAGGAGCAGGAATGGCCGTTCACACCACCCAGGCGGGCATCGCGACCGATGTCTTCGACTGGGGTTCGATCAAGTGGGGCGTGTCCCCCGCGCTGTTCGCGAACGCTCCGCTGAGCGTCGGTGAGGTCGTCATCAATCCGACCAAGGGACACGAGCGCCACAATCATCCGGAGTCCGACGAGGTGCTCTTCATCATCGAGGGCCAGGGCGTGCAAACCGTCGACGATGACGAGTTCGAGGTCGGACCCGGCGACAGCGTCTTCATCCCGATGGGCACGATGCACTCGACGTTCAACACCGGCTGGAAGCAGATGCGCCTGCTGGCGATCTACTGCCCGGGCGGTGCCGAGACGGTCCTGCGCACCCTGCCCGACTATGCGCGACTGGCGCCCGGGGCGGTTCCCGTCTGGGAGCGTGGCTGATCGAAGCGGCCGACACCGTGACGCTGAGCGACACTGTGTGCGCCGGCCCGTGCCCGATCGGGCGCCCTCGACGGACGTCATCAGAACAGTTCGATGTCCCCAGGGCCAGGGTCCAGTCGGACCGCGGAGGTGGGGTCGCCGCCAGCGGTCGCACGGTGAGCACGGGTCTCTGGCCGGGCAGCGGCAGTAGGCCGACCGAGGGCCCGGTGAGCAGACCGATCGCATAATCGGCCCGCATCTCCCGGAGGATCCTGGTGACCAGCCGGACGCAGGTGATCCGATCCG
>JAJXWF010000003.1 GCA_021781735.1 Actinomycetes bacterium
TCCTCGTCCCTCCCGGAGGGGGGACGCTGCCGGCCAACTGCTTCACCTGCGCCAGGGTGTCGGTGTTGCGATCCTCGTCCCTCCCGGAGGGGGGACGCTGCATGGTGTTCCAGATGGTTTCGTGGGCGGGTTGGTAGTTGCGATCCTCGTCCCTCCCGGAGGGGGGACGCTGCCGTCGCATCATGCACCGCGATCTCAGAGAGGGCACCGTTGCGATCCTCGTCCCTCCCGGAGGGGGGACGCTGCTGGCGGCGTCGTTGCGTGCTCTGACGTAGAGGGGGACGTTGCGATCCTCGTCCCTCCCGGAGGGGGGACGCTGCTTTCAACGCCCCGTGCACGTCGTCAACGGGGGAAAAGTTGCGATCCTCGTCCCTCCCGGAGGGGGGACGCTGCCGCCCGGATTGAGGGCGCGGTGAATGCGATCGGGGCGTTGCGATCCTCGTCCCTCCCGGAGGGGGGACGCTGCACCAGTGATGTTGTTGATCACCTGCGACAGGGGGATGTTGCGATCCTCGTCCCTCCCGGAGGGGGGACGCTGCACACGGTCCGCCAGTGCATGAGCAGCAGCCCGAGGGGGTTGCGATCCTCGTCCCTCCCGGAGGGGGGACGCTGCGTAGCGTTCACTGCGGCCGCGTCCGCGGCGAACACGTTGCGATCCTCGTCCCTCCCGGAGGGGGGACGCTGCATGCGCTGAACGTGTTCGCCGGGAAGTTGATGGTGTTGCGATCCTCGTCCCTCCCGGAGGGGGGACGCTGCACACGCGGATCTGCTCGGCCGACGAGGCCTGGGAGTTGCGATCCTCGTCCCTCCCGGAGGGGGGACGCTGCTCTCCTGTTCGTGCTGGGTGAAGTACCAGGTCGGGTTGCGATCCTCGTCCCTCCCGGAGGGGGGACGCTGCTCTTGGGTGGCTGCGCGGTGAGCTTCACCTGGAGGTTGCGATCCTCGTCCCTCCCGGAGGGGGGACGCTGCCCTGGCCGACAAGGCCCAAGCATCACCAAAGTAGGTCATACCGCCGACCTTGTGGACAACCTCTGCCCTGGCTGGGAGCTTGGCTGCAGAAACTGCGCCTCAGCGGCATGCGTGATGAGGGTTCCTAAGGACTAAGGATCAGAAGATCCTTGCCCCACGAGGTTGCCGCTGCACCTCCGCTCCGAGATCTTGGGTGCGGTCGAGGCTCCCGGCCGCCAAACGATAGATCCGGATGCTGTCCCGTTCGTCGATGATTTGGACCAGTTGATGGAGTAACTTCACCAATTGGGCTTCGGCGCAGCGGAACTCGAAGACGGACTTCTGCACACGATCACCCACACCCTCGCACGCTTGGGCGACGAGTCGGAGTCGCCGCTCCCCTTCCCGGGTCTGGGTGTTCACGTCGTACGTGATGAGGCATTCGATCACGAGGAGCTCCACGGCTGATAGGGAAAGTCTGGCTCGCGCAGGTGCCGAGCTAATAGCCGTGCCTGGATGATCGGCACCTGTGCGGCGGGCACTTTGCGGGCGAGGGCCCTGTGGGGCCACTCCCGTTGTCTGGATTGTGCCCACGCGTCGAGGAACACCAGGAGTCCGTCGTGGGTGAATTCTCGTGCGCCTCCGGGAAGCTCGCGGGTGTGCTTCGCGTCGGTGAGTTGTCCTCGGTTCACCATGGTGGCGACGAGTCGGTCGACCAGCGGTGCGCGCATCTCTTCCATGAGGTCTAGGGCGAGGGATGGCTTGGTGCCGCGTACGCCGTGCATGAAGCCGATCATGGGGTCGAGCCCTACATGCACCAGGGCGGCGTGGACGGCCGATCGGAGCAGGCCATACCCCATGGATAGGTAGCAGTTGACTGGGTCGAGTGGGGTCAAGTCCCGGGTGGTGGTGTAGCGGTGGATCCTTCGGATTCGGGTTAGAAGGGTTGTTCTGCGGGGGTGGGTTGGGTGGTCGGGTTGGTGTCTGGTCTCCAGTGGGTGTCGGGGTCGAGGATGTCGTCGGGCCAGGGGGCGGGGTGGCCGTTGTCGTCCCACCAGCCGGTGTCGTGGCCGGCGGTGAGGGTGTGGAGGTAGTCGGCGCGGGGGTGGCCGGGGCCGAACGCGTCGGGGCGGTGGGTCATGCGGCGTTCTCCAGTTCAGGGGTGAGCTTGGTGTCGTTGGTGGTGGGGGTGGTGCGGCAGCGGGTGAGCAGGTCGAGTCCGAGGTAGCGGCGGCCTTCGGCCCATTCGTCGGTTTGTTCGGCGAGTACGGCGCCGACGAGACGGATGATCGCGTCCCGGTTGGGGAAGATGCCCACGGAATCGGTGCGGCGGCGGATCTCCCGGTTCAACCGTTCGGAGGGGTTGTTCGACCAGATCTGCATCCACACGTCCTTCGGGAAGCCAGTGAAGGCCAGCACGTCGGCCCGCGCCTGGTCGAGGTGGTCGAACACGGCGGGCAGTTTGTCCTCGACGTAGTCCAAGAGCCGGTCGAACTGGGCGTGCACGGCCTGCGCGTCGGGTTGGTCGTAGACCGAGTGCAGCATCGCCTTCACCGCCGGCCACAGCGACTTCGGGCACACCGACATCAGGTTCGCGGCGTAGTGGGTACGACATCTCTGCCAGACCGCGCCGGGCAGGTTCGCCGCGATCGCATCTTTCAAGCCCTGGTGGGCATCGGAGGTGACCAGGCGGACCCCGGTCAGGCCGCGGGCGACCAAGTCCGCGAAGAACGTGTTCCACGCCGGCCCCGTCTCCGAGGTGGCAACCTTCAGGCCCAACACTTCACGATGCCCGTCGGCGTTGACACCGGTGGCGACCAGGACGACCGCGTTCACCACCCGGCCGCCCTCACGGACCTTCATCGTCAACGCGTCCGCGGCGACGAACGTGAACGGGCCCGCGTCGTGCAGGGGTCGGTGGCGGAACTGGTCGACGTGCTCGTCCAGCTCGCCGGCCATCCTCGACACCTGCGACTTCGACAGCGAATGGATACCCAACGTTTTGACCAGCTTGTCCATCCGGCGAGTCGACACCCCCGCCAGGTAACAATCCGCCACCACGGTGATCAGCGCCGTCTCGGCCCGTTTGCGCCGCTCCAACAACCACTCCGGAAAGTACGTACCCGAGCGCAGTTTCGGGACCGCGACGTCGATGGTGCCGACCCGGGTATCCAACTCGCGGTGCCGGTAACCGTTGCGCTGCGCGACCCGGCCCGGCGTGGCCTGGCCCCACTCGGCGCCGACCACGGCATCCACGTCCGCCGACAGCAGGGTGTTGATGATGGTCTGCAACAGGTGACGCATCAGATCCGGCGACGCATCACCCAGCGCTTCGCTGAGCACCCCGACAGGGTCGACAATGTGAGGAGCGGTCATCGTGATGACTCCATTCGAGTGAGAAGTAGAGAGCTTTCTCGAAGGATCACACGGTGACCGCCCCTACGTCCAAGGACAGGCCGGACCACCGCGCGCTACACCACTATGAGGGACTCAACTTCGAGTGGGGGGCGCCGGGAGCGCCCCAACGGGGCGGATCGGGAGAAGATCAGCGAACTGTTGGCGAAGTACACGCGAGCGGCGCGGCCTTCGATGCCCAGAATCTCGGCGAGGCTTGTCGCGTCAGCCAGCTGCTTGATGGCCTCGCCGTGCTGACGCCCGACTTCTCTCAGAGCGCCTTGTTTGCGCTCCTCGGTCGCGTCGCGAGCTGCCCGCAAGAGAAGCTGTCGATAGCCTTGGAGCTTCCCGGCGACGAAAAGCCTGGCCAGATCTACTCGATGGTCAGTGTCATTGAAGGCGCGGTACTGGGCGAGCCGTAGCTCTCCCCGCCCGGGTTCGTCTCCCCCGACGCTCGCGATGAGTCGCCCGTTCTGACTGATCCATGTGACGTGGATACGAAGTTCAGCGCATCTTCGAAGGGCGTCGGGGCTGACTGCCACTCCACCCCACAACACCATGGATTCGAGCCGAAGCATAGGGACCAGCCGTCGTTGTGGGTGGTCGGGATGGACAACACGCAGCGCATCTCCCTCAAGGTGAAGCGACGAACCGGGCGTTGTCACGTAGAGGGTGTCCAGACTGTCCATCAGCCGTCTTCCTCAAATAGGAGGGCGGCGTGTCCGTCGGTGCGGAGCGGCGCCCCATTTTCGTCGACGAGGCAAACGTCACGAAGGCTGCAGTCCCGACATCGGGCATCAGAAGCTCGAGGAGGCATGACGCCGGAGTCCAGCATCTGACGGACAGCCTCCAAGGTGCGTATGGCAGCGGCCCGGAGGGGCTCGTCAATGAGGACTTCCTGCCGTCGGTTCTCCTTATGGGCGTACAGGACTCCGTATTCAACGGCCGTATCGAACATCGTCTCCAAACACAGTGCCTGAATGGCAAGTTGCTGGGACGCTGGGGCAAGATGTCGCGCGGAGCGAACGGGCTTGTATTCGACTGGCACCGGTCGAGGATGCAATTCGACGCAGTCGCAGACCCCGATCACTTCCAGCTCCTGATGAAAGACCGGCAGTGACAGCCAGCATTCGACCCCGTTGCGGCGGACGCGCCTCGTCTCGCGGTCGACGCTGGAGTGCTGGGCGGATCCGATCGCGGTGTGCACGTTGTCGGACCATTCTCCGTCCAGAGTGATCAGCGCCGCCTGTCTCGGACAGTAGGAGAAGTGCTCCACAGCGGAGATTGGTAGTGCGTACTCGTCCACTACATGACCTGGTCGTAAGTCACTCCGCTTGGAAGCTCATCTACGTCCACCGAGATGTCGTAGTCCTGCACGCTCCGCGCAAGCTCCACGTCGGGGTGTCGGCTCACCTTGACCCGGTCCACCAGTTGGTGCATGGGTGCTGCACCAAACGCATCGTGGTGGGTGAAGACGAATAGGCCGCGGGTGGCCATGTTTGCGCGCGCAGCGCTCGACGTGTGGTCGAACATAGAAGCCAGCGTCTTGTACAGCAGCTCCAGATCACGCTCGGACACCCCCGTCTGCTTCCCCCGGCTGGCTGAGTAGCCGATGACTGCGGTGTAGAGCCCGTACGGGATGGTCCACTTGTTGCCCATGGTGCCGCCGCCCTTCTCGGCATCGGCGACGGTGGTGTGGGTGAGCCGAGTGATCGCGTGCTCGGCTGGTGCGACTGGGTCGACGCTGCGAGCGAACGACACTTGAACTGGCCCACGGATCTGGCCAAGAGCTGGCGTGTCCTTCATGGACAGCACCGCGCCGAACAGGCGGATGTCCACGTAGGTGCGACACAGCCACTCGCGGGCGGCATCGGCGTTCTTGGTCTCCTTACCGAGCTTGAGATTGGCTTGCTGATAGGATTTCTCGAGCACTGAGTTCAGGGGAACTCCTGCGGTCACGAAGATGTCGTAGCCTCCCTCCCCGCCTGCAGCGAGGGGAATGGTGTCGCGCACCTTGCGCTTCAGTGACACGTCGGTCACCAAGCCGTGGCCGGTCTCGGGATCGACCCGGGGCCGGTTGCCGGCATCGGGGTCTCCGTTGGGGTTGCCGTCGTGGATGTCGAACAGCAGAACGATGTCGTGACGGACGCTGGGATCGGTCATGTTCATGGTTGGTTCCTTCAGTTCTGGGTCGGGGACGTAGTCGGTTCGGCATCAGCGCCGAGGAGTAGCCGTTGTTGGCGTGCGGCTTCGCGCTCATGGCTGCGGTGCGCTCGCTCGTGGTGGTAACCCATGACGAACATCGCCTGTTCCTCGGTGGAGGCGCGCACCGGTAGTGTCCTGCCTGGCTGCAACAGCGAGACGACCTGGTCGATGTCTCGCTGGTAGAAGTAGTCTCCTTTGCGGCGTCGGAGCTTGTTCAACCAGGCTGCGGCCTGCTTTTCGCCTGCGGTGATCGCCGTTCGTGGGTCAGCGATCGCTCCCGCGAGGTGCTTGTCGGCGAAGGTGGCATTCGGTGCCGTGCCTCCGTCGGCTGTGGCGGCCGCGTACTGCAGGTCTGCATAGATCGCGAAAAGTCGACCTGCGACATAACACGGGTCGGTGCAGGTGAGGTCAAGCCCTGGCATGAGAGTTCCTTTCCGGTAGTTGCGGCGCAGCGCGAGCTGCAGCAGTGCGGCGCGTTGATCGTCCACGTGATGGTCTGCGCGGATACGTTGGAGCAGATGCGAGGCGAGGAAGCTTGGTGCTGGGCTGCCGTGAAGGGCGACCGTTCCCAGGCTCTCTTGGATGCCGTGGGGATGGTGCCCGGCCGTGTCCCCCAGCGGCAGATATCGGCCCCTGTCTACGTCGAATCGACCAGTCGCCGTGGCGAGCAGCCACAGCGACTGGTGACGGTGCCCTCCTTGCCCAAGAGGCTCAACCTCGGTGTCGTAGAACCAGCCGGCCACGTTCGCCCGGAGTTCATCAAGTGGTAGCGAAGTCCAGTCATTCACCACCAGACGGGGGCCGTTTCCCGAGATCACGAGGCTGTTGAACCGTGCGACGTCCATTTGTCCCTGGGATGCCACCCCCGAACCCACGGAGTCGAACAGGGAGGCGATGTCCTCCTCCCGGGCCTGGTCGAGCAGGGTGAAGACGTCGAATTGCGTTTCCCCTGCGATCCACCAGGTGGTCGCTGCGTCCTTGCTGCGCCGGACCCTGCGTTCGTCCGAGAGAAGGCTATTGAGGGCGAGGGGGATGCTTCGGGCACACGCTGTGCAGATCGGCACGTGAACGAGACCGACAGTGAGATCAAAGCCGAATGGGGCGGCGTTGATCGAGATGGGAGCCACGCCGCTCGACTGTCCGCCGGGCACGTATGGGCCCTTCACCATCTGGGGGATGGTCTCAATCAATGCGCCGCTCCTCCCGCAGATCAGGCAGGTGCCGTGTTCACCGGACCCCTTGCGCTCTTCCACGTGCCGTACCCAATATCCGACCAGGCTGGGAGCAGCGTGAGCGTTCACCCCGTCGACTTGGACCAGGACGTTGTCCTTGCTCGTCCACCTCTCCGGGCGCTGGATCTCGGGTGATTGATGGACGAATGACTGGAGTGCCTGCGCAATGGGGTCGTCGACGCCCTCATGCGTTGCCCACTCGATGACCAGATCCCTGTACGCCTGGTGAGAGTCAGCGACCCGATCTGGCTTGGACGACTCATCGCACCACCCGAGCACGTAACCGAGCCCGTCGTAGGGAACCAGAGCCTCCACGCCGCTGGACCGCACAACGCTCGGTGTCGAGTGCCATACCCCGACTACAAGCTTCGACCTGCCCTTGCGGTCTGAGGTGGAAGTGGTCAGCTCCGTCAGTTCACGTGCTGCAAGGCTGCCGTCCGCCCCAAGTTGCAGCAGCCATGTGAATCTTGTCTCCTGGTGATATGGCTTGACGTCAGGCAACGTCGCGGCATAGTCAACAAGTTCGCCATACATGGTTCTCATCAGGCCCCCCGCCCCACGTCGTCGATGTCAGGAACATGCATGATGCCGTTGGTCAGAGTCGCCTCGAACCATCGCGAGCGAGGGTTTCGCCCGTGGGCTTGGAATTCGATTGAGTGCAACATGACGCCCAAGTCCCCACTCGCCCCGACCGGGGGCGTCTCATCCGGATCGCCGAAGAACGCGCCGAACTCGCGCGTGCCCAGGTAGGGGGTTGAGAAGCAGGCACCGCGCGTGACACGTCGCCGGAACTGGTCACGGTACTTCGCAGCCGGATCTGTCGCGTGCGGGTGCAGGGAGACGTGAGCATGAATCCGGTATGCGACGTCGACGAGTATCGTCGCCGCCCGCTGGGTGCGCTCGGCCACTGCGTCGACCACTTGCCCGGACAACGCAGCTTGGCTGGACAAGACCTGGTTCGTTTCGTTCCGCCGTACAGAGCGGTACTTGATCGGCTTCAGTACTTCGATGGCGGCGACATCCCAGCGGAATTCTGGCTTCCAGAAGATCGCCTCCAGCACTCCGGTCGCCGCCGACGGCGTCATGACAGGGTAGGTGATCCTTTCCACCTTCGCCTCGGGTCGTGTGAACAACGCGCCGGGGCCCCATACCTGGACGACCAGGGGAGGTGCGCCGTCTCGCTGTCTAATGTGAACCACCACTCGGCTCCTTCCTGAATTTCTTGGGCTAGTAGACGAATGAGTAGGGTGCCGAGTCGCCGATGCCGGTAAGCGGGTCGTACGCGCCGAGCCACAGACGCAGCCCAGGCACCGGTTCAGTGATGTTTGCCGCGAAGTCGGCAGTGGTGAGAAGGCGTCGCGGCAGCTGCACTGTTGCGGGTTGCAGTCGGCGCAGAAACTCCATTGACAGGACGTCCAGCCCGGATCTGACGCGCTCCGTGGCCGACAACTTGAGCTGCGCTTGGATCCCCAGTGGCCAGTCGACAACGACGGTGTCAGTGTCTTCATCGATCATTCGGAACTTCTTTGCGACGTCGGCGAACGCCAATCCTCGGCGCGAGGCCTGGATGTCGGACGCGTTGTCGTCGACGTTGAGCGCGGCGAACAGCTGGCGGTAGTAGGCACCGAGGGCGGCGGGCGAATCGAGAGCGCCTGGTTCTGCCGAGAAGCGTCCCCGCGTCAATTGGGTGGCGGTCGCGAGGCTGCGGATCGGTGCGAAGTCCGGGCCGCTGAAGACCACCACCCGCCCTGCACGCAGCCGCCCCTCTCGGTTAGCGCGGCCAGCTGCTTGAATGATCGAGGAAGCCGGGGCTTCGGCGCGGAACACGATGGGGAAGTCGACGTCGACTCCAGCCTCGATGAGGGATGTCGAAACCAGACGAACGGCTTGGCCGGCCGCTAGCCTGCTTCGGACCTCGGCCAAGACTTCGGCGCGGTGGGAGCGGCACATTCTCGTCGACAGGTGTCGCACCGAACTGGGCCCGAGCCGCTCGACCAAGGCCTGGGCCACCTGACGCGCGGAACGAGTGGTGTTCACCACAACTAGCGACTGCTCATGCGGACTGACGGCCGCTACGAGCTGGTCCATGGCCCAGCCCGACTGCCACTCGTACTCGACCCGACGGAGGTCACGAAACAGGGTGGCAGGATCGGGGACGACCTCTTTGGGTTGGATTCGCAGGTCGCGCCACGGCCCCAAGCTCTCGAAGGTTGGCTGGGTAGCCGAGGCGAGCAACACCGTGGACCCAAAGTGTTGTGTCAGAATCTGCAGCGCCCCAAGAATCGGGGGCAGCAACTCCTGCGGTAGGGCCTGGACCTCATCGAGGATGATCACGGCGTTCGTCAAATGGTGAAGCTTCCGCGTCTTCGTCGGTCTGTTGGAAAACAGAGAGTCGAACAGCTGAACCGTCGTGGTGACCACGAACGGGGCATCCCAGTTCTCGACCCCTCGACCCGGCAGGCCGGTGGGTTCGACGGCGGAGTGGTGCTCGAGTACCACGTCATCGCCCAGAAGTCGACGGTAGATGGCGGCGTTCTGTTCTGTGATTGATGTGTATGGGACGGCGACGATGACCCGCCGCTTGTGGTGTGTCGCCGCGTGGTGCAGGGCGAAGCCTGCGGCCGCCAACGTCTTTCCAGAGCCAGTAGGAGCCGACAGGCGGAAGAGGGGCTCGGGCGAGCGAGCCGCGTCAATGCTCGCCTGATAGACGGCATCGCGCTGTACGTCGATCGTCGACATAGCCCGGCTGTTGATCAGCCTGTGCCGGCCCTGCTCGAATCGAGCGACGAGGGCGGAAAAGTCAGCATCGGCCCTCACCTCGGGAGGTGCAGATGCGAAATGTGCAGCCGTGTCGAGATAGTCGGCGTCGACCAGAACGGAGTGCAACATCCGGACGCCGAACTCCGCTGCCCTAGGATCCTTGCGCCAGCTGTCAGGTACGAGCGGCTCACCGCTGAGCGCCTTGGCAATCTCTGGGATCTCTTCGGAGAGGGCAGCCAGCATCGTCGGGTCAGCAGCGCCCCTCGGGCAATCGGTGGCGTTGGGAATACCCCCGTGGTGACCGAAGATCGCCAAGGCCCCAACTGCACCGAGTCTCTGCTGTGCGGCGAGAGAGCCAAGAGTCTTGTGGTCAACCAGTTGGGCAGTCGATCCGGCCTCTAAGAGCAGTAGTCGATTCTGCCACGCTGCGGAGATTTTCCCGGCGTCGTGGAGCACCCCGACAGCGAACCCGGCATCTCCCGCGCCGAATTCCTCCGCAAAGCGTCGAGCGAGAGACCCCGTGTTGAGGAGGTGTTCTGCCAGTTTCTGTCGCACCCCTGCCACATTGCGGCTATGCGCCCAGATCGAATCCACCAACCACCCCCGATGATATGAAGAGTATGAAGATCACCGTAACGCGGAGGGCCGACAGGAATTTCCGTGACGCTCGGGGAAGTTATCCCGAGTCTCGTGGAAGGTGAGGTGGTCAACCTGACCCGGGCCGCCGCCCAGGTCGCGTCGGCCCGGCTCGGACGTGCCCGCACCGCCACCGTGCGCCGCCCTCATCCAGGTCGCTGCCCGGATCGCGAACCACGCCCGAACCTGGCGTCTCCGGCTGCCCGGGACTAGCCCTGGGAACACCATCTCGAACACTAGTTCGATACCTCCCTCGGTCCGCCTGAGCCAGTCACTTCCTAAACTGAAGTGTCCCGGGTCTTGTGCCTCGCTCGCACGGGCTGCGGCTCTCGGGTGAGGGTCGCCTAGTGGGTGTTCTCGACTTCGGGGGAATCCTGTTGAGCCACCCCACCCACGGTGACGACTGGGCCACTATGGGGTCATGATGAGAAAATCGCCGCAGACGAGTCCGGACGGTGCGAAAGCGAGTGTTGGCCGGGTTGCGGCGCTTCTTGGGCGAGCCCTCTCTCTCGGGGACGCGGGCGACGTCATGGCGGTTGACCTGACAGTGTCCTTCGAACTCGCCGGCCTGTACACCGCCGCCTTGGCACTGACTGGTGGCGCCCCGATCCCCAACGAGGACGACCCCAGAATCACCCGATCGGGTTCGGTCAGCGACTGCCTGGACGCGGCAGTCGCTGAGACGGTCACATGGGATCTGGGTGTTCTCGAAGAGCCTGAGGCGGCGGAGTTCGTGATCCGGCTCGGCGATCTGGCCCGCGCCCGATGAGCTACAGCCAACTGCGCCGTGAGGCGCTCGCGATCGTGAACTCACCCGACCCGCTCCCGGTGTCGGCGTGGGCCGACGCCGTACGAGCTGTCGCCGCGCGGCTACGTGAGCTTGGCGTCGACGACCGTGTCATCGGCACCGCGCTGTGGACGACTGGAGCCGTCACTGGGATGTCTCAGCAGTCGAAAGCTTCGCCTGGTACGACGACGGACCGGTTGATGGTAACGCTGCGGGATCTGACCGAACGGGACCTCGCACAGGATCCACAGGGCCTGCGGTCGGCGGTGGCGCTGATCACGCACGCTGCTGCGCGAGGGTTGCCGTGGGAGGCGCCCGCACGGACCCTGCTCGGCGTCCTCGAGCGCGGTCTTCTGACCGGGGATGGGCTGCGGCCTCTCCACCCGCCGCTCGACGAGGCGCTGCGTCACTGGCAGGCGGCCCTGTCGGTTGCCGGGCCGGCACTGTCGCACCCGCACGTCGCCGTGTCGGTGGCCGCCATGCAGACACGACTTCTCGACCTCACCCGCCGCACCCTTGACCGCGTGACCAGTGCCGAGGACGGCGTGTCCACAGCGCGCTTCGAGGCGGCGGTGGTCGGCGCGACGGCCGCCTGGTCGGCCGCGCGTCGCGAGTGGGCCCGCGACGCCACCCTCCCTGCGGAGACATCGGCTGGTGAGGTTGAGGGGGTCATGCGCGCCGTCTCGCTCGCGGCGTCCGAGTTGGGTCGCGCCGCTGGGACCCAGGCCCTCGAGGATCCCGTGCAGTTGCTGCGCACTCTTGCCGTCGCCGAGTTCGGGGGTCACGTGATGGCGGCCACGATGGCGGCCACCGTCCGCCCCGGTGATCAGACTGCGCAGACCCTCCTCGCGGCGTCGGCACGGCTCGCGGCCGCGGGCGACGTCCTGGACATCAACGCACTCCGCGCCGAGTCGCCGAACGCCCAGCCGCCGGGTCTGAGCCGCGTGGACGCCGAAGGGCGGACGTCCAGCGATGCCCGGGACCAACATCCGTCTGCGGCCGTCACATCGACCGCTGGTGGCGGTGAGCCGCGGCCCCTCCCCCGCGCCGTTGATGTGCCGGAGCGAGGGATGCTCAGCCCTACGGAGGCGGCCGAGCTGGCCCGGCGGCGGGATGTCGGCGTCCTGGCCGCGACGGCGTTGTCTGGTGTCGAGGAGGCCCGGCGGATTACCCGGCACGTGAGCGGCCACGAGCTGGAGTCGCTGATGCGCCAAGGGGCGGAGGCGAAGGCGGAGATGCTGGCGTCGGTGGTCGGGCTGATCCGCTCGCGGGGACGCCGCTGGCCGGGCATGTCCGATGAGCGCCGCGAGGAGATGAACCAACAGGTCGCCGTGCAGGTTGCGGGGGCTGCCGGCCGGTGGAACCCGGAGACCGGCGTCCCGTGGCCGGCGTACGCCGCGGTGACCGCGAACTTCGCGAGCCGGAACTTCTTCGATGCCGAGAACAAGGACGGCCGGTATGTCCCTGACGACGAGTTGGACGACCGACCAAGTCGTCAGGTGGGTGTCGAGGACGACGCGCTGGATCGGGTGCTGGTGAGTCGGGTGGGGCGGATCATCGACGACATGGCCGAGCCGCAACGCACGGCTGTGCGCATGTACCTCGGCCTCCAGGGCCAGGCGCAGGGCAGTGGAGCAGCTGTTGCCAAGGAACTGGGACTTCCGGTCGAGTCGGGCAGGGCCAGGATCCGCGACGGGCTGGCAGCGCTGAAGGCGATGCTGAACGACCCGGCCCCGACGGACGGCCCATCGTTCCACCCACACGAGCAGACGCAGCGCAATCAACCCAGGCGGCCAGGGCGAGGATTGTAAGAGGTCAAGTCTCAAGTCCCGAGGAGTGTGTAGCGGCGGTCCTCGGTGTTGTTCGTCGGCTTGTTCGGCCAGCACGGCGCCGACGGGTCGATTGATGGCGACGTGGTGGGAAGGATGCCGACTCTGTCGGTGTGCCAGCTCCCCGCATGGACAGGCAGCGTTGGCCGGCAATCCGACGCGGATCGACAACAGGGTGCTGCTCGAGTTCAAGGCCCGTACGCGTGAGGTGAAGCCTCCGAGCGTCTCCGACGACAGCATGGAGCCTGTTGCCCCAGACGTCTCCCCGGAGGACCTGCTGGCCGCCGCCGTTGCTGAGAATGTGGCGGCAGTGGAGGGCGAGCTGGTGAAGCGGGCGCTCGCTCTTGACCCCCAGGGGTTCGAGTTGCTGGTGCTCCGGCTGCTGGCCGCGATGGGCTACGGCAAGAGCGGAGTGGTGGAACACTCCGGACGCTCGGGCGATGGAGGCATCGACGGCATCATCAGCCAGGATCCGCTGGGGTCATGCCCGGATTTGTCCGCAGGCCAAGCAGTATGCGACCGATCGGACGGTCGGTCGCCCCACTCTGCAGGCGTTCGCCGGTGCCCTGCTGGCGGCGCAGGGTGATCGCGGGGTATTCCTGACAACGGCGTCCTTCACCCGTGAGGCCATCGACGAAGCGCGCAAGGTGAACCTGCGGATCGAGTTGATCGATGGCAAGCGGCTGGCCGAGTTGATGTTGCGGCACGGTGTCGGCGTCCAACCGAAGACGAGTGTCACCCTGTACGACCTGGACGAGGACTTCTTCGAGGAATTGTGAGAGCAGAGTGTTTCCCGAAGTTTTGACCTAGGATGAACGGCAGGAGAAGATCAAAACTAGGAGAAACGTGAGCGCGGACATCACGTCGGCGTTGGATGCGATCTGGGGCGGGTCGACGGCCGACGCCCAGGAGAGCGCCGTACTGGAGTTCAAGACGGTGGGCAGGTCCATCGTTGACACCTTGACGGACCTCGCTGAGGCCGCCGCATGTTTCGCCAACGCTCAGGGTGGGAGCCTGGTGGTCGGGGTCAGGGATCGCCAGCCCGGCGCTGAGGCGTTCGTGGGGGCTTCCCAGCTGGATCCTGCCCAGACGGTGGGACGTATCTACGAGGTGACCGAGCCGGGGCTGATCGTGATCGCGGACGTGCGCGACTATCGCGGGGTGCAGCTCCTGGAGATCACGGTGCCTCGGAGCCCGGACATTCATCAGGTCGCTGGCAAGGCCACGGAACGGGTCGGCAAGTCTTGCCGAGCGATGAACGCCGCCCGCATCGCGGCGTTGTTGGCTGATCGGCGTGGCGACGACTGGTCGTCCAAGGACTCGGGGGTGTCGCCGGACTCTGTTGGTCCCGTTGTTCAGGCGACAGTGCGGGAACGTCTCGCGCGATCCTCGAGCATGGAGCGCAACTCGTGGGCCCAGCTTCCCTGGCCCGACATTTGCCGCCGCATCGGTGCGATGGGAGAGGCGACTCTCAACAACGCCGGGTGGGCGCTGCTTGCGGACTCCGAGCACGTCCAAGCCCAATACGTGAGGCGCGCGGCGAACGCGGGGTTGCTCTCCGCCAACGAGAGCGTCCACGGGCCGGGGATCCTGGCGATCACCCGGATCCTTGACCTGGTCGAG
The DNA here is from genome assembly GCA_021781735.1 of Actinomycetes bacterium. GTDB lineage: Bacteria > Actinomycetota > Actinomycetes > Propionibacteriales > Propionibacteriaceae > JAJYQH01. Next base: position 14,415 of record JAJXWF010000003.1, read on the forward strand.
AGCAGAACGGAACGCACGGCGATCGTTACTCCCAACGGAGCCCAGTTGCTCGTCGGGGATCTACCTGAGACGGCTGTGCGTGAGGCGGTCGTCAATGCCTTCATGCACCGCGATTACCGGTCGCCGGAGATCATTAGGGTCGAGCATGACGGTCCCACCCTTCGGGTGACATCTCCTGGGGGGTTGGTGCCAGGTGTCACTGTCGACAACATCCTGACGGTCTCGTCGCGGTGTCGGAACTTCACGCTGGCGCAGGCCATCCGGAGCCTCGACCTGGCGGAATCGGCTGGGGTTGGGGTGGATCGCATGTACGCCTCGATGACTGCTGTCGGCCATCAGCCACCCCAGTTCAGCACGGATCTGGTGACCGTCACCGCCTTCCTTCGGGGCGGGCCACCGAACGAACCGGTCGCACGATTTGTCGCTGACTTGCCACTAGAGCGACGGGGTGATCCCGACACGCTCCTCATCCTCACCTACCTGCTGACCCACCGCACCACCACCGCGGTGCACATGGCGCCTCTCATGCAGAAGCCCGAAAGTGAAACCGAGGCACGCCTGCTGGAACTGTCGGCCCCGGGCATGGGCCTGCTCGAGCGGACCGCCGACACCGCACACAGCCGCCGCGGCGAATACCGGCTCGTCGGTTCGGCTATCCGTGCGCTCGGTCCTGCCGTCAGCTACCGGACCCGATCGGGGGATGATTCGGACCGCAAGATCATCACGATCGTCAGCGAGATGGGGTCGATCAACGGGCGCATCGTTCAGGCACTGTTTGACGTCCAACCCGCCACCGCCTCCAGGATCCTGTCGGACCTCGTCGATCGCAAGATCTTGGAGAAGACCAGCAAAGCCCAGCGGGGGCCCTCTGTCACCTACGGCCCAGGGAAGGACTTCCCGCGCCGGCCGGCTCGTGAAGGAAAGCGCGCGACCCGGGGGCGGAGCGAGCAGAAGTTGCCGATGGACGTAGAAGAAGGCGGGGAGTCGAATGAGTGACGCACGCCGGTTAGTGGACAAGCTGTGGGCCTACTGCGATGTGTTGCGCGACGACGGCGTCGGGGTCATCGAGTACACCGAGCAGCTGACGTACCTGTTGTTCCTCAAGATGGCGCACGAGCGCGCGACCCGGAAGTTGGCGGCCGAGCAGATCGTGCCCGACGAGTATTCGTGGACGCGGCTCCTCGACGCCACTGGAGCCGAGCTGGAGACGACCTACTCGTCGATCCTCTCTGGTCTCGCGCTTGAGTCCGGGATGATCGGCACGATCTTCCGCAAGGCGCAGAACCGCATCCAGGACCCGGCGAAGTTGCGCCGGCTGATTGTCGACCTGATCGACAAGGAGAACTGGTCGAGTACCGGCACCGACATCAAGGGGGACGCCTACGAGTCGCTGCTGGCCCGGGGGGCGTCCGACAAAGGCTCGGGCGCCGGCCAGTACTTCACCCCGCGGGCGCTGATCCAGGCGATCGTCGACGTGATGCAGCCCCGGGTCGACGACTATCTCATTGACCCGGCCTGCGGTACGGGCGGGTTCCTGCTGGTGGCGCACTAGTATGTATCGTGGGGGCGTCCTCGTTCACCCCGACGCAGCGGGATCACCTGCGTGACGACTTCGCCACCGGGTATGAGTTGGTCGACGGGACAGCCCGCCTGGCGGCGATGAACATGCTGCTGCACGGCATCGGCACCTCGAACGGTGAATCGCCGATCGTCGTCCAGGACTCGCTGCTGACCGACCCGGGATCGCGCTGGTCGATGGTGTTGACGAACCCGCCGTTCGGGAAGAAGTCGTCGCTGACGATGGTGGGCGCCGATGGACGCGAGGACAACGAGATCGATCGGCAGGACTTCGTCGCGACCACCTCGAACAAGCAGCTGAACTTCGTCCAGCACATCATGACGATCCTCGACACCAACGGCCGGGCTGCCGTGGTGCTGCCCGACAACGTGCTGTTCGAGGGAGGTGCGGGCGAGACGATCCGGCGCAAGCTGCTCACCGATTTCGACCTGCACACCATGCTGCGCCTGCCCACGGGCATCTTCTACGCGCAGGGCGTCAAGGCGAACGTGTTGTTCTTCGAAAGGAAGCCGGCCAACCCGGGACGGCCGTGGACCGAGCGGCTGTGGGTCTACGACCTGCGCACCAACCAGCACTTCACGCTCAAGCAGAACCCGCTGCGCCGCAAGCACCTGGACGAGTTCGTCGACTGCTTCAAGCCTGGTCACCGAGGCGACCGGGTCGAGTCCGAGCGGTGGCACTCGTTCAGCTATGGCGAGCTCGTTGCCCGCGACAAGGCAAACCTCGACATCACCTGGCTGCGCGACGAGTCCCTAGAGGACCTGGACAACCTCCCCGCCCCGGACGTGATCGCTCGCGAGATCGTCGAAGACCTGTCCGCCGCGCTGGCCGAGTTCGAGGCCGTCGCTACGGCGTTGGAGGCGCAGCTCGCCGGTGAAATCGCGGACTCCGACTGAGTGCTACCTGTCACGCTGGTCTGCGGCCTGCTCCTCTCCTCCTAGGCGGGGCATGGCGGGAGCGCGCGAGAGCGGCTTCGGTGCGCTGTTCGTCGGCGTCACCGGACCGCCCGCGGCGCTCGTGTCCGCTCTGCTCACCACCGGGATCGCCGCCGTCGCCAGCTGGGTTGCTCGCGGTCCTCAGGGGACCGTCGGCTATGCCGTCGCCGCGCTGGTCGCGCTGGCGGCATCCGAGGGCTGGAGGTCACATTTCGCCCGGCGTCTCGGCGGTCTGACCGGCGACACCTTCGGCTCCCTCATTGAGATGACCCAGGCGGTCTTCTGGGTGCTGGTGGCGCTGCTCTAGCCATGCCACCTGTGCTTTACTGGCCAGGCACTTCGACGGCAGTGGAGGAAGCCGGTGGGAATCCGGCACGGTCCCGCCACTGTGACCGGGGAGAGACCCCACGAGGCCACGACCGCTGAGCGGTCGGAAGGCCGGGGCGACGCTGATCCGGGAGTCAGGACACTCAGGCCGTCGTCCCTTTGGCGCGGGGCGTGGACACCCCGAGGAAGGCCGGCCCCCATGCCCGGTGACGACTCCGACTCCTTACGGCCCCTTGCTGCCGCCCCCGCGTTCTCCGCTCCTGAGCGGTCCGCCGTGCACCGCGCGATCCACGAGCGGCGGGACCTGCGCACGGGTTTCCTCCCCGATCCAGTGCCCGACGATGTCCTGGTCAGGCTGCTGGCGGCCGCACACGTCGGCCCCAGTGTCGGGTTCTGCCAGCCGTGGGACTTCCTGCTGATCCGTAACCCGGAGACCAGGGCCAGGGTCCGTGATCTCGCCTATCTCCAGCGCGGCCGCTTCGCGAGCGAACTTCCGGGGGCGCGGGGTAGGGCGTTCCGCGACCTGAAGATCGAGGCCATCCTCGAGACCCCGGTCAACATCGCGGTCACCTCCGACCGCACTCGCGGGGGACGTCACGTCATCGGCCGACACGGGGTCCCGCAGATGTCCGCCTTCTCGACCGCCTGCGCGGTGCAGAACCTGTGGCTCGCCGCACGCGCGGAGGGCATCGGGGTCGGGTGGGTGAGCTTCTTCGACGAGACCGAGATCTCGGGGCTCCTCGGTCTTCCGGACCATCTCGACCTGGTCGCCTACCTCTGCGTGGGCTACGTCACCGGCTTCCCGGACGCCCCCGGGCTCGAGACGGTCGGATGGGCCAAACGCAGGCCACTGAGTTGGGCCGTCCACCACGAGGTCTGGGAGCAGCGAGGCATGCCCGGTGACACGTCGAGCACGGTTCTCGAGGAGACTCTGCGGGCCATCGAGCCCCTCGACTCCGAGGCCGTCAGCCAGGCGCGGGAGCGTCAGTCACAGCTGACGAAGCCGCCGGGCTCGCTCGGTGTCCTTGAGGACGTGTCGGTCAAACTGGCCGGGATGGCCGGAACCTGCCCGCCACCGCTTCCCGAGCCGGCCGTTGTCCTGGTGTTCGCAGCCGACCACGGCGTGCACGCGCAGGGCGTGAGCCCCTGGCCGCAGGAGGTGACGGTGCAGATGGTCGGCAACTTCCTCGCCGGTGGTGCCGTGGTCAATACCCTGGCTTCCCGGGCCGGGGTCGAAGTGTCCGTCGTCGACGTGGGAGTCGCCTCCGACGTACCGGCAGCCCCCGGCCTGCTGTCGCGGAAGGTGCGCCGGGGCACGGCCGACATGACCGTCGAACCGGCCATGACCCGCGCCGAGGCGGTGCGGGCCGTCGAGACGGGCATCGAACTGGCGCGCGACATGGTCGCGGCGGGCAACCGCTGCCTGCTCGCGGGCGACATGGGCATCGCCAACACAACCGCCTCGGCGGCGCTCATCTCGGTGTTCACCGGACGCGAGCCAGCCGCCGTGACGGGCTATGGAACGGGCATCGATGAGGACACCTGGACGCGCAAGGTGGCCGTCATCGACAGGGCACTCGCCCTGCACCGGCCCGACCCCGCCGACCCCATCGGAGCGCTCGCGGCCCTCGGTGGGCTGGAGCACGCCGCCACGGTGGGCCTGATCCTCGGCGGTGCCGCGCTGCACGTCCCCGTCGTGCTTGACGGGGTGATCTCGGCGGCTGCCGCGCTGGTCGCCGCGGCACTGGCCCCGGACGCCACAGACTGGCTCATCGCCGGGCATGTATCCGACGAGCCGGGGGCGAGGGTGGCCCTGGAAGTCCTCGGTCTGGTGCCCCTCCTCGACCTAGGAATGCGCCTCGGGGAGGGCTCGGGAGCCGTGCTCGCCCACCCGATCGTCGTCGCCGCGGCCCAGGTGTTGCAGGACGTGGCGACCTTCGACACGGCGGGGGTGTCGGAGAAGGACTAGGCCCCGGTGGACGACCAATCGGTCGATGTTGTCGGCGCGCAACTATGGGGTCATGACGACGACATGTCCGATGACAGTTGATGGCACTGGGGCGAGCGTTTGTAGGGTCGCGGCGATCCTTGTCCGAGCCACATCTCTGGTGGATGCCGACGATGTGATGGCCGATGATCTGGCGGCGTGTTTCGAGCTGGCTGGCCTGTACGCGGCGGCCCTGGCCCTGACTGGTGGCGGCCCGATCCCCAGCGAGGACGACTCGGGCGTCGCCCAGTGGGGTTCCGTAGGCGACTGCCTGGACGCGGCGGTCGCTGAGACGACCACCTGGGATCTGGGTGTTCTCGACGAGCCTGAGGCGGCGGAGTTCGTGATCCGGCTCGGCGACCTGGCCCGTACCCGATGAGCTACAGCGACTTGCGCCGCCAGGCGTTGGCGATCGTGAATTCACCCGACCCGCTGCCAGTGTTGGCGTGGGCCGACGCCGGACGGGCTGCCGCCGCTCGGCTGCGGGAGCTCGCCGTCGAGGATCGGGCCATCGACAGGGTTCGCTGGACGGCTGCTGCTGTCACCGGGATGTGTGACCGGTCGATCGGCTTGACCGGTCCGACGGCTGAGCGGACAGCATCGAGCAGAATCTGCCCAAAGTGACCTGATGCTGGCGCCGCCATCAGGCCCGTGTGGGACGAGCACCACGCGCGGGACAAGTCGGGTCAGGCAGCTCGGCGTCCGGGGGATCGCGACGTCCCTGGCGTCTGTCTATTGCGAGCCGACATGGGCAGATGCGCGCGGTGACAAGCAGACCGGCACCAATCCGTGGTGCAGAAGGTGTGTGCCACATCGGAGGGTAGTGACGACGGGCAAGACCAGACTCCTCGACCACTCTCAAACCGTGCCCTCCGCGCGCTGAGCGTCAGGCTGCATCACCAGGTGCCCGAGGCGACCGTCACCGAGCGCAGGAACTTCTGCAGTGAGCCGAGCGCTTCGGAACGGACCGTGTAGTGGGCCCATCGTCCTCGTTGCTCGCGGGTGATGATTCCGGCGTCGACGAGCTTCTTGAGGTGGTGGCTGAGGGTTGGTTGGCTGATACCGAGTTGGGCGGGCAGGTGGCAGGCGCATACGGTCCCGCCGGGGACGGCGGCCAGGTAGTCGACCAGCCGGACCCTGGTGGGATCGGCCAGGGCCTTGAGCAGGTCGGCGACTACCGTCGCCGGGCCAGTGTCCATCAGGGTCACTCCAGCCACGGCATCGCAGCCGTCGCCTTCGTGTTGAAGGACCGGCAGTCGCACGGGAAGCTCACTCATGTCACACCGGCTGCAGGGCTCGCCCGAGGTCGGCCAGCCGGTCGTGGCCGACTGGCGCCTCGGCTTGGAGCGGGACGAGCGCCACCCGCGCCGCCTGATGAGCAACGGCGGCGAGCTGGTCGGCCTCGTTGGCGGCGCGACGCCGCAGCATCGGGCTGCCGGTGCCGGTGCCGGTGAGTGTCTGGTTGACCACCCAGCACCAGGGATGAATGTCGGCGCGTTCGAGGTCGGCCTGGAGTTGGCCGGCTTCCAGCACCGGGGTCGTCTCCGGCAGGGTGACGATAATCACCTTGGTGTAGCCCGGGTCCTGTAGTCGCATCATCGGGGTGGTGAAGTGCATCCCGGCAGCCATGTTGCGGACGATCTCGCGATGGTACGAGCCGGTGGCATCCATCAGCAGCAGGGTGTGCCCAGTGGGCGCGGTGTCGATGACGACGAACCGTTGAGCAGCCTCCGCCACCGCCAGCGAGAAGGCCTGGAAGACGGCGACCTCCTCCGTGCAGGGTGAGAGCAGGTCCTCGGCGAGGGCCGCGCGACCGTCGTCGTCCAAGTTCGCCCCCTTGGTGGCCATCACCCGGTCACGGTAGTCGCGGGTGGCCTGGTCGGGGTCGATCCGCGACACCGTGATCTCGCCGGTGTCGCCGCCGAGGGCGTCGGCCAGGTGCGCGGCCGGGTCAGTGGTGGTCAGGTGCACGCTCTTGCCACGGGCGGCGAGCGCGGTGGCGATGGCGGCCGCGATCGTCGTCTTGCCGACCCCGCCCTTGCCCATGCACATGATCAGGCCGTGATCGGCTGCGGCGAGGTCGTCGACCACCGAGGCCAGGTCAGGCAACGCCGTCACCGGCGGGGGCGGCGGCACATCCGCGCTCGCGTCCATCGGCCGAGGCGGAGCCAGCAGGGTGCTCAGTGCCTCGACCCCGACGATGTTGTGGTCGACGAGCGCGACTCTGTCTGTCCGAAGGCCGGCCAGTTCGGCGGGCAGGTCGTTCAGCGTGGCGGCCTCGCGGCGGCGGATGGCGTCGGCCAGTGCATCGGACACCTGCTCGTCGGGCAGCAGCCCGTTGATCACCAGGTGGGTGGCGCCAATACCGGTCGCGGCGAGCTCGGCACTGGTGCGGGCGGCTTCGCCGAGGCTGGACGGGTCAGGGCGGGCAACCAACACCAGCCGGGTGCGGGTGGGGTCGGCGAGGGCGGACAGCGCGGCAGCGTAGCTGGCCCTGGTCTTCTCCAGGCCGGACATCGGCCCGAGGCAGGAGGCATCGCCGCGGCCGTCGTTGAGGAACGAGGTCCACTCGCCGGGCAGTTGCAGCAACCGCACCGTGTGGCCGGTGGGGGCCGTATCGAACACGACGTGGTCGTAGCCGCTGGTGTCGTGATCGTCGGACAGCAGCGAGGTGAACTCGTTGAATGAGGCGATCTCGGTGGTGCACGAACCGGACAACTGCTCGGTCACCGACGCCAGGTCGGCCGCCGACAGCAGGTTCCGGACCGGGGCGAGCGTGCGCTCGCGGTAGCTCTCGGCCGCCTGTTCGGGGTCGATCTCCAGCGCGTCCAGTCCCAGCACACCCTGCACCGGGGTGATCCGGTAGCCGATGTCGTGACCGAAGACCTGTCCCACATTGGACGCCGGGTCGGTGGACACGAGCAGCACCCGCCGACCCGACTCGGCGAGCTGAACGGCGGTCGCGCAGGCCAGACTGGTCTTGCCGACACCGCCCTTGCCGGTGAAGAAGATGAACCGCGGGACGCCGGTCAGCAACTGCATGATGCTCACCGGCCGCAGCAACCGCTGCTGGAGGAGCCGCCGCAGCACGACGAGCTCGTGGACGCCAGGGGCAACGTGGTGGTGGGCGCGGGGGCCACACCGGCGAACCGGGCGAGTTCGTCACGGCTCGGGTAGCGCCCGGTGAGCACGGTCAGGTCATCGACCAGCACCAGCGGGAGACCCTCCACGCCGGCCGCCTGGACGAACTGGAGCGCCACCGGCGACTCGGAGAACGCGACCGGGTCCTGAGCCAGGTTGGCGCGGACTACGTCGGCGCCGCGGGCGGTCGCCCAGTACACGTCGGCGGTGAAATCGACCAGCCGCTGGTCGACGTCGGTTCCGCACACCCCGGTGTTGCAGCACAGCGGCCCCTCGAACACCCGGATCTTCGGCATCGGAAACTCCTCATCGGCGAAGCGACACGGGCACCACATCGATGCCCATCGATTCGAACATCCTGCACCGCCATATTGACGATTGTCAATGCGCACATACCCCTCCGAACGGTTGACGAGCCGACTGAGGTACGCGAGCATTTACCTCAACCATGATTGAGGCAATCGGGGAGTTGAGCTCCCCCCGGAGCTATGGAGGGGGTCGGGCGTGGATGTGCTGCGTGCGCATCAGGCGCTCTCGGATCCGACGCGGCTGGGCATCGCCCAGGCGCTGCTCACCCACGATCTCTCCCCCGGCGAGGTCGGCGAGCAGTGGGAGCTGTCCACCAGCCTGGTTGCCCACCATGTCGGCGTCCTGACCACCGCGGGGCTGATAGTGCGGAGGCGCGGTGAGCACGACGCCCGCAGAAGCTACTTGTCGCTGCGCCGGGACGATCCCGAGGTGGCCCCACTGGTGGCTGTGGGCGTGGACCCGGGGCCGGCGCCGCGGCGGGTCGCGTTCGTGTGCACCCGCAACTCGGCTCGTTCCAAGCTCGCCGCCGCACACTGGCGACGCATCAGTCGCATCCCCGCGGTGGACGCCGGCACCGCTCCCGCGCCCGCACCGAACCCGATGACCCTCCGCATCGCCGAGCGCCGCGGCCTCCCCATCGACCCGACCACCCGCGACGTCGCATCCTTGGCAGACGACGACCTGGTGATCGTCGTCTGCGACCACGCTCACGAGCAGTGGCAGCCGGGAATCCCCAGACTGCACTGGTCGGTGTCCGACCCGGTCGCCAGCAGCGCCGCGTCCGCCTTCGACACCGCCTGCGACGAGCTCGAGGCCCGAGTCACCACCCTGAACCGCCAGGTGAGCCAGTAGTCCCTCTCACGCCCGACGGAACCACCCCGACCGAACAGGACACCGATCATGATCGACACTACCCCGCGCCCATCCGTGCTGTTCGTCTGCGTACACAACGCCGGCCGTTCGCAGATGGCCGCCGCCTACGCCACCCACCTGTCCGCAGGAGCCGTCGAGGTCCGCTCCGCGGGATCCGCACCGGCCGAGTCCATCAACCCCGCCGTACGCGAGGCCATGCTCGAAGAAGGCATCGACATCTCCGCCGAGAAGCCGAAGATCCTCACCACCGAGGCCGTGCAGGCCTCCGACGTCGTGATCACCATGGGCTGCGGCGACACCTGCCCCTTCTACCCAGGCAAGCGCTACCTCGACTGGACCCTCGACGACCCCGCCGGCCAAGGCGTTGGAGCGGTCCGCCCGATCCGCGACGAGATCAAGCGCCGCGTGACCGTCCTCCTCGAAGAGCTCGGCGTCCCGACAGTGGACCTGCACTGACCGCCGACCGGCGTGACTTGACCGGTTCGGCGAATTCCATTCTGCGGAGTCGCTTTTCGCAGAGTCTGGACTCGGACCTCCCCCAGGTGCTCTCCTTGCAGTGCCTTTGCTGGGTGGTGCGGGATGAGTTCGCTCTACCGCTGGGGCAGCGGCGATAGCAAGCTAATAGATAGGGTGCCCCTAATGCCCTTCGGGCCTTGCGCTATCGCGCCGGTGAGGGGCACCCTGGGAGTGGGTCGCGCTGGGCGTTGGACGCGCGACCCACCGAGAGATGGTGGCAAAGAGGGGGCGCCCAGGTGGATGAACGGCTCGGTACCTATCGGCGTCGATTGACCGAGGGTCGTCGGGAGAAGCGCACGGTCATCAAGCACACCCCCGAGGAGTGGGAGCGGGTGGCGTCCCTGGCGAAGGCGCAGGGGGTGAGTGTTCCGCGGCTGTACGAGTTGGCGGTGCATACCGGCGATGCGATGTCGGCGTCGACGCTCACACGCGTGGTCGGTGAGTTGCACGTGATCCAGCGGATCATGGCGGGCGTGGCCACCAATCTGAATCAGTTGGCGCGCGCGGCGAACGCGACCGGAGAGGTGTCCGAGCCGCAGGTTCTTGCCGCTGCCGAGGCGATGCAACGGCAGGTGTCCCGACTGCGGGAGACCATCCAGCAGGTGCCGGGGGGAGACCTATTCAAGTGACCGGCGAACCGTCGACGATGGTGGTGCACGTGTCCCCCCGCGGCAAGGACGCCACCGGGTTGATGCGCTACCTGTACGGGCCCGGCGACCACAACGAACACGTCGAGCAGCACATGGTGTTCGGCTCGCACGGCATGGCTGCCGCCTACCCGGGAGGTCTGAACCCTGGGGAGGCTACCGAACTAGGGAATGTCGTTGAACTCTCGTGGCGAACTCAGATGCAGCAGCAGTTGGCGCTGGTCGGCGCGTCGCGGGGCGGGATCTCGCGCGACCGGCTGACCTACTCCGACGACACGCTGCGGGCCGGTGAGAAGGAGCACATGTACCACCTGATCGTGTCCCTCCCCCCTGGAGCGCAGTGGACCGATCAGCAGTGGGAGCAGGTCGGCTGGGAACTGGTCACCGGCATGGGGTTCACCCAGGGCCCGGACGACGACGCCGGCTGCAAGATCGTCGGCGTCCGGCACGGCCTGTCCGCCGAGGGCAACGATCACCTGCACATCGCGATCAACCTGGTCCGAGAGGACGGGCGGCGGGCGACGGTGCCGAAGTACGACTTCGCCGTGGCCCAGCAGGTCGCCCGACAGGTCGAGCAGACCCTCGATTTCGTGCTGCCCCTGCGCGACCCGGACGCCACGCCTGGCCGGTCGTTGCCGGCGTTCAACAAGATCGAGATGGACGAGGCCCGACAGCGCGGCCAGGCGGTCCCGGATCGGGTGATCCTCCAGCAGGTGGTGCGGGCGGCGGCGACCGCGGCGACTACCGAGGAGGAATGGATCAACGCCGTCCTTGACCATCCCGGACTGTCGCTCGAGGCCAGCCGGTGGGCACCCGGTGGGCGGGATCTCGTGACCGGCTACCGGGTCCGTATCGGTGAGGGGCGGTGGCTCAACGGGAGCCAGCTCGCCCCCGACCTCACGCTCGGGAAGCTGCGTCCGCAGTGGGCTGGCAAGGAGACCGACGAGACCCGCGCAGGCGCGCTTGCCCTGTGGCGTGAGGATGTCTTGCCCGCGGATGCCGCCACCCCCGGTTCGGTTACCGAGGAGCTGCACCTGGCCGTGGAGCAACTGCAGCAGTGGTCGGCGAGCGTCGCGTTGCTGGATCCGCAGGATCGGGCGGCTTGGTCCCGAGTTCTGGCCGAGGAGGCCGGCCTCGTCGCCAGCGTGGCGCGTACCGACGGTGCCCTGGGTCGAGGCCTGACTCGGAGTGCTCAAACACTGGCGAGGCAAGCGCTGCCTCCATGGGAGGGCGGCGATCGGTCCGCACCTGTCCCCCACTACGGTCAGACCGCAGCTCAGCTGGCCGCTCGGCACGTGCAGCTCGCCCTCCGTGCCGGCAGTCTCGACCAGCACCAGGGATGGATCGCGGTGTTGCAGCAACTCCACCAGGTCTCGCAGGCCATCGAGGCTGCCCATCGGGCTCGCGGTGAACTCGCCAGTGCCCGCCAACTCCATCAGGTCAGCGGCGTCCTCTCACAAACAGAACAACGGCTCAGCCCCATCCCAGGCCGCGGAACCGCTAGGTCGGTCGCGTCGCAGCACAGCTACGCCGGCACTCAAACGACCGAGTTTGGTCAGGACCAGCACGGGCTTCGCCGCCAGCAAGGATACTGACGCAAGACCGTCTGAAGCCCCCGCACATCCCGGGGGCGATTCCTCTTTATCTTGCGGATCTGGTCACAGGGCCAGATCCGCGCCGCTTATTGCCGCGTCCCCACCGGGTCGAAGTGTTGACATGCCCTCGTGCTGCTCTCGAGCCGACGTCAGCGCGGCGACGAACCATGACGTGATGGTGGTCGGGTGGGTGATAGCAGTGCCGACCACGACGGAGAACGCCCCGGCGTTGAGAGCTGCTGCCGCCTGTGCCGGTGTGTGGATTCGCCCTTCCGCGAAGAGGGGCGTAGCCAGCGTGCTAGCAATCTGTGCGATGAGGTCGAGGTCGGGACCATTGGTCTTCGGCCGCTCGCCTGTGTACCCGGCGAGTGTGGTGCCCAATATGTCGACGCCGGCATCCTCCGCAGTACGCGCGTCGTCCAGGCTTCCGCAATCCGCCATCACGAGGACGTTTGTCTCCGTGCGCAACGCGGCCACCGTCTCCGCCAAGGTTCGCCCGTCGGGGCGAGGCCGACGAGTCCCGTCCAGCGCCACCACGTCGGCTCCAGCTCGAGCAACGGCGAGAGCATCGTCCAGAGTTGGGGTGATGAACACGGGGTCATTGCCGACCTTCAGCAGACCGATCTGTGGTGCCTGGACGTTCTCGTGAATGAGTTTGATGTCGTCCAAACCTTGAGTTCGAACCGCGGCTGCTCCGCCATCGATCGCCGCTTGGGCGAACAGCATCATGACGCGGGGGTCGCGGAGCGGCTCGTTCGGATATGCCTGGCACGAAACGATCAGCTGTCCTCTGAGGTTGCCGATCAGGTCCGGGTGTCGGGGGGTGTCCACTCAACTAGCCTTCCGTCAAGGTGATATATCGAATTAGGGGGTTAGGTGGGTCGATCTTGTCGAGGTGCAGTAATGCCGCGGCCCCGTCCAGCCCTGTTCCTCGTGGCAAGATGCGTTTGACGCGCTCAAACCGAGACCGTAGGGCGACGCTGAGTCGCGGTTCTAGCAGATCAGTCGCGCGGCCGATGCCGCCGAGCAGCGCATAGTTGAGGGGTGGGGTGAGTTCCGCCCGCTCCGCGCCTGCGGAGATCGCCCGGGCGATGAATTCTGTCGCGGAAACCCAGATGCTCTTTGCAGTGACATCACCGGCTCGCGCCGCCTCGGCGACGTCGATGGCGAAGGCAGCGACGGCCGCATGCGGCGACGGCGCATGCGCGAGGAGGCCAGGGATCTCCTGCGTCGGCCCGTAGCGAGCCCGCGCTGCGGAGAGCAGCATGGGAGATCCGTGGTCACGTCCGTCTACGGCAGAGAAAGCCGCGATCAATCCCTGCCGGCCGATCCACCACCCGGAACCCTCATCCCCGACCATTGGGCCAAGTCCATCGACTCGAGCGAAGTGGCCAGCGCGCCCACGTCCGAGGACGACCAGACCGGTGCCGATCGCCGCCACGACACCGGCGTCATCGCCCAGAGCGCCGAAGTAAGAGGTCAACGCATCATCGGCGACAATCAGGCGTCGTACGCCGAACTCCGCCTTGAGCCGTGCGGCCGGAACATCGATGTTCGGGACAGCACCATGCACCCCAGTCAGCCCCCCGGCCATAGCGTCGAACCGGCGCACGCCCGACACCTCTGCGGCCCGATGTGCCACGGCCAGCAGTTGCTCATTCAGGGTGACATCGGCGCTGTAGCCGCCGGCGGAGAATTCTGCGAGGGTCTGCCCCTGGGCCCCCACGCGGGCGCGTAGACCGGTTCCTCCGAGGTCGAATGTCAGCGTGATCATCGCTTGATGGACACGTCGAAGGAGTATCGGTCCGCACGGTAGGCGCTGCGGCCGTACTCCACAGCACGCCCCTTCTTGTCGAAACTGCGCCGGATTACGATCAAAGCGGACGAGGGGTTTGGCATCGAGAGCAACTCGCGTGTGCGCCGGTCCATGATGGCAGATTCGATCTTCTCGTCAGCGCTATCGATGTCCACCTGGTAACGGTTCGACAGGATGCTGTAGAGCGACTGGTGCAAGTCTTCCGTCAAGAGGCGCGGGAAGAGCGACGTGGGTAGCCAGATCGTTTCGAGGCACATGGGGAAGCCGTCAGCGAGCCGCAATCGCTCGAGATGCACCACCGTGGTGCCTGGCGCCAGTTCGAGCCTCGCGGCGACCTCTGCGGCAGCATCGACTTCTTCGGCAAGAAGGAGTCGAGTGGACGGCTCGAGGCCGCGTTCACGCATGTCCTCGCTAAAGGACCTCAGCCGAAGTCCTCTGGAGATGGGCTCACCGGCGACGAAGGTGCCGTGTCCTCTGATCGAGTAGATCTTCTGCTCGTTCACCAGCGCGGCTAGGGCCTGTCGAACCGTCGCTCGACTCACTCCGAACCGCTCCGTGAGCTCCCGTTCGTCGGGCAACCGGGTATCGGTGGGCAGCCCAGCAACTTCGGCCAGGAGTTGTGACCGAATCCACTCGTGCTTAGGCATCCCATGGCCCACCATTCACTCCTTCATTCGTGCCGCTAGTTGGCTTCGTCACCAGCATCGCGCCTGTCGGCTCGCCGAGCGGCTGCGTGCACCCACCGCTCTGCGGCCACACGCAACGTCCAGAAGAGGGGCTTCCTCTTTGCATGGTGCTAGTCTAGCCGATAGGTCTAGACCTGCGCTACATTGGTACGGACCTGAGTCCTTTCGCATAGGAGCAATGGAGCTACGATGAACCGCACGCAACTGACTAGGCGGGCCTGCATGACGCTCGCGACGGCCGCCGCCGCCGCTCTGGCGTTGGCTGGCTGCAACGCCGCTGCACCCAGCAACACGACTGCTGGTGGCGTCACCAATCTGAAGCTGATCATGAACCCGGGCCCCGAGGCCACGGCCATGTCGAAGGTGATGGCGGCATATAACGCCGGCCAAGGTGCCACGGACAAGATCCACGTAGCGGTTGACCAACTCAGCCGCACAGACACCTATGCCAAAGAAGCAACCCTGATGTCGACGAAGTCCGCCGACTACGACTTCTACCAAACGGCGAGCTACTACATCGCCCAGCACGCGCCCTACCTCGAGCCGCTCCAACTCAACTCCTCGCAGTACTTCCCGGGGGCGCTCAACTCCCTGAAAGTCAACGGTGAGCAGGAGGCGATCCCGCTTGACCCGAGCGTCAACTTCGTCTTCTACCGCAAGGACCTCATCGGCAAGATGCTGACCGACAAGGCAAAATTCGAACAGATTAGTCAGCAGGTCCTTGGCAAGAAGCTCGAACCCAAGAGCCCGGACCAGTGGACCTGGGACGACTACATCGCCTCGGCAGCTTACTTTACGAGGAAGTACAACAGTGCCTCACCGACGCAGTATGGAACTGAACTGCAGGCAAAGAACCTCGTCTACAACTCGATGCTGTGGGACGACGTCCTATGGAATGAGGGTGGGAGCTGGCTGAACTCCTCGGGCAAGCCCGACCTCACCAGTGCTGCGGCAAAGAGTGCGGTGAACGTGTACCGCACCATCTACACTAAGGGCCTCACGTCCCCGGCCTCGGATCAGGCCGAGTACCCGGAGACCGAGGCAGCCCTCAGTAGCGGTAACGCTGCATTTGCGCTCCAGTGGAACGCTGGCTACGACCAGCTAAACGACCCGAAGCAGTCCCCCAAGACCGCTGGCAAGATTGGCATTGCGCCAGTCCCCGGTGTCCAGCACCTAAGTCACGTCCATACGCTGGCCATCGGCGTCAACAAGTACGGCCAGCACGTGGCGCAGGCCCAGAAGTTCATCGCCTACCTCGACACGGTGAATGCTATGAAGGCCTATGTCGCCGCTGGCGGTCTCGCGTCGATGCCCTCCGCATTGACCGACGGGAGCGCGAGCATCAGCGCGCTGAAGAGCACGCTCGCGAACGGCACCTTCAACGAGCCAGCCCTTCCTAAGGCGTTTGACATCTACACTGCGTTGGCCAGCGACCTCTCGGGCGCCTGGGTCGGACAGGGGTCGGTGGATTCGGCGTTGCAGAAGGCCAACGCGGACTTGGCCCAGTTGTCCGGCAAGTAGATATTGAGTGCATCAAGGAAGCATAATGTCTGCACTGACAACCACGCGTCCAGAGATCGGGGCGGCTGCAAAGTCGCCCCGATCCACCCGGCGCCAGCGAAGCCTTCATGCCCGCGGATCAGCCCGATGGGTCCTCGGTATTCCGCTAATCTTATTTCTAGCATTGTTGGTCGCCTACCCGATCGGCAACGGGGTGATTTCATCGCTGCAGAACCACACCCTGCTAAACCCGAATCCAACCTGGACTGGATTTTCCAACTACGTTCGGATACTCACGGATAGCAACTTCTGGGATGCGCTGAGCTTCACAGTGGTTTACACGGTCCTAGTAACATCCATCGAGCTCGTTCTCGGTTTCCTTCTCGCTCTAGTGTTCGACAGGCCATTCCCAGGCAGGCGCTTCTTGCTAAGCGCGTTGATCCTGCCGATCATGATCGCCCCGGCACTGATGGGGATCATGTTCCGACTCCTGCTCAGTCAGAACATCGGCGTCATTCCGGCGCTGCTCCAGGCGCTTGGGATCAACATTTCGCTGCTCAGCGCCAGCACTGTGATACCGCTGCTTGTGGTCTTGGACGTCGTCCAATGGACGTCTTTTACTTTCCTCCTCTTCCACGCCGCCCTGCAGGGGGTCCCGGCGGAACTCGAGGAAGCGGCGCAACTCGACCGAGCGAGCCGCGCACGATTCGTCTTCTCAATCCTGATCCCATTGCTCGCCCCCACCATATTCATCACCGGATTTCTTCGCGCGATCGACGCTTTTAGGGCCTTCGACACGATCAACGTGCTGACCGCTGGCGGCCCTGGGACTACAACGACCACGCTCAGCATCTACGTATACAAGATTCTCTCCAGCGGCGACTTCGGTCTTGCGTCGGCCGCTTCGGTCGTGATCGCGATCATCGTGCTTCCAATCATCCCGTTCGTCATCCGGCGCATCACAGATGGAGCGACTTCATGACGCAGGATCATCCCGTGCGCACTGTCTCATCCTCACCTGCGGCTCGCATTTCTCATCGCAGGAGACAGCCCAGAGGATGGTGGCGAACGGGGGTAATATCACTGGTCGCGCTGGTCATCAACGTGCCGCTAATGAACGCCGTCTACACGTCCATAAAAACGGATGCCGCCATCGGAATATCTCCGTTCTCCCTGCAGGGAGGTTTCAATTTTGACCATTATTCAAACGTGCTCGGGGGAAGCTCGGGCTTCAATTTCCCGGGCTACCTGCTGAACTCTGTGCAGCTGTCGCTCGGCACGGTTATCCTCGTGATGGTGATCGCAGTACCGGCGGGGTATTCCATCGTCCGGCTCGGCTTCGGCGGCCGATGGGTATTACAGCTAATCACGAGCCTCCGGCTTGTACCCGCGATGTTCTTCGCTGTACCGTTCTTCCTCATTTTCTCGGCGCTCGGGATCTACGACACCGTCGTAGGTCTTATCCTCGCCGACACCTTCATGCAGCTCCCACTTGCCCTACTGATCATCTGCGGCACCCTACGAGACATCCCCATGGAGGTCGAGGAAGCCGCGGCCATCGACGGTGCCGGTACTTACCGAAGCTTGGTCTTCATCGTCCTGCCCTTGCTGGCGTCGGGACTCGTGGCTGTCGGCATCATCGTGTTCGTGTTCGCCTGGTCCGACTACCTCATGGCGGTGATCCTGTCTGCCTCTGGCGCGGTACCCGTCACGGTCGGAGCTGCCTTCTTCGTCACCAGTGCAGGCATCCAGTGGGGCAATCTCGCAGCGGTCACTGTGGTCTCTGTCATCGCGCCATTGGCTTTCGCGGTCTTCGCCCAGCGCTATCTCGTCCGGGGCCTCTCTGCCGGCGCCATCAAGTAATCGAGGTCGCCAGAGGGACCGGGACCGGTGCCGACCGTCGACCAGCCGCCCTGAGGTCGACGACTGATGGACCATCCCCGTCTCAAGCGCACCCGACCCATCACCAACAAGGAGTCTCGTGGAAGTCATCATCGTGTCGACCGATGCCGAGGTTGGCCACCTCGCGGCCGAGAAGATCGCGACCCTAGTCGCAAGGACACCGACGGCGGTCATCGGCCTGGCTACCGGCTCGAGCCCCGAAGGGATCTACAGGGACCTCCGCGCACGGGTGGAGGCGGGGGAGATCTCTTTCGCTGAAGCGCGCGGCTTCGCGCTTGATGAGTACGTCGGCATCCCGTTGAACCATCGCGAGTCCTACGCAAGTGTGATCAACCGTGAGGTCGTCGAACCGCTCGGCTTCAATCCTTCACGAGTGCGAGTGCCGGACGGACGAGCCGAAGACCTCGAGTTCGTCGCCGCTAAGTACGACGCGGACATCGGGGCAGCAGGCGGCGTCGACATCCAAATTCTCGGCATCGGGACGAACGGACACATCGGGTTCAACGAGCCCACGTCCTCGTTCGCTTCCCGCACCCGGATCAAGACCTTGGCGCCCCGCACCCGGCAGGACAACCAGCGCTTCTTCAACTCGCTCGACGAAGTTCCTGTCCACTGCATCACTCAGGGCCTGGGAACCATCCTGGAGGCGCGGGAGCTACTGCTCGTCGCACAAGGAGAGAAGAAGGCAGACGCCATCGCCGCTGCGGTCGAAGGACCGCTCACCTCGTTCGTTCCCGGATCAGCCCTACAGCTTCACCCCCACGCCACCGTGATCCTCGACAAGGCTGCCGCCTCCCGGCTACAACTCACCGACTACTACCGTCACACCTATGCGAACAAACTCAACAGAATTGCATGATCCATGGGGCTGAGGTCGCCCCATTATCTCCGACTGGCCGATCTTGGGACGCATCTGGTCATCCGCGTGGTGAGCGGGTGCGGGTCGGGTCCCTCCCAGCAGGAACACGTGCCCCGGGAAATGCGGGGCCGGGGGGTTGCCCGAGCATGTCGTGTGTGGTTCGGCTGAATCCCGGGGCAGATGCCCGGCGGGCCTGCACGCCCTGGGCGTCGTGAACGGCAGTCAGCTCGGTCTGGTGGGCCCTGTTGTAGGCGGCGTTCCCGGGTGAAGGTGGGTCGGCTGGCAGAGCCTCCCCCGCTGCTTCCCCCCGCCCAACTCCGGACTTGCCAGCCTCCGAGATGGTGCTGTCGAGAGCTGCGCTGGCGTAAGCGTTCAGGATCGGCTGCTCGGGGCGGGGGCTGCGTGCGGTGATCCGGTCGATCTGGGCCCGGTAGGCGTTCACGGTGTCCGGATCGTCCATGGCGAGGCGACCGCGGTCGCGGTCGATAAGGTCGTCGATCACGGTTTCTCCGGCGCTGGGCCAGGTGTCTTCGGCAGCGAGGACGCGGCGGAGTTGGTCGGGGTCTCGTTGCCAGATTTCGGCGGGGTCTGATCCGGGCAGGTGGACACCGCGGACGTCGACGCCACGGTCGGTGAGGGCCCAGAAGTCTTTGGCCGTGGCGTGGCGGCCAGCGGGGTCGTTGTCGAGGGCTTCCCACACCCGTCCACCGCTGGATGAGGCAAGGGCGTCGGCCTGGGTGCTGCTGAGCGCAGTCCCCAGGGGCGCGATGCCGGCCGCCCGTCCCTCGCCGGCGGCGGTAAGGGCGATCGCGTCGAATGGTCCTTCGACCCGGTACAGGGACGCCCCAGACGGTGCCTCGTACAGTCCGAGCAGGTGGTCGCCCTTCTTGTAGACGAGGGTTTCACCCGTGTTGAGGTACCGGGGCGCGTTCGGTGCCCCGGACAGGTCGCGGCCGACGAATCCGACGATGGCTCCCGTGGTGTCGCGGATGCCGATCATCGCGCGATCACGGAAGACGTCGATGAGGGTGCCGCGGGACGACTGGCGTCCGAGGCCGGCGGCGACGAGCTCGGCGTCCGTGGTGGTCTGGGTCCGGCGGAGGTGGTCGCGCAGGCCGGTCCACCCGGCGGGTGCGTACCCGAGTTGCCATTGCCCACTGGCCACCACGGCGGTGCCGAGTCGTTCCTCGAGGTAGGTGCGGCCCTTGCTGCCAGGCGCGGACTGCTGGGTGAACCAGTCGGCGGCGGCCGCGTTGAGGGCGAGGATCCGTTCGCGGCTCGGCTGCGCATCGGCCAAGCTGACGGTGCCGGCGGCCGGGGTGGGGATGGTGGCGGGGTCGTCGTAGGCGGTCCAGTAGCGCAACAGCTTGTCCTGCCAGTCCAACTGGTTCCAGGCCGCCGTGGCGTCGTGCTCGCTCAGACCGGGGTTGTCGGCGGCGAAGCCAGCCTGAGCGGCCGTCCACGCGTGTTCCCGGTGGTGCCGTTCCTCGGCGGTGGGTGCCTTGGATGGGGAGACTCCCCGTTCCGTCGCCGGGGCGGTGGTCACGGTGCGCGCCTGGGGGGTGTCGTACTGCTTCCAGTACAGGTCGGTCTTGTCCGACATGGGCAGGGCGTCCCAGCCGGCGCGGGTATCGGTGCCGGCGGGTTGCTGGCCGGCCCAGGTGGCCTGCGTGATCCGCCAGGTCCGGCGTCGGTGTTCGGCCTCCTCGGGGGTGGTCGCCTTGGTGGGTGAGACTCCCCGGTCCGGGTTGGCGCGGTACGCGGGCAGCATCACCTGCCGGGTCTCCTTTTCGGCTGCGGCGCGGGCCTGAGTCTCACGATGAGCATCGTCGAGGTTCGCGGCAGCGTCACTTAGCATGGCGGCCGACATCTGCTCGGCCCGGGTAGGAGCCGACGGCGTGGAGTCACCAGGGCGGCCTGTAGGAGGGGGCGGGAGGGGGTGTGAGGACCCACCCGTGGGCGCATTCTCCGGGAGCCTGTCAGCGGCGTCCCGGGATGTGCCAGCTTGTCGCAGGGCGTCCTCCCGCAGGGACGCCGCGCGGGTCCGGTCCCTGTCGGCAGCGGTGCGGGCGGCGCGTTCGGCGATCTGCGCGGCGGTCGTGATGCCGGCGCGCAGGGTCTGGTCGACGTGTCCGAGCATCTCGAACTCTTCGTGCGGGTGACTCATGCCGAGGCTCCTTTCTGGTGGCGGATCCGCTGGGGTTTGACCTCGGCGTCCGGGTCGACGCAGAACAGTCCGTCGGGGGCTGGTGCGCTGGCCCAGGTGCCGATGAGCTGGTGGGCCGGTGGTTCGCCGGGCCTGGTCGAGCATCGGTTGAACGTGCCGGTCTCGTCGGTGAGGGCTCGCATGTGTGGGTCGATGTGGTCGCGCCACAGCGCGGACAGCGCGGGCGCGGGTTGCAGTCGGAGCACCTCGAAGGCCTCCCACAGCGCTTCCAGCCGGGTGATCGCCTCGGCGTGCCGCCACCAGTAGGTGCACCAGTGGGTGGTGCTGGTCATCTGGTGGCGCCAGTTGGGCAGCAGGTATTCCTCGACGAACGCGTCGAGGCTGGCGAAGTACGGCGCCCGCGGCGACTCTGGCCCGCTCGCGGATGCCACGGCTCTCCGGATCGCCGCGGCGTGTTCCCGGCGGGCGTCGGTCAGGGCGGCGCGGGCGTCGTCGAGCGCGCGGGACGCACCGCCGACCGCCACCTCCGCTGCGATCACCGTGACGGCCGGTGATGCATGGTGTGCCCGAGCGGCGTCGAGGTCCTGCTCCGCGGCGCTCAGCCGTGACTCTGCGTCCGCGGAGCGTTCCTGCGCGTCCAGGAGCTTGTCGCGGGCGGACGCCGAGGACCGCTTGGCCTTGTCCGCCCGCAGTGTGGCCGTGATCAGCCGGGATTCGACGCCGTCGTGCTGCTGCAGGTGGGCGAGGATTGCCTCCGCCGCCTCGAGCGCCCCGTCGGCGTCCGCGACGCGTCGCTGCGCGGTGACCACCCGGCTTGCAGCGGTGTGCGCCTGGTCGCGGGCCAGCTCGACGCGCTGTTCCGCGCTGATCGCTCGGGGGCTGACCGGTGGAGTGGTCTCGGTGAGCTCAGCCAGGAGCGCTTCTGCCACCCGCAGGGTGCCCTCGCATCTGAGGACGGTGGTGTCCGCCTCCCGGACCCGGGCGATGGCATCGGCCACGTCCGGGTCGATCGGGCCGGTGGGGGCGGCGCCCAGGGATACGACGTTGTTGGGCCTTCTCATAGTGCTGCTCCTGTCTCCGCCCCGAGGCGGCTGTAGTGCTCCTGGGACGCGTCGACCTTCCACGCCCAGGGCTGCTGGGTGTAGTCGACGGTTTCGATGAGGATCGGCCGGGCACCGCTGGCGAACAGCACCGCCCGGCCGCGCGGCAGGGCCCGCAGGTCGGCCTCGCTGAAGATGCGTTCCTCGCGGACGTCCACGCTCGAGGAGTGGTGGCCCTTGCTGCCGGTCGAGTGCGACCGGTGCCGGGTCTGCCGGTCACCGATCAGCAACGCGAGGTCGTGCAAGTCGTCGGCGTCGTTGAGGCCCCGCCCGCAAGCCAGGATGTTGGTGGCGCCGGTCATCTTCCGGAAGCCCAGCTGGTCCCACACCTCGCGGCCCTGGGACGCCGACTGCAGGATCGTGACCAGGATCATCCCCTGGCCCCCGGCGTGGGAGTACAGGGAGGGGAGTTCCGGCCAGCGACACACGTTCGCGGCCTCGTCCAGGACGAACAGGATCGGCGTGGGACAGCGTCCCCCGCTGTGCTGGGCCAGGTGCTCGCCGGCCGCCTGCACCGCGGCGACCAGGGCGCCGGTGATCGCGCGGGCCGACCCGGCGCCCTCCTTGGACACCAGGAACAGGGTGTCGGTGGAGCCGACGAAGGCGGCGGGGTCGAACTAGGGTCGGGTGTCCTGGGCTCCCTGCCGGGTGATCCAGCGCACGTAGCGCGGGTCACGCAGGAACCCGAAGAAGCTGGCGGCGGTGCCCACGATGCCGTCGCGTTGCTCGGGGGCCAGTTGCCAGATCTTGTCCAGGTCCTTGGCCATCATGAGGTAGCCGGCACCGCGCAGGTACTCGCGGGGGTCCGGGACACCGGGTGCGGGTTCGCGGCCGGTCAGCCAGTCCGCCAGCCGGGTGAGGTCCTCACCGCCGGACGCCGCGGCCATCAGCAGGTTGGCGGCGTAGCGCCGGCCCTCCGGATCGAAGTACGGGTCGAGGCTGCCGACGGTCTCGCTCGTCCGGCTCGCCGCCCACAGGGCCACCAGCTTCTCGGCCCGCTCGACGGTGGTCACGTAGCTCAACGGGTTCCACCACCACGACGCGGGCTCCCCCACGATGTCCTGCGGGTCGTTGACCCACACCGTCCCCCTCTCGGAGCGGGGCCCGCGGCACCAGTCGTGGGTGTCGCGCTTGTTCGACGTGGTGACCACCGGGCCGCCGTGCTCGACGATCTGCCGGACGGCGACGTGGCGGGTCTTGCCGGCGCGGGTGCCCATGATCCACACCTGGGACCACTCGTAGGTGGCGTACAGCTCCACCCGCTGCGCGACCGCCCGGCCCAGGCCGATCCCGATGCCCGCCCGTTGGGCGCCGAGCCGCGCGGTGTCCCGGCCGACGGCGTCCGCGGTCATCTCGCGCACGTCGCGCGCCGACGACATGCTGCGCGCCAACGGGTCGGTCCACTCCCGCCGCCGGCGTGCCCGCACGAGCGCGACGCCGATGGCGGCCGTCGGCACCGCCACGACGCTGAGCAGCGCGACCAGGGCCACGGTCGCGCCGGCGGACCAGCGGGCCCCGGCGGGACGCACGAGCCACCGGACCGGGCCGCCCTCTCCGTGACCGGTGATCGCCGCGGCCAGGTAGACGAGCCCGCCCCCGAGGATCGCGACCACCATCACCCCGAGCACCGCCAACACCAGCGCCGCATCGTCGCCCGGTGAGGCCTGCTTGTTGGGCCGAAGGTCGCTCATCGCTCGGCCCTCCGCCGGGCCCGGTGGACGCCGGCCAGCGCCGCCGCCACCCACACCGATGCCACCGTCGCGGCGCCGAGGGCCAGCGATGCCCAATCGGCACGGCGCAGCCCACCGGTGACCAGTGCGCGTTGGACGCCGTACCCGCAGGTGAACAGGGCAACGGCGAAGATCAACAGTCCCACCAGCGGAGCGACCCGCCCCCACCGGCGGCGCAGGCGGCGCATCAGGCGTCCCCGCCGACGGGCCGGGTCCGGTTCAGGGACTCGATCGTGTCGCGCCAGTTCACGTTGGTGTCGTGGACGTCGATCTCCAGCTGGGACAGCAGCACCGAGAACGGCGTCCCGATCTGCTGGCCGACCTTGAGCATGAACTTGCCGCGCCCCGGCGGCGGGTCGCTGGTGCCGGTGTCCGGGTTGGTCTCCCCCGGCGGCGACCACGCCTCGAGCTGCTTCTGCTCCTGCTCGGTGATCGCGAACACCTGGCGCAGGTTGCCCATCTCCTTGGGGGCCAGGCCGCCCATGAAGACCATCTCGCTGCGGGACACGAACCCGAACGCCTTCTCGGTGGCCTCGGCGGTGGTGAGCTTGAGGTCGTCCATCGTGTGGGTGCACAGGATCTGCGCCAGGTTGAGGGTGCGGTTCAACCGGGTGATCTCGTCGACCCGGTAGACCATGAAATCGGCCGCCTTGAGCGAGCGCCACAACTCATCCATCACCATGAGGTAGCTGCGCCGGGGTGCGACGCCAGCTTCGGCGGCGAACTTGGCCGCCGCGACCGCCCCGCTGCCGATGCTCCACATGACCAGCTGCAGGCCGGCCTGCAACCGGGTGTCCTGCTCGTCGACCCAGGACAGGTCCACGCACAGGGGCCGGTGCATCTCGATCGTCACCGACGTGTGGTGGGCGAAGATGTCGCCGAATTCGCCGTTCCCGGCCAGGCTGGTGAGGGCGTCGATGACGCCCTCGAGCCGGTCGAAGTACCGGTCCGGATCGCCGCGGTCGTGCACCACCTGGGTCAACGCGTCGGGACGTTCCAGCACCACGTCCAGCAGATCGGGCAGCACCGGCGTCTCGTCTGGATGCCGGGACTCCCACAGCTGGAGCGCCTGCGACAGGGCGTTACGTTCGTGGGCCCTGAGTTGGCGGACGAGGGCCAGCTCGCACAGCCCGTACAGCACGTTGAGGCGGCGGGCGTCGATGTCGGCCTCGGCCGCGCCGCGCAGCTGCTCGGGCAGCGTGGCCAGCAACGGCCACAGCGGGCCGCGGTCCAGCGGGTTCACGTAGGCCGCACCGCGCTGGGGCCGGATCACCTGACCGTCCAGCCCGCGGATCAGCGGTGCGTACTCGCCCTTGACGTCGGACAGCACCATCGGGATCAGGCCCTTCACCGCGAGCATGATGAGGATCCGGCACACCAGGCTCGACTTGCCCAATCCGGGGCGACCCAGCACGAACGCGCTCGGGTTGTTGATCAGCCCGGCCGCGAACCACGACACCGGATCGGCGCACACCACGCCCCGCTGGTGCAGGTGCGGCCCCAGGGGTGCGCCGGTCATCGGCAGGCTGGCCCCCGCCGAGAACGGGTACAGGCCCGCCACCTGGACCGACGGGCCACGCCACTCCGGTGCGGCGTCCACGATCGGCGTCCGGCCACCACCGGGCATCTCCCACCCCCGCCAGGCCGGCTCGGTCGGGCCCAGCTTGGGGGCCTTGCGCCGCTTCGGGTGGCCACTGGCGGCCTCGGCGTGCGTGGGACGCCGCCTGCTCCGCCACAGATCGAGCGCCATCACCACTCCTTGCTCTTCGCGGGCTTCGCCCCGGTGTCGGGGCCGTGGATGATCGTCTGCGCCACCAGCCCGAGCGGCAGGCCGACCAGGAACGCCATGTCCTGGGACCCTGCGGGGACGCGGATCGCGAGCCGGGCCTTGGCCGCGAGCGCGCCCTTGATCGCGCGGGTCGCCCGCCGCAGCGCCGCCTCGTCGTCGCAGGTCGCCGTGATGACCAGGCCGACCCGGACGAGCGGGGCGCCCTTTGCCTCCTGCACGGCGGTTCGCTGCGCCGACTCCAGTTCGACCCTGGCCAGGGCGCTGGTGCGGCCCTGGTTCGCCTTGAACAACGCCTTGGTGACATCCCGCTCGGCCGCCGTCGCCGACATCTCCGGGGTCTCCGGGCGGTACAGCAGGGTCACCCGCTTGCGGGAACAGTCCTTGTGCGGCTCCAGCAGCCCCTGCAGCGTGGTCGCGTAGAAGCTGCCGCGGGGTGGGGTGCGCATCTGCCAGGTCCGCGAGTACGAGCTCTCGTGCCGGTAGGTCGTCGGCGTCAGCTCGTGGTAGATCGGACCCGCGTCGGCCCAGGTGAGGCCGGTGCCCTCGCCGCTGAGGTTCGCCTCCTCCACATCCACGGCCACGCTGGGGTCGAAGGCCACCCGGGTCGCGTCGATGATCTGTTGTGCGGTGCAGGCCCGCACCCGGTTCCCGGCTCCGGTGTGGGCGATGGACGCGATCCACGCCGGCAGCAGATCGCCGATCTGATCGGCCATCTCCTCACGGCCGCGCAGCACGGCTCGTCCGTCCTCGTCGGCGTCCACCCGCGCCGACAAGCTCAGGGTCACCCGACAGGTCAGCGTCGGGGACCCCATCCGATACATCCGCCGGACGTCGGCCTCCACTGCCGAGGCGAACGCCGGCACCTGGTCGTCCCCCAACCGGCCGCGGTCCATCGCCCGCTCCAGTCGCCGGCCCGAGTCCGGGACGGTCTCCACCGTCACCGCCGCCCCGACGATCTCCGGGACGGTGTTCAGCGATCCCAGCCAGGCCGCCCAGTGGGCCACCAGGTCGTTCTGCTGCGGCTGGTCGACCCCCGCGAATCCGGACGGGCCCGCCTGCAGCACCACCGCGTACAGGTTCGCGTGCGGCCAGTGCAGCAGCCCGTACTCGCGTCCCTGGCCGTCGACATGGCTCGACAGTTCGGTCGCCGCCGCCGCCCCCGGCAGCCGGCACGCACCGTCGGGGGTCGCGCCGACCAGCCCCTGGCGCAGCACCGTCTCCCCCCGCTTGCGCGCCGTGGTGTACCGGCGGCGGCGGAACAGCATCTCGTAGCGGCCGTATCCGTCCCTGGTGGGGATCGCGGTCGGGATCACCAGTGCGACCGCGATCACGGCCCAGCCGATCGCCGCCCACAGGTTCACGAACGCCGTCGCCATGAAGATCAGGGCGGCCAGGACCAGGAACGCGCTCGCTCCGGCTGGCAGCGCGAACAAGCCCGGCAGCTTCGGCTCCCGCAGGTTCCCGAACTGGGCCGGCTCCTCGGCCGGCCTCGGCTGTGCTGGTGCGCTCATCTGCGATCAGGTCCCTTCCTGCTGTCCGTCATGCCGCGGTGTCGTCCGCGCCGCTCGCCGCCGTTGAGGATCCCTGCTGCACCATCCCGGCCACCGCGGGCACCGACGACGACCCGCCTCCGGGCGACGCAGCCCCGGCCCCGTCGGCGGGCGCCGCCATCCCGGCGCCGGCCGCGGATCCGCCCACCGCCGCGGATCCACCTGCTCCCCCGGACGCCGCCGCTCCCCCACCGGCGGCCGACCAGCCACCGGTGGCCACCAGGGCCGCGCCGGCGGCGACCACTCCCACCGCGGCCGCGCCGGACGCCGCGCTCGAGCTGCCCATGGCCGCCATCGGTGCCAGGAATTTGATGAACGCCGGCAGAGCGAGGGCGGCCATCACCATCACGGTCAGCCCCCACAGCGCGTTGCGCACGTCGTTGCCGGCCGGGCCCATCATCGACAGGCCCACCGCGTAGATCACCGCAGCCACCGGCTTGTACAGGACGAACCCGAGAATCAGCAGGCCCAGTCGCCGCAACCGCAGCCACCCCTCGTCACTGGCCGACGCCGCGGCGGTGGGGCCGACGAACACCATCAGCACGATCAGCGCGGCGGCCCTCAGGTTCATGAACACGCACTGCACCAGCGCACCGAGCAGGCACAGCAGATACACGAGGAACCACATGCCCTGCTGGGAGGTCGGACTGCCGCCGGCCAGTCCCACGGTGATCAGCGTCTCCATGCCCTGGCTCGGCTGGCTGCTGCCGGACGCCTGGCGGATGATCCACGGGGAGAACGCGTCACCGGCCAGGATCAGCACCTGGGTGATGGCCACGAACGCGACCGGTGCCCCCGACACCGCCACCAGCTGGCGCACCAGCCCGCCGGCGTCCCGGATCGAGGTGCGGAAGGCCACCCGCGTCAGCTGCACGGCGAACGACACCGCGGCGATCGCACCGGTGATCGGGGCCAGCCACAGGTTCATATCCCCGATCACCGTGACCGGGGTCCAGGAGTTCCCCGAACCCGTCGCCACCGTCGGCGAGGGGGTGGCCAGCCAGAACGTCGACAGGAACTTGACCATCGCGATCACCCCCGCCCCGAGCGCGCTCACCAGGGAGTCGAACGCGCTGCCAGCCGCCGCCTTCGCCAGGCAACTCAGATCGGTGAACCCGCACAAGGGGATCAGGAGCAACGGGGACGCGCTCATGCGGCCGGCCCCCACTGGGTGAACCCGGCCGGGAGGGTGCTGGACAGCCCGCCGTCGGGGCTGGTCTGCGACCCGTCCACGGACCAGTCGCCGTTGCGCCAGATCATGGGGACGACCGAGCTCGCGTACTGGCCGCCCTGGGTGACCGCGAGCTGCACGTTGCATCGCATGGGTGTGCACCCGGCGAAGGCGAACCCGGCGATGTTAGCGGGCTGGCCGCTGGACTGGGCCAGGTCGCTCAGGGCCTTGTCGCGTCCCGGACCAGCGGTCCACTGGGTGAGGATTACGCTGCGTCCGCCCGGTGCGTACTCGGCAAGTCCGATGTTGGCGGCCGCCATCACCGCGCCAGCGGGTGAGTGGGCGTAGCACTGGCGCAGCGGCCCGGTGATTCTCGTGGGCCCCAAGAGCTGGGTGCTCGGCAGCGCCGAGGTGAGGAACGGCGTCCAGGCCGTGCCGGTGAGCTGGGGTCCGACGTCCCGGCTGGAGGAGGAGTGGCCGTTGCAGCCCAGGTCGGCCCACGTGCCCGCCGGGGTTGAGGTGACGACCGCGGTAGGGGTGGACGCCGACCCGCTGGGGATGGGAGAGCCTCCAGCATTGGGCGCGGTCGAGGTCGGCGCGGGGGGTGTGGCGTCGGCTTGCCCGTGCCGGTGGGTGAGGACCCACACCAGTCCCACCGCCACGGCCACCACGACCACCGCCGAGGCCCACCACCAGCGCTCGACGCCCCCGCGGGGCTCGTTGTGCGTGTCAGTCATCCGCGTGTCCTCACTGTCGAGGGGAATGTCCGGCCGACTCGGAGGTCATGCTCCGGTGATCCCCAGCGCCGCGAAGATCGCGCTCGTCGCCCCCAGCGCGACCCCGCAGATCAGGCACACGACGGCCGCCGTGCCGCCCTCGAAGCTTCCGTGGCGCAGGGCCTTCAACCCGGTACTACCGATCGCGACGATCCACGCCACGATCAGCGCCACCCCGGCCAGGCCGGTGACCCAGGCCACGATCGTGGTGATGTTGCTCATCCCCGGTGGCAGCACCAGCGGTGCCAGGTGGTTCAGGGTGGTGATGGCCGAGGTCGTGAGGGGTGCGATGCCCATCGAAGGGCTCCTTCCGTGGTGGGTCTCCCCCGTCCGGGTCGGACGGGCTGGGTGGACGGAGGGGGTGGTCAGACGCGCGGTGGCGACCAGCCGATGAAGCGTTGGTGCCAGGTGGCTTCGAAGAAGCTGATCGGTTCGATGCCGATGTAGCCGTTGTCGGCGGGAACATCGGTGCTGATCGCGTAGCCCCCGCCGACGCTCAGCGCCACGTGGCCGGCGCCGCCGTCGTCGAACCAGACCACCGCCCCGCGCGGGATCGCGGCGTAGTCGGTGGTGGCCGGCTGCATCAGCCCGGCCGACTGAACCGCCTGCGCGGCCGCGAGGGCGGTCAGGTCGCCGATGCCGGCGAACTCGCCCCCGTAGGCCAGGGTCACCAGGGTCAGGCAGAGGTTGTGCCAGACCGGCTGGTGGGCGTCCATCTGGGCCACCGCATAGGCGATCGCCACGTTGCACGACACCCCGGTGTTGGACGCCCCCAGCGGGCAGGGCCCGCTCGAGCCCAGGTCCTTGACGGTGGGACCTGACAGCGAGGAGCCCGGGATGCCGAACGTCACCTGCAGCGCCAGGATCGCCGGAACATACCGGTCCGTCTCGCCGATCCCGGTCGGGAACCCGCCGGCTCTGAGCACGGCGCCCAGGCCCGCGTTGTAGGCGGCCAACGCGTTCTGGGTCGGCGTTCCGTGGCTGATCGCGCCGTCCCCCATGAGGGACTCCACCTGGCGGAACAGCCCGCACATCAGCGTGGCCATCGCCGGAATGGCCGCCGACGGGTCCAGCGGGGAACTCGTCAGGCCTAAGGACGCCCAGGTGTTCGGCATGAACTGGGCGATCCCCTGGGCCCCGACCGGTGACATCGC
The DNA here is from genome assembly GCA_021781735.1 of Actinomycetes bacterium. Taxonomy (GTDB): domain Bacteria; phylum Actinomycetota; class Actinomycetes; order Propionibacteriales; family Propionibacteriaceae; genus JAJYQH01. Next base: position 44,524 of record JAJXWF010000003.1, read on the forward strand.
CGCCGGGTTCCACCCGCTCTCCTGCTGAATCTGGGCGGCCAGCAACGCGGCCGGGTACTCCGGGCAGGTCTGGCCCGCGCGTTCCACCAGGGACACGTACTGGGGAGGGACGACGGCTGTGTTGATGCTCACCGGCGTCCCCTGGTTCTGGGCGGCCGAGAGTGCCGCCACCATCAGGGGCAGCAGCACGAGGAGTGCCACCACTCCCGCCACCGTCGCCTTCACGGCTACCGCCTCGAGCCCGTGGATTGCAGGGCGTACAGCGAGGTGCGGTCGCCGTCGTTGGCAACCACGAACAGGTGCCCGGCGTCATCGACCGCGACCGGCGCCACCGGGGTCGCGGTCCCGGAGGACGCCGCGCTGGTCACCCGGCCATCCGGGTACGCCACAGCCAGACCGCTGCTCGCGGTCCCGAACGCCATCTGATCGCTGATCGCCGTCGTCACCCATCCGGCCGGCAGGGGGTGCATCCGGCCGGAGGCGTCCATCAGCTCGGTTCCCGCGATCGCCCACCGGGCCTGCCGCCCCTGCTCCAACAGTGCCGGGGACACGGTCTGGCCAGTGCTGGTGGTGTCGAACCCTGTGGCCGGGCCGGCGTCCACGGACCACGCGGTGCGCCACGTCCCCACGCGGAACCCGGTCAGGACCGCGTCCCCGGACGGGTTCGAGTAGGCCATCACAAGGACGCCATGTGCCACGCCCAACGGCCCGAGGACAGTCGTTCCCCGTGGTGCCGTCAGGGGCACGCCGTCACCGGCGACCGCATCGGAAGTCACCAGCCATGCACGACCGTCCCCGACGGTCACCACTCCGCCATCGCCAGTGACGCCGGCGACCACCGCTCCGGCGGGGATCACGCGCTCGGTCATCCCTGAACTGGTGAACACGGACGCGTGCTGCCCCTGGCCCACCGCCACCACGCCCAACGGGTAGGCCACCACCTGGGCGGCGGCCGGGAGGGGCCACTCCCCCTTTGCGGCACCACTGGTTGCCGACCACGCCGCCACGTGGTCAACCGACCAGGCCATGACCATTGCAGCGGCACCCGAGCCGACGACCACCGGTCCACCAGCCATCGTCGCGGGCGTTCCCAGGGAACCTCCAGCCAGAGTCCCTTGCCAGCGCCGAACCCCGGTACCGGCGTCCAGCGCCACCACTCCCGAGGCGTCCGCGTTCGGCGCGAACACCAACCCGTCCGCCGTGGCCACCGCATCGGCCCCTGAGAACGACACCGGGGCCGCCCAGGCCGCCACCGCTCCGTATCCCGGCGGCGGCACCACCGGTAGCTGCGTGGCCGAAGCACTCGGCGCGACGACGGCCGTCCTCGGATGGCTTGGTGCGGCCCGCGCCACCATCGTCAACGTCACTCCGGCCGCAGCCACCACCGCCACGATCCCGCTGGCAACCGCAGTGACTCGCCTACGCGACCGGTTCTCGTTTGGTGCGCCGGTCGGCGTCATCTGTCCATCGGCCGTGACCACGAAGTCGGAGGTCTCGTCGTTGAACCCCTCCGCAACCACCCGGATCGCCCCACCCGGTCGCAGCGACGCCGCCTGCGCCGCCTGGGCCAGCAGCACCACCCGAGCGGCCTGTTCGTCGGCCTGGTCGCACACGGTGATGCCGTTCGCCAGCCCCGACCACAGCCCGCCTGTCAGCTCACGTAACTCAAGGCGCACCACTGGGTACACGGGCACACTGGTCACCTGGTCGAGCTGTGCGCGGTGTTCACGCTCTTCCGTTCGAGATGACGGGCGAGGGGCGAGCATGAGGGAAGACTACTACGGTAATGTTATGAACTACTGCTGTAACTTAGATCCGTGGTGGACGAACCGCTGAATCGCACGCGGACCCGCCAGTGTCTGGGGGTCGAACTGTGCACTTTACGACGCGGCGTGCTGGCGGGCCGCGTCTCACGGTCGCAGCTTTCCGCATACTCGACCACGATCGCTCTCACCTCCGCCCCGAGCGGTGAGAACGAGGCCGCCTCCTTGCGTTCGCACCGGCGAGGCCGATCCGAGGCCAACGCCCGATCCACCGTCGACCAGTTTTTCAGCGTCCAGCAAAGACCCGCACCTCGCTGCCGCCGTCGAACGCCTCAGCGGATGGCCCGCCCACATTGGCGAACTCAAACTCCGACGGCGCCCCAGCGGCGAACTCGCTCAGCGCCACGGGCACTGGCTTGATGCTGCTTGACACCCACGAGGAGCGTCAGTCCCCGTCTCGTAGACGGGACCTCCGCGCCGCCGGCTTCCCAGCCAACATCAGTGGGAGGCAACCCGTGCCCGGGTCTTGCCATGCCAGGTCACCTCACGTCACCAGTCGTGCAGCGTCCCGTCGGTCTTGCGGTTGACCGGGAGGTACTTCGGGTCGAACGGGAAGCGCTTGGCGGCGTCCTCGTCGATCTCGACTCCGAGGCCGGGGGTGTCGTCGAGGACCACGACGCCGTTCTCGACCACCGGGAACCGGGTGAAGACCTTCGATACCTGCTCGGGGTAGCCCATATATTCCTGGACGCCGAAGTTGTGGATCGACCAGCTGAGGTGGCAGTTGGCCGCCATGCCGACCGGGGAGATGTCGCTCGGGCCGTGGAACCCGGAGCGGACGCCGTAGAAGTCGGCCACGCCCATGAGTTGGCGCAGGTGGGTGATACCGCCACCGTGGGTGACCGGGGTGCGGACGAAGTCGATCAGCCGTTCGGTGATGAGCGTCTGGTAGTCGAACCAGCTGTTGAACACCTCACCGACCGCCAGCGGCGTAGTGGTGTGCTGGCGGATCAGTCGGAACGCCGCCTGGTCCTCGGCCGGCGTGGCGTCCTCGAGCCAAAACATTCGGTAAGGCTCCAGCTGCTTGCCCAACCAGCCTGCCTCGATTGGGGTCAGCCGGTGATGTGAGTCGTGCAGCAGTTCGAAGCCGTAGCCCAGCTCGTCGCGAACGCGCTTGACCAGCTTGGGGACGAAGTCGAGGTAGAGCTTGGTGTCCCAGATCTCCTCGTCAGGCAGCGCACCGGACGCCGGCTCGTAGGCACCCGTCTCCTCGTCGTCCGCATGCGCGTGCACGCCGTAGGTCGTGGCCAGCCCAGGGACGGCCGCTTGGACTCGGATCGCCTTGTAGCCTTCCTCGAGCTTCGCAGCGGCCTCGTCGACGACCTCGTCGACGGTCATGCCGGTGCAATGCGGGTAGGTCATGAGGTAGTCGCGGCTGGTGCCACCGAGTAGCCGGTGCACGGGGACGCCGAGTGCCTTGCCGCTGATGTCCCACAGTGCCTGGTCGACCGCGGAGATCGAGGCCATGGTGATCGGGCCGCGCCGCCAATACGCGCCGCGGTAGAGGTACTGCCAGGTGTCCTCGATGCGGGTGGCGTCACGACCGATGAGCAGCGGGATGAGGTGTTGGAGGTAGCCCTCGACGGCGCGCTCGCGGCCGTTGACGGTGCCGTCGCCGTAGCCGACCACGCCGTCGTCGGTGACCAGCTTGAGTGTGACGAAGTTGCGGCCGGGGCTGGAGACGATGACCTCGCCAGCGACGATCCTCATGAGTGCGACCTCTCTGCTGCGGTGTCGTGGGAGCCGAGGCGGGCCAGCAGCTCTGCCAGCCGACCAGCGGCGATGTCGTCGAGATACTCTCCCACGAGCGCGATGAAGTTCTCGCGCAGGGCCAGTTCTGGACCGAGGACGGCCTCCTCGGTAAGTGCCGCCCGGGCCAGGTCGGCGGGATGCTCCGATGCCTGGTCGAGCCGGCGAAGCAGGTCGTGCATCGGTTCATCAGGAGCCTGGCCGGCGGGCAGGTCGAGCCGGGTGACCACATGCAGCCATGCGGCGACGAGCAGCGCGATCACGTGAGGCACCCGCCCGCGTTCCTCGTACCAGGCGACCGGGCCGGGGACCCGCTGGGTGAGTTTGGCCGAGCCGTCGGATCCGACCTGTTGGCAGGTGTGGCGGAGCTCGACGTTGGCGAACCTGGCGAACATCTCCTTCCGGTAGGCCAGGGGGTCAAGACCGTCGGGCAGGGCGATCGTCGGCTGCATCTCGTCGCCGAGTCGCCAGGCTACCGGGAGGATGACCGGGTGCTGGGCAGCCTCGGCCTGGTAGGCCAGGCCGTTCAGGGGGCCGAGATAGGCGAGCAGTGAGTTGGTGGCGTTGAGTAGCCGAAGCTTGACGAGTTCGTACTGGTGCACCTGGTCGGTGAGGATGGCGCCGGCGGCCTCCCAGCGTGGGCGCGGGCCGGCGAAGGCGTCCTCGAGCACCCACATGGTGAACGGCTCGCAGGGCACTGGGATCTCGTCGTCGCTCCCGGCGGCCTTGGCCGCGGCGCGGGTCGCGTCGGTGGTGGCGGGGACGATCCTGTCAACCATGGTGTTCGGGGTGGCGCACCGGGCGAGGAATTGGCCGAGGGTGCCGGCGTCCGGCTCGGGCATCAGCGCCGCGAACTGAGTGAGAACGGTCCGCAGAACGCTTCCGTTGCCGCTCACGTTGTCGCAGCTCACCAGGCTCAGCGGGGTGCCATCGGACACGGCCCGCCGCAGGAGGCCGCGGGCCAGCAGCCCCATCATCGTGCGGGGTGCGGCCGTGCCGGTCGCGTCGCTGCGGATGTCGTCGGTGATGTCGAGGTCGTGGCTGCCGGGTCGGAATCCGTAGCCGTTCTCGGTGATCGTCAGGGTGACGAGGTGGGTCTCGGGGTCGGCGATCTCGGCGATGACCGCGTTCGGGGCGCGTCGGGCGACCAACGCGCGGTCGATGACGGCGAGCCGTCGCGCCGGTTTCGCCCCCGGGCCCACCTCGACGACCGTGTAGGTCATGTTCTGGCGGCGTAGCGCCTCCACCACGCTGGGATTCGAGTGGGCGACGCCCGTGATCGCCCAGGGTTCCCCGGGGGCGTCGGCAGTGTAAACAGCTTGGTGGGCGCGATGGAAGTTGCCGAGTCCGAGGTGGACGATCCGATTCACTGGTGTTCCCTTCGGTGCCCCGGCCGCCCAACTTGCGTTGGCGAACTGCCGGGTATGGAATCACAGGCAACGCTAGGGATTGGTCCCGGAGCCGTCAAAGGCGCCCCTGGCTTCGGAGGTGAATCCGTGTCCGATCAGCCAGCACGGCCAGCGAGGGTCGGTTTCTGGCCCACGTGCATGGCCGACCTTGCCTCCCCCGGTCCCGCGTTGGCAGCCCTCGACGTGCTGCGGGCGATGGGGTTCGACCCCGTCGTGCCCGCGGACGCCGGATGCTGCGGCCAGCCCGCGTTCAACACCGGGCAGCCCCGCGCCGCGGCCCCCGTGCTCCGGCACACCGTCGGGGCGTTCGAGGGCTGCGACGCGATCGTCACGGTGGCCGGCTCGTGCGCGGCGATGGTCGCCCACAACGGCCCGGCGCTGGTGCCGGCGGCGTCCGGATTCGTCCGGCGGATGTGGGAGTTCACCCAGTTCGTCGCGGCCTTCGGCGCCGGCCTGCCACTCCACCTCGACGCGACCGTCACCTACCACGACGGCTGCCACATGACCCGGGTGCTCGGCGAGCGCACCACCCCCCGCGAGCTGCTGTCGCGCATCGACGGACTGCGGGTGGTCGAGATGGTCGACCCCGACGGGTGCTGCGGCTTCGGCGGCACGTTCGCGGTGAAGTTCCCCGAGCTGTCGGCGGCCATGGCCGACGTGAAGCTCGACCACGCCGCGGCCACTGAGGTCGACTGGATCGTCTCGGCCGACCCCGGCTGCCTGGTCCACCTCAGCGGCCGAGCTGGCGCGACCGGCCGAGCCCTCCCCACGCGACACATCGCCGAGATCGTCCGCGACGCCCTGGTTCCGGCGGGCGTGACGGCATGACTGCCCCGTCGGAGCAGGGGAGGGCCGGGTCCCGGCCCTCGTCCACGGCCCTCATCGGCACCGAGCGGGTGTCCCTGTCGCACCCCGAGTGGGCCGGGGCCGAGATTCCGCCGGGCACCCGCCGGTTGCCCCTCATCAGTGCCGATGCCGTGCGGCGTCCCGGCGTGGGCCATACCCGGGAGCGGCTCGAGGCCCTGGGCCGAGAGCGCGCCTCGGGCGTGTGGACGCCGGAGGCCGCGGCCCGACGTGAGCGGGGAGCAGAGATCCGACGCGAGACCCTGAAGGACATGTCCGGCCACCTCGACCGGCTCTGCGCGAGCCTGGAGGCCAACGGCGCCATCGTCCACCGGGTGTCGACGCCCGAGCAGGCCCGTGAGGCCGTCGGGCAGGTCGCCCGCGACCACGGCGTCAGCCTGGTGGCCAAGTCGAAGTCGATGGCGACCGAGGAGATCCACCTGACCCCCTACCTCAACGGGCTCGGGATCGACGTCGTCGAGACCGACCTCGGCGAGTACATCGTCCAGGCGGCGGGGCAGCGGCCGAGCCACATCGTGGGCCCCGCGCTGCACCTGTCGAAGGACGACGTCACCCACCTGTTCGCCGATCTCAACGGCGCCCCGGTGAGCGACCGGCCCGACGACCTCGCCGCGTTCGCCCGCGCCCGCCTCCGCGCCGATTTCAAGGCGGCCCAGATGGGCATCTGCGGGGTGAACTTCGCGGCAGCCGACACCGGCACCCTGGTGGTCGTCACCAACGAGGGCAACGCCGACATGGTCACCAGCCAGCCCGACGTGCTGGTCGCGGTGATGCCGATCGAGAAGGTCGTGCCCCGGCTGTCGGACGTCGGCGTCCTGGTGCCGCTGCTGAGCGACACCGCAAACAAGCAGTTCGTCACCACCTACCAGACCTGGCTCAGCGGTCCCCGCGACCCGGACGCCGGCGGCGACGGACCGCGGGAGCTGCACGTGGTGATCTTCGACAACGGACGCAGCGACGTGCTCGGCACCCCTCTCGAAGAGGTGCTGTGCTGCATCCGCTGCGGCAACTGCCAGTTCGCCTGCCCGGTGTTCCGGACCATGGGCGGCGGCCACGGGTACGCGTCGATCTACGGCGGCCCGATCGGCGCGGTGCTGAGCCCGGTGATCGGCGGCCACTCCGCCGACGCCGACCTGCCGTTCATGTCGAGCCTGTGCGGGGCCTGCGCGGACGCCTGCCCGGTGAAGATCCCGATCCCCGACCTGCTGGTCGACCTGCGCAACCGCTATGTCGAGGAGCACCCCCGCCCGGTCGAGGACGCCGGCTGGCGCGCCTGGTCGCTGGCGTGGAGCACCCGGGTCGGCTATGCGGCGTCCATGATCGGGGCCAGGGCCGCCTCGGTCGTGCCGGGCGGAATCCTTCGGAGGCTGCCGCTGGTCTCCACGTGGGCGTCGGTGCGCTCGCTCCCCTCGTTCACGGGCGCCGGTGCGGTCCGCCGCGCGGCGCGGAAGAAGGACGGCCATGACCGATGAGCTGATCGAACGGTTCCGTCGCGAGGCAGAGGCCAACGGCACGACGGTCGAGGTGCTCAGCCGCGACGACCTCCGCGCACGCGTCCGCGACCTTGTCGGCGGGCGGGCCGCACTCGTCGACCCGATCCCGCTGCTCCAGGGCGTCGACCTGCCAGCTCCCCCCGCCGACCCGTGGGACGCCGAGATCGGCGTCAGTGAGGCGTTCGTCGGCGCGGCGGAGTCGGGGACGGTGGTGCTGCCGCAACGTCCGGACGCCCCGCGGCGCACGTCGCTGCTGGTGAATACCCATGTCGTACTGCTCGCCCGAGAGGCCCTGCTGCCCACCTACCAGGACGCCGTCGACGCCACCGCGGCGCTGCGGCCGCGGCCGATCGGCGTCCAGTTCGTCAGTGGGCACAGCCGCTCGGGCGACATCGAAAGCGCGATGATCCACGGCATGCACGGTCCGGCCGAGCTCATCGTCCTCGTCCACCCCTGACGCGGTCCCCTCCCAACCTCCACCACGCACCCCGGCGATCGGACCCGGGCTCAGGCGTCGAGCTTGAGCACGACCTTGCCCGAGATGGCCGGGTCGCCCGCCACGGCGAGCGCCTCGAGGGCGTCGTCGAGCGGGAAGGTGTGGGTGATCACCGACCCGAGTGACGGCGTCGCCGCGAGCATCGTCAGCGCCTCGTCGATCTCCTGGTCGAAGCGGAATGCGCCCTTGATCGTGTGCTCGGCCTTGTTGATGACGGCCATCGCGACCGTGATCGTCGGGCCCGGCAGCATGCCGACCTGGACGATGGTCCCCAGCCGCCTGGTGGCGGCGATCGCCGACGACAGCCCCGCGGGCGCCCCGGACGCCTCGAAGGCGAGGTCGAACGACATGGGCTCGAGCCGGTCGACCCCGATCTTCACCACCTCGTCGGCGCCCATCGCCCGGGCGATCCGCAGCGGGTTGTCGAGCAGGTCGGTCGACACGACCTCCGCGGCTCCCCGGGCCTTGAGCGCGCCCACGGTGAGCGCGCCGATCGGCCCCGACCCGGTGACCAGGCAGCGCTTGCCGGCGACGTCCCCGGCCAGGTTGATGCCGTGCAGCGCCACACCGAGCGGCTCGGCGAGAACCGCAAGCGACAGGTCGAGCCCCTCCGGAAGAGCCCGGAGCTGGTCCAGCCGAACGTTCAGCCGCTGAGCGAACCCTCCGTTCGTCTGCGGGTCGGACGCCGCTGATCCCAGGTAGGTGGCGTTGCGGCAGACGTGCGGATTCCCCGACAGGCACTCGGGACACTGGTGGCAGGCGTAGGCCGGGTGGATGGCCACCGGCGTCCCCGCGGCCCACTGGCCGGACGGGTCGTCGGCGACGCGCCCCACGACCTCGTGGCCGAGCGTGAGGGGGTAGCGGATGACGAAGTCACCCACCCGGCCCTCCTTGAAGTAGTGAAGGTCGCTGCCGCAGATGCCGCCGTGGGTCATCTCCAGTTGCACGTGCCCGTCGGTGGGGGCCGGGATGTCGATCTCGTCGACCCCGGCTCCTCCACCCACATGGGCGACGAGGGCGTGGATCTTCTGGCGTGCGGGCGCTGTCATGCGCACCATCCTTTCGTGGTGGTGATCTGTGCTGCTGCGTGGGGTGAACCGAGGGCGTCCCACGCACTGAGCGCCCCGTCCCGGGGTGGGACGGGGCGCTCAACGGTTCTCAGGTGGTCATGCGACCGGGTTCGGGATCAGACCGACTCCAGCACTGCGTCGAGGTCCTCTTCCTTCTCCACGTAGTTGAACATCTCCGGGAGGACGAACTTCGCCGACAGGAACCCGATCAGCGACAGGATCGACACCGCCAGGGTGGCACCGGCCTTGCCCCAGTGGGCGCTCATCACGGGGAAGACGAACGCGCCGAAGAACGACGCACCCTTGACGAACATGTATCCGAAGCCGGACGCCGTCGCCTTGAAGCGCGACGGC
>JAJXWF010000282.1 GCA_021781735.1 Actinomycetes bacterium
CTCGGCGAGGCCCTCGGCATCGGCGCCAAGGGAGCCCGCCCGCGGCACGCCCAGGCGGCCCTCAAGGAACTCGACGACCAGCAGAAGGCTCGGGCGAAGCGGTTGCAGCGCGACGCCCTCGACCGTGTGCTCACCGAACTCGCCACCTTCGAGCGCGACGTGCTGGTCCTGCAGACGGTGCCCGACCATCCGGCACGTCGACTGGTCAACGCCGAGCTCCGCGAGCCCCTCGCCGCGGCGGCCCGCAGTTCCACTCCCGAACGCACCGTGCAGCGCATCGACGCGATCCTCGCCGCCCGGGCCGCCCTCGAGGGGAACGTCGCGCCGCTGCTGGCGATCGAGGCGATGCTGCTCGCCATGGCCGACCTCGACGGGTGAGGATCCACCGGTGACGCCTGCGTCGTCGGTCGCGGCGGGGTGTCTGCGGCACCTGCGGCGTGCTGCGTGACAGAATCGACGACGTCGGACGCCGACGACCGCGTTCCGGCCGGGTGGGCTCCGTGTGGGGTCCACCTGATCGAGAATCGACTTCCCCGAGGACCCGCCATCATGTCTGACCAGGCCGACTCAGCACCCGACGAAGTCGAGAACACCCGCGTCCTCGACCCCGAGGCCGAGCGGGCAGAACGGGAGGCCGCGGCTGCCCGTGCTCGCGAGGAGGCCCGGGCCGCCCGCGACCGCTCGCTCGGCAAGGTCGCCGCCACCGAACCCGCTCCGGCCCCTCCCGTGGCCGTCAAGCGCACCACCGACGGCTTCTTCGGCTCGCTGGGGCTGTTCCTACTGCGCCTGGTGGTCGCCGGAGTGCTGGGCGTGCGCGGCTACCAGCACCTCACCGACATCCAGGCGTTCATCGATTTCCTCACCCGTGCGGCCCTGCCCTCGCCGCACTATCTCGCGTGGGGCATCGGGGTCGCCGAGATCCTCGCCGCGGTGTCGCTGCTGTTCGGCCTGCTGACGCGGGTCGCGGGGCTCGGCATCGCGGCCCTCATGATCGCGGCGCTGGCCCGGGTCATGTGGGGGGCGGTCAACCCGTTCCAGCCGGGCGTGCCCGGATTCATCGGCGAGCTCGAGCTGGTGCTCGCGGCCGTGGGTATCGTGTTCCTGTGCCTCGGCGCCGGACGCTGGAGCATCGACGGCAGCGTCCGTGCCGGGCGCCAGAAGGCCAAGTCCGTCCTGTAGCACCACCCCGAGGGCGACTCGGGTCGCCCGCAGTGGCGGTCCGGGAGTGGCCTATCGTGGCGCCATGACCCAGGTGATGGCTGTGGAGTTCAGGCCGCACGGGCAGTTGCACTACCTCGATCCCGGCGGCCGGAGCTACCGTGTCGGCGACGCCGTGCTGTTCCCGACCGACAACGGGCCCGAGGTGTGCCGCGTCGTCTGGGCCCCCGAATCGTGCGACGCCGCGGGCTTCGACCCGCTTCCCGCGTGCCTGGGGTCGGCCCGCGACGACGACCTGCGCCGCGACGCGCGCAACCTCCGTATCCGGGCAGAGGCGCTGGCCGTCACCCGCCGCCTGGTGGAGCACCACGGGCTGGCGATGAAGCTCGTCGGAGTCGACTTGATCGATCGCAGCGACGATGTCGATCAGCTCGTGATCATCTACTACACGGCTCCGGTCCGGGTCGATTTCCGGGCCCTGCTGACCGACCTGGCGCGCTCGCTGCAGTCCCGCATCGATCTGCGCCAGGTGGGTTCGCGGGACGCCACCCGGATCGCTGGGGGCGTCGGCGACTGCGGGCGCGACCTGTGTTGCAGCACCTTCCTCGACAGTTTCGAGCCGATCAGCATGCGCCTGGCCAGGCTCCAGGGACTACCGAACAACCCGCTGCAGTTGTCCGGGGTGTGCGGTCGGCTCAAGTGCTGCCTGCGCTACGAGCAGGCCATGTACGCCGACTTCTCCAATCGCGCGCCCGAGGTCGGTGCGTCGATCTCGACGCCGGGCGGGGAGGGCGTCGTGGTGGCCCATGTCGTCCCCCTCGATGCCGTGACCGTCCGCGACGCCGACGGCGAGGTGTCCGCATGTCCCCTCGAGTCGCTGTGCCCGATGGCCGGACGCCCAGCCCCCGATCATCGCACGCTGCGTCGGCATCGGCACGACGCCGGCCCGGGGGAGCCGGGTTCGCCCGAGTCGGGGCCGGGGGAGGGCGCGCCGCGCCCCGGGCCGCGACCGGTCCCCAAGCCGCGGCGTCCTCGGGTCGCGGAGGTCGGCGAACCGCGCCCGGACGGGCGGTGACCAGGCCCACCCGCACCCGCTGGGCCGTGGCCGGATTTGGTCTCGCGCTCGCCGTGTCCGGGGTGCTCGTCGCGGGTCCGCGGGTCCAGCCGACACCGGGATCGCGGCCCACCGGGTCCTCCTCATCCCCGGCGGACACGCCGGTGGCGTTCTACTCCCCGGGCGACCATCGGATGTTCGCCGGTCTCGACTCACCCGATCGGACGCCCTTCGCCTCGGCCGCCCGTCCTCCCGGGTTCACCGCGCCACCGCCCGGCTCGGGCGTCCGGCGCTACCTCGCCCAGGTGCTGCACTGGGCGCCCTGCGGCGGGCTCGACTGCGCGGTTGTCACCGTGCCGCTCGACTGGGACGACCCCGACGGCGAGGCGATCACCCTCTCGCTCAAACGCGCCCGGGCCACGCAAGCGC
>JAJXWF010000096.1 GCA_021781735.1 Actinomycetes bacterium
GGGGGGGGCACGGGCATCGGCTCGTGGTGAGCCTGCGGTGGAGCGGGCTCAGCGCACGTCGACGAGGTCGCACACGAAGATCAGCGTCTCACCCGGCGCGATGACGCCGCCGGCTCCGCGATCGCCGTAGGCCATCTGCGGGGGGATCACCAGCTTTCGACGTCCACCCACCTTCATGCCCTGGATCCCGGCGTCCCAGCCGGAGATGACCCGCCCCGCGCCGAGCGGGAAGGCGAGCGGGCTGTGGCCGTAGGACGCGTCGAACTCCTCGCCGGTGGAGTACGACACGCCGACGTAGTGGACGAGGACCGTGCTTCCGGACGTGGCCTCGCGGCCGTCCCCCTCGACCAGGTCGGTGATCTGCAGGTCGTGCGGCGGGGGACCGTCGGGGCGGTCGATGATCGGCTTCTCGTCAGTCATGCCCTGCAGCCTACCGGGGGAGGGTCGGGGTTGCCCCGGGAGATGGCGGGGGAGCACCTGATGGCCGGTGCCCTCGCGGCGCGGCACACTGGGCACATGTCCAGTTCTCCGTTCGCCGGTGCCCCCGATCCCTCGAGTCTCGACTGGGCGGTCACGCCCGACCAGCGTGCCCGTGCCGAGGACTACCTGCAGCGGGCCTACGCTGACGGGCGCCTCTCCGGTGAGGAGTTCGACAAGCGGATCGGGATGGCCCTGTCGGCCAACACCCGCCGCGAACTCAACCAGGCGTTCGATGGCCTGGCCCGGATCCCGTCGGCGGCCCCCGGCGACCTGCGCTCGCCCTACGGCCTGACCGCTCCTGACTCGCACTCGATGAACCTCCAGCGCCGCCCCGAGGCGACCGCCGGCGGTGCGGTCGCGTACTTCAGCGGCGCGTTCACCTGGCTCATCGGACCCGCGATCGCCGCCGCCGTGACCCCGGCGGGCTCCCCGGCACACCGGCAGGCCGCGAAGGCGTTCAACGCGACCGTGTCGTTCACCGTCATCGCGATGGTCCTGTCGGTGCTGCAGTCGATGATCCACCCGCTCAACATGGTCACCGGCCTGGTCGGGTTGTTCTGGTTCGTGTTCATGATCGTCGGCGGGGTCAAGGCGGCCAACGGGGAGGAGTGGACGAACCCGTTCACCCGGGTGTTGCCGATCCGCGCGATCGACGACGGCACCCGTCGCCGGCGCAAGTGAGCCGGGTCGCGTAGTCCCGCCGGATTCATGTCGCGGGAACAGCTCGGTGAGCGGTAACGTTGTACCTCGTGCCGACCGCTCGCGGTGGGAGACAACTCAACAGGGGGTGACTGGTTTCGACTTGGGACGGTAGTCCCAGGAGAAGCGGGCCGAGGATCCAGACTCAACTCGTAAACGATCGTCTGGAAACCAATAAGTGCCGACAACACGCGCACTGACTTCGCTCTCGCTGCCTGAGCAGTGATCGAAGGGTCAGACCGGATGTGCCTTCCGTCCGGACCCTGGCCTCATTCAGAAGGCTTGCTGAACGTTCCGCACCCGGCGGATCGTCTCGGGACTCAAACCGGGCTGGGCCTGTCTGCAACATGCTGACATGAGTGCAGGGGCCGAGTAGAACGCAATGTCAGCTGCGCCCGGAGAAGTCCTGGTTCGCCGCTCGAGGACGCGGGTTCAATTCCCGCCACCTCCACCCCTCTTGCACGAGAGCCGCCCCCGTATCGGGGCGGCTCTCGTGTCGTCCGGCGCTGTTCGCGCGGACGCCGCCACCGGGTGTCGACGGCGGTCGTTCGCGCGACTCTCGTGGTGTCCGACATCGGAGCGTTCACGGGCCGCGCCATCGGCGCCGTCGCCCAGGAGTTGGCACGGCAGGGGATCCCCCCTGGTGCGCCGTTCGCCCGATAGCACCGCACGGGAACGCAGGAGTTCGACGTCGAGGCCGGCTTCCCGGCCGCGGCCACGGTGGCGGCGGCGGGACAGGTGGTGAGCTCGACCCTGTCCGGCGGCACCGCCGCCGTCGTGACCTACCTCGGGCCCTACGACGCCATGGAGTCCGCCTACGCAAGCCTCGCCGAGTGGGTGACACATCGGGGCGGACGCCCGACAGGGGATCCGTGGGAGATTTGCTGCAGCGACCCGGCAATCGAACCTGACCGGCGACAATGGTGGACCGAGATCGTCATGCCCTTGCGGGTATGAGCGACGCCGGCAGCCGCTGAATCAGGCGGCCGCGGACGAGGCGTCCTCGCGCAGCGGGCGGAACGCCGAGTCGAGTCGCCGGGGTTCGTCGTGCGTGGCATCTGTCGCCTGGTTCATCCCATCGTTCGCGTGCACCCGGCCGTCGTGGATGAAGGTGGTGTGCAAGGGGATGTTCACGCTCTCGGCCACCGGCACCATCCTGAGTGTCGTGACGACCTGCTTGAGCTGCTGGACCGCCCGGCTGCCGTCCGCGGCGCCGCCGGAGGAGACGAAGCCGACGGCCTTGTCGCGCCACTCGTGGTACAGGTGGTCGATGGCGTTCCAGATCGCGGCGGAGTAGCCGTAGTTGTACTCGGGGGTGACGAAGACGAGGCGTCCGCCCGCTCGATCCGGGCACTTCACTCGTGGGCGTGCTCGCGGGTGTACTGGTGCAGCCGCGGATCGTTCGGCTCGTCCAGCAGCGGAAGATTGACCTCGGCCAGGTCCGCGACCTCGACGGTGAAGCCACCACGGCCTCGCGCGCGGTCGACGAACCACTCCGCGATGGGCAGGCGCCGCGGCACGGACGGGTCGATCCGATGATCACGGTCAGGTTCGGCATGTCGTTCTCCGTTCGCCGAAGCCCCGCGGCGCCGGAGCGTACGCCCGGACCATCGCTGCTCCACTCGAGTTGCGCTGTCAGTGGGCGCAAGGTGTCTGGCGCCTCGTGTATTCCGCCCCCGCCGTCCCCCGCAGGTGCATGCGGCGCCGGCGGGGGACTGGCCGGCGTGGTGTTCGCGCTTGTCGGCTCCCGGGACATCCGGGTGTGCGGGCCACAGGCATCGGCCATGACAGACTGGAACGGTGATTCTGGCGCACCCACCCCGGCCCGGCGAGCTGCTGCTCGCGTCCGCTGGGCTGGCCAGCGACTGGTTCGGGGAGACGGTCATCTATCTGCTCGACTGCGACGACGACGGCTCCCTCGGCGTCGTGCTGAACCGCTTCGCCGACGGCGACCTCGACGACGTGCTGCCTCAATGGGCTCCCCTCGCGTGCCAGCCGCCCCGGCTGTTCGCCGGCGGTCCGGTGTCGCAGAACGGTGCCGTCTGCCTGGCCCGGCTCGCGAACCCGCACGAGGACCCGCCGGGCTGGCGACGCGTCGTCGACGACGTCGGGCTGTTGCATCTCGACACCCCCGTCGAACTCGTCGAGGGCGCCTACTCCGAGCTGCGGATCTTCGCCGGGTACGCCGGCTGGAAGCCGGGACAGCTTGAGGCGGAACTGCTCCGGGGAGACTGGTTCCGGGCTCCCGGACGTCCCGAGGACGTGTTCGTGAGCGAACCCCTCGGTCTGTGGCGCCGGGTGATGCGCCGCCTCGGCGGCGACGCGGCGCTGATGTCGACCTGGCTGTCCGATCCCGATCAGAATTGACACGGCGCCCCTGGTGTGCCGCGGCACCATGGATACAGCCCCGGATTCCGACGGTGGTCGGCCCAGGGCTTAACCAATCCGTTATCATCTGTTCGGTTCGTTCCACGTGTTCCGCACTCGGAGCGGCAAGCCGACGCAGCCTGAGGGGAAGTGGGTATGTCCGAACCCGGACGCGGTTCCCGCAACCGCATCCTCGTCGTCGACGACGATGTCGCCCTCGCCGAGATGCTGCAGATCGTGCTCCGTCAGGAGGGGTTCGATACCGTCTGGTGCGCCACGGGCGATCGCGCCCTCGCGGCGTTCCACGACGTGCGACCCGACCTCGTCCTGCTCGACCTCATGCTGCCCGGCCGAGACGGCATCGACGTCTGCCGTGACATCCGCGACGAGTCCGACGTGCCGATCATCATGCTCACCGCCAAGAGCGACACGATGGACGTCGTCGTCGGGCTCGAAGCCGGCGCCGACGACTACGTGTCCAAGCCGTTCAAGGCGAAGGAACTCATCGCCCGGGTCCGCACCAGGCTGCGGCGCTCGACCAGTGACACCGACGAGGCCGCCGGGGTCTACCAGATCGGCGACATCAGCATCAACACCCAGGGGCACAAGGTGCAGCGGGGCGACTCGCTGATCCAGCTGACGCCCCTCGAGTTCGACCTACTGCTCGCCCTGGCGCGCAAGCCGCGCCAGGTGTTCAGCCGCGAGGTGCTGCTCGAGGAGGTGTGGGGATACCGCCATGCCGCCGACACGCGCCTCGTCAACGTCCATGTGCAGCGGCTCCGTTCCAAGGTCGAGAGGGACCCCGAGCATCCTGAGATCGTGGTGACCGTGCGCGGCATCGGGTACCGGGCCGGGGAGCCGGCGGATGCCCTGCGGTGAGGCGCGGACGCGCGCTTCGGGACGCCGGCGGTGGTGAGATCACCGATCAGGTCGGTGGTGCGCGCGCCGGTGCGTGCCTGGCTCACGTCGCTGCCGTTCCGGGTGATCGTCTCGACCTTCATCGGCTCGGTGGTCATCATGGTGCTGGGAGGGTTCCTCCTCGTCAGCCAGGCCTCCAACGGCATCCTCGCCGCGAAGCGTCAGTCGAGCGTGCAGGAGGCCTCGACCGCGCTCGACCGCATGCAGCAGCAGCTGCGCCAGTCCAACTCCGACAGCACCTCGATCTACGAACGGCTGAACCAGCTCGCCAACGAGGTGGGTGCCCAGGCCGGCCAATACCGCATCGTCATTCAGGGCCCGGTGTCGGGCTACTCGTCGGTGGGAATCGACGCGGCGACCGTCCCCGTCGCACTGTCGGTCAGCGTCGAGCGCGGCGGTGGGATGTATCTCGCCCCGACCACCGTGCGTTTCACCGATCCCGGCGTCCCTGACGAGCCCGGCCTGGTGGTCGGGTCGCTCCTGTACGCCCCGTCGGTGGGGGAGTCCTATCCGGTGTACTTCATCTTTCCCGAGGGCAAGGAGGTGCAGACGCTGGCAGTGGTGCAGCAGGCGGCGGCCACCACCGGGGCCCTGCTCACGATCGCACTCACCGCGATGGCCGGATTCGTCACCAGGCAGGTGGTGCAGCCCGTTCGGCGGGCCAGCCTGGCCGCCGAGCGCCTCGCGTCGGGCCATCTCAACGAGCGGATGGATGTGCGCGGAACCACCGAGCTCGCCAGCCTGGCGACGTCGATGAACAACATGGCCTCGGAGATCCAGCGCCAGATCGGACAGCTGGAGGAACTGTCGCGGGTGCAGCAGCAGTTCGTCTCCGACGTGTCGCACGAGCTGCGCACCCCGCTGACCACCGTGAAGATGGCCACCGACCTGCTGTACGACCAGCGCGACGAATTCGACGTGAGCGCGGCTCGCTCCGCGGAGCTGATGCACGCCGAGCTCGAACGTTTCGAGGGACTCCTCGGTGACCTGCTCGAAATCTCGCGCTTCGACGCGGGTGCCGCGGTGCTCACCCTCGACGAGACCGACCTCGCCAACGTCGTGAGGGCCGAGGTCGATGCGCAACGGGCATTCGCCGACCGGCAGGGCACCCGGCTCATCGTCACCGCGCGCGGCAACACGGGGGCCGAGATCGACGCCCGGAGAGTGCGTCGGATCATGCGCAACCTCATCACCAACGCGATCGAGCACGGCGAGCGGCGGCCGATCGTCATCACGGTGGCGGGCAACGACCAGGCCGTCGCCGTCACCGTGCGCGACCACGGGGTCGGGTTCCTGCCCAGCCAGAACACCCAGGTCTTCCACCGGTTCTGGCGTGCGGATCCGAGCAGGACCCGCACGGTCGGTGGAACCGGCCTCGGGCTCGCCATCGCCCTGGAGGACGCCCAACTGCACGGCGGGTGGCTGTCGGCGTGGGGACGGCCGCACCAGGGCGCGCAGTTCCGGCTGACCCTTCCCCGCCAGCACGGCGAGATCCTCACCGGATCGCCGCTGCCCCTGGCGCCCCTCGACCTCGTCACCGGGGGTCCGTCCGGCACCGTTCGAGGGGAGAAGCCATGACTCACCGCCGGGTCTTCCGGCCGCAGTGGCTGGTCGTGGCGCTCGCCGCGGTCCTGGTGCTGGGCGGCTGCGCCAGCGTCCCGTCGAGCGGTCCGGTCGAGCAGGTGAGCCCCAACGTGCCGCAGACCCAGGACAACGGGGTGCGGATCGATCCCGAGGCACCCCGCCCGGACGCCACCCCCGAGCGCATCGTGGCCGGCTTCCTCAGCGCGATGGCGAGCCTGCAACCAGGCTTCTCGGTCGCCAAGCTCTACCTCACCGACGCGGCGCGCCGGGCCTGGGACCCCTCGAACGGCACGACGATCATCGACTCCACCGGTCAGCGGCTCATCGCCACGGCCACTTCCGAGGTGCTCGACGCGCCGATCGTCGGCCAGCTGTCGAGCATCGGCCAATACCAGTCGGTCACCGGCGAGTTCCGCCACGATTTCGCGCTCACCAAGGTCGGCGGCCAGTGGCGCATCTCCAGCCCACCCCAGGGGTTGGTGATCACCACGACCACGTTCGCGTCGTACTACGTCCCGATGGAGCGCTACTTCCTCACGGCAGACGGGGCGCACGTCGTGCCCGAGACGTTGCGCGTCCCCGCGAGCGTCTTCTCGCCGACCGCGGCGATCACCGCGCTGCTCCGGGGCCCCTCGTCGTGGCTGGGTGCGGCCGTGTCGAGCGCGGTCCCCGCGGGGACCCGGCTCGCGGGCGGCACGGTCACCGTCGGCATCTCCGGCGTCGCCGACGTCGACCTCGATCTGAGCGCGTCCTCGCTCCCGGACACCCAGCGCAAGCTGCTGGCCGCGCAACTCGCGTGGACCCTCAAGCAGTTCTCCGCGGTCCAATCGGTGCAGTTGGCCGCGCGTGGCCAGCCGCTCGACGTGCCGTCGCTCGCCCCGCACGGGGTGATGGCCCTCAGCGGCTATCTGCCCGCCCCCCCGGTCGACGACACGCCGTCGGTGCTCGTGGTGTCGCGGGACGCGCATCTCGGCCAGTTGGACCCCACGTCCGGGGCCTTCACCGCCTTCAAGGGCGGCCTTGCCAAGGTCGACGCGCGCCACATCACGGCGCTCGCCGCCGGCCGCAGCGGTGAGCTGCTCGCCTGGACCGAGGGGGGCACGGTGTGGCGGGGGACCATCGACAGGACCATCGCCGTCTACCACGGCGCATCACTCGGGCGCCCGCAGGTGACGCCCGATGGCACCATCTGGTGCACCGACGTCGCCAATGGAGCCCCGCGCCTGGTGCGCATCGCGTCCGACGGGTCGGTGAGTATCATCCCCCTGTCCTCCCAGCCGCGCGGCCCGGTGATGGCATACGCCGTGTCCCCCGACCGGACCCGGGTGGCGCTGGTCGTCGGATCGTCCGACGGCACGTCACGGATGGGACTGGTGAGCCTCACCTCGGGGGCACATCCGACGACGCACGGCTGGTACGAGACCCGCATGTCGGCGAGCCAGACCGGGGCGATGGCACTGATCACCGACGTCGCCTGGAGCACGCCGTCCCAGCTGGTGGTGCTGGCGGGTGCGACGAGCAGCCCCCGCACGGGGGCTTACGGCGTGTCCGACGACGCCGCGACGGTCACCGCCCTGGGACCTGCCGACAACGCCGATCCGCTGCGGTTGGTGGTCCACGCGCGACTCGACTCGCCGACCGTGATGATCGTCACCAGCGCCGGCCAGGTGCAGGAGATCGAGGACGCCTGGCGGTGGCGCACCGTGGCCTCGGGGATCGGGTTGGCGGCGCTGTCCGATTGACCTCCGCCGTGGCTGCACAGGTGGGCGCAATCCCGGGGGTTGTGCACAGGCGGCCGTGCCGCCCGCCCGCCCGAGGCCCGGTTTCGGGACAATCCGGGCATGACGCCTGAATGCGCAGCACCCTCTCTGCGGCACGCGCGCACGCCCCTGGTTCGGTGGATCGTCGGCGCTGCCCGGCGGCTGCGCACGGCGCTCGACGATCTCGTCCTGGGCTCGACCTGCGCCGGGTGCGGGACGCCGGGGTCCGTGCTGTGCGCCGTGTGCGCCCACCATCTGCACGACCTTTCCGGATTGCTGACGACCCGGGTGGGGGTGGCGCCGGTGGTGGCCTGCGGCCCCTATCGGGGCACGCTGCGTCAGGTCATCATCGCGTCGAAGGACCGCGGGGTGCGCTCGCTCGCCCGTCCGTTGGGAGCGCTGGCCGCTCGACACGCCTTCCGGCACTTGCCGACCGACGGTCGCGTGTTGCTGGTGCCGGTGCCGTCCAGTCCGGCCGCGATGCGCCGGCGGGGCTACGACCACGTGGGTGAACTGGGACGCGTCGTCGCCCGGAGGCTGAGGGCTCGCGGCGTCCGGGTGCGGCTGCGGCACCGACTGGTGAGGGTGCGCAGTGTGCGGGACCAGGCGGGTCTCGGCCGGGACGACCGCCTCGGAAACCAGAGGGGGTCGATGCGGTGGCGGGGCGCGCCACCCGACGCGCCGATCGTGATCATCGATGACATCGTCACCACCGGGGCGACGCTGCGTGAGGCCTGTCGTGCGGTCGAGGCGGCCGGTGGGAGGCCGGTTCTGGCTCTCGCGCTGGCGCACACCGCCCTCAGCCGGCCGGCCCTCGTGCTGGATCCGGCGCGTGAGCGTCCGGCCTAGTGAGCGTCGTGTCCCGAAGTCCGGCAATTTCTCCGTCATTCCCTCGTCGACGGCGGCAAACCCAGGTAGCGTGGGGTCATGGACGACCGAAGCGGCCCCGATCCCTCTGGGAACGGGGCAGGCCCGGGGTCATCGCGGTCAGCGTCGCTGACCGGTTCCCGGGTCGTCGCTGAGGCCGCCCGTTTCGTTTTGAGCCGCGAGGAGGAACGCATGGACGTCACCGTCACTGGTCGCCACTGCAGCGTGAGCGAAACGCTCCGCGATCATGTGGAAACCAGACTGCACAGTGCCGAACGCCTCCGGGACCGGGCCATCAGGGCCGAGGTGGAGTTCACCGCCACCGACGTCAAGGGCAGTCCCGACCAGGCCATCGAGGCCGAGATCACGCTCCGCAGCAAGGGTCCCGTGATCCGGGCCGAGGCCAGCGCCGACGACAAGGCAGCGGCATTCGATCGGGCGTTCGAGAAACTGAAGACGCAATTGCGCAAGGCCAGCGATCGGCGCAAGGATCGCCACGGGCTGCGCGGCGGTGCCCACCTGCCCGAAGATCTGTCGACCCTGGAGCCGCAGCCCTCGAGTCCCGAGGAGCAGCCCGGGAGCATCCCCGGTCTCGAGATCATGGGCGACGGCCCACTCGTGGTGCGCGAGAAGGAGTTCAGTGCTGTTCCGCTCACGCTGGCGCAGGCCCTCGACGAGATGGAACTCGTCGGGCACGACTTCTTCCTCTACGAGGACGCGACGACCGGTCGTCCGAGCGTCGTCTACCGGCGCAGGGCCTACGACTACGGGGTGCTTCATCTGGCCGTTCAACACCAGTGACTCCCCGCACTGCCCGCCGGCCGCCCGGTCGGCGGGCAGTGCGCTGTTCCGCGGCGGCCGCCCCACGTCGGGCGCGGCGTCCCCGCGGCTGAGCACGGCCATCGAAGGGATGTCATGCAGCGGTTGAGTCGGGACGCCGCCCGACGGGTCGCCCTGGCGGCCCAGGGGTTCGACCGGTCGCGACCGGAGCGCCCGGTGACCCGCCGTGACCTCACCCGGGTGGTGTCCCAACTGGGCCAGTTCCAGATCGACTCCGTCAACGTCATGGCCCGCGCCCACTACCTGCCCCTCTACAGCCGGCTCGGCTCCTACGATGTCCGGCTGCTCGAGGCGGCTGGGTACAACGCCCCACGTCGGATGTTCGAGTACTGGGGCCACGCGGCGAGCCTCATCGACGTCGACCTGCAGCCGGTGCTGCGCTGGAAGATGGCGCGGGCGGCCGAGGAGGCGTGGCGAGGGGTCGTGCGGGTCCGCGACGAGCATCCCGGGCTGGTCGAGCACGTGCTGCGGACCGTCGCGGCGGAGGGCCCACTCACCGCTCGGCAGATCGAGCACGAGGAGCAGCGTCGACGCGACCATTGGGGCTGGAACTGGTCATCGGTGAAGACCGCCCTCGAATGGCATTTCTGGACCGGCAGCGTCACGTCGGCGCGACGCACCCCCCAGTTCGAGCGTGTGTACGACATCCCCGAACGGGTGCTCCCGCGGCACATCGTCGAGACGCCGACCCCCGACGAGCCGACCGCTCAACTGCAGCTGGCGCGCCGGACGGCACGTGCGCTAGGGGTGTTCTCCGAACGCTGCCTCGCCGACTACTTCCGCATGCGGACCGTCCCGGCCAGAGCCGCGATCGCGACCATGGCCGCTTCGGGAGAGATCCGACCGGTCGACGTCGAGGGGTGGCCCGGGCCGCGCTGGCTGTGGCATGAGGCCCGGACGCCCCGGACCATTCACGCGAGGGCCATCATCAGCCCGTTCGATTCGTTGATCTTCGAGCGCGAGCGGGCGCACGGCCTGCTCGGGCTGCTGTACCGCATCGAGATCTACGTGCCGGAGGCCCAGAGACGCTTCGGCTACTACGTGTATCCGTTCCTGCTGGGCGACCGGTTCGTCGCCCGCGTCGATCTCAAGGCCGACCGGGCCCGGGGGCGGCTGATCGTACGGTCGGCCTGGGTCGAACCGGGATCGCACGCACCGGCGTCCCTGGTGGCCCGCGAACTGGCCGCCGAACTCGCCCAGGTGGCCGGGTGGCAGGGACTGTCCGAGCTGAACGTCGAGGAGCGCGGCGACCTCGCCGCCGCGTTGCGGGCGGCGCTCGACCGGTGACCAGCGAGCCGGCTCACCGTCGGGCGGGGGTCGTGACCGGGCACTACCATGGATCCGCATGGCGTCAGCAGGGCGCCGGGTCACGGCTTCGGCTGGTGCGCTGACCGCACCGCGGGTCGACGTGGCCGACCACCGGCCCGGTACTTCCGGGGCCCGAACACGTGAGGACCGTTTCACTGTGGCTTTCATGGATCGCCTACTCAACGCCGGCGAGGGCACTCGGCTGCGCAGGCTGACTCGGGTCGCCGACCAGGTCAACAGCATCGAGGCCGATTTCGAAGCGATGAGCGACGACGAGCTGCGAGCTCAGACCGCCGGCTTCAAGCAGCGTCTCGACAACGGTGCATCCCTTGACGACCTGCTTCCCGAGGCCTTCGCCACGGTGCGGGAGGCGTCCCGGCGCGTCCTCGGCAAGCGGCACTTCGACGTGCAGATCGAGGGCGGGGTGGCCCTGCACCAGTGCCGGATCGCCGAGATGCGCACCGGTGAGGGCAAGACCCTGGTGGCGACCCTCCCGTCGTACCTCAATGCGCTCACCGGCCGCGGCGTGCACGTGGTTACGGTCAACGACTACCTGGCCCGCTACCAGTCCGAGCAGATGGGGCGCATCCACCACTTCCTGGGGCTGGAGGTGTCGGCGCTGTTGTCCAACATGGACCCCGCCTCCCGCCGCCGCGCCTACCAGGCCGACATCACCTACGGCACGAACAACGAGTTCGGCTTCGACTACCTGCGCGACAACATGGCGCTGACCCTCGACGACACCGTGCAGCGCGGCCACTATTACGCCATCGTCGACGAGGTCGACTCGATCCTCGTCGATGAGGCCCGCACCCCGCTGATCATCTCCGGGCCGGCCGAGGACACCCACGAGTGGTATCCCGAATTCGCCCGCCTGGTGCGCCGGCTCGAGCGCGACGTGCACTACGAGGTCGACGAGAAGAAGAAGACCGTCGCCATCCTCGGCGAGGGCATCGAGGCGGTCGAGGACCGTCTTGGCATCGACAACCTCTACGAGAGCGCCAACACCCCGCTCATCAGTTACCTCAACAACGCGATCAAGGCCAAGGAGCTGTTCAAGCGCGACCGCGACTACGTGGTCATGAACGGCGAGGTGCTGATCGTCGACGAGCACAC
>JAJXWF010000283.1 GCA_021781735.1 Actinomycetes bacterium
GTGCGCTCGGCCTGACCACCGGTGCGGTGCCGGGCGACGCTCAGCTGTCGGTGTCGCCGCCGCGGGCGGCGGCGATCGTGGCCCGGGCTCCGTCGAGCCACTGCTGGCAGATCGCCGCGAGTCGCTCGCCGCGCTGCCACAGTTCCATCGACTCCGACAGCGGCACGCCACCGGATTCGAGCTTCTGGACGATCTCGACGAGTTGGTCGCGGGCCTGTTCGTAGCCGAGTTCGGCTCGGTTGTCGGGCGTTGAGGTCATCGTTCCTCCGGGGGGACTGGTATCGGGACGGGGTCGGGCTCGACGTCGCGCACCTCGATCACGAGCCGGCCATCGGCGAGGTGGGCGAGCAGGTCGTCGTCGGGATCTACGTCGTGGACCGATGTGACCGTGGTGCCGGCCCCGTCGACGAGGATCGCATAGCCGCGGTCGAGGGTGGCCTTCGGGGACATCGCCCGCACCCGCTGCACCGCGTGCGTGAGCGACATCTGCTCCCGCTCGAGGCGACGGTCGACGGCCTGGGCGAGCCGGGCTTGCAGGCCCGTCAGGCGTTCGGCGTGCACGTCGAGGCCACCGGTGGGATCGCGCAGCACCGGGCGGCTGCGCACCTGGTCGAGCCAGTTCTGCTCGCGCTCGATGCGGGTGGCCACGGCCCCTCGCATGCGCCGGGTCGCCTGGGCGAGTGCCAGCAGTTCGTCGGCGACATCGGGAACGACGCGTTTCGCGGCGTCGGTGGGGGTGGACGCCCGCAGGTCGGCCACGAGGTCGAGGATCGGGGTGTCGGGTTCGTGCCCGATCGCCGAAACCACCGGCGTGCCGCAGGCCGCCACCGCCCGCACCAGCCCCTCGTCGGAGAACGGCAGCAGGTCTTCGAGTGATCCGCCGCCGCGGGCGATGATGATCACCTCGACCCGGGGGTCGGCGTCCAGGCTCGCCACGGCCGCGATCACCTCCGCGGCCGCCGAGGGGCCCTGCACCAGCGTGTGGCGGGTGAGGATCGTGGCGCCCGGCCACCGGAGCCGGATGTTGGTGACGACGTCGCGTTCGGCGGCGCTGTCCTTGCCGGTGACCAGTCCGATGGCCCGCGGGAGCACGGGCAGGCGCTTCTTGCGGGCCGGATCGAACAGCCCCTCCGCCTGCAGCAGCCGCTTGCGCTGTTCGATCTGGGCCAGCAGGCGTCCTTCGCCGCTGGGACGCAGCTCGCTGCACTCGAAGCTCAGCCGACTGGTGGTCGACCAGACCGTGGGTCGCACCAGGGCGGTGACCGTGGTGCCCTCGGTGAGCGGGCCCGCGGCGTCGAGCACCGCCCGCGAGCAGGTGACCGTGGCCGACACTTCGGCGAAGGGGTCGCGCAGCGTGAGGAACTGGGTGCTCGCGTCGGCGCGCCGGCGGATCTCGATGACCTGGGCCTCGACCCAGATCGCGCCGAGCCGTTCGACCCAGCCCTTGACCGCCCGCACGACGCGCGCCAGCGACTGCGGTTGCTCGGGGGAGGATTCCATCGCCACGGTGCCCACGATAGGGCCCCGCGCCGACAGGCCCGCGGTCTTCGCCCACCCCCGCCGGCGCGCTCGGCGGCGGCGTCCGACCTACACTGGTCGCCATGACCGCTTCGGACCAGACCCCCGACCACTCCCCGGTCAAGCGCGTCGTGGTGGCCGCGCCGCGCGGCTACTGCGCGGGCGTCGACCGGGCGGTGGTCACCGTCGAGCGCGCGCTCGACACCTACGGACCGCCGGTCTACGTGCGCAAGCAGATCGTGCACAACCGGCATGTCGTGGAGTCCCTCGAGGCTCGCGGGGCGATCTTCGTCGAGGAGCTCGCAGAGGTTCCGGAGGGCGCCACGGTCGTGTTCTCGGCCCACGGCGTCGCGCCCGGCGTCCACGCCGAGGCGGCCGAACGCGGGCTCAAGACCATCGACGCCACCTGCCCGCTGGTCACCAAGGTGCACCACGAGGCCAAGAGGTTCGCCCGGGACGACATGCCGATCCTGCTGATCGGCCACGCCGGTCACGAGGAGGTCGAGGGGACCACGGGCGAGGCCCCCGAGCACATCACGCTCGTGGAGTCACCCGGCGACGTCGACACGCTCGACCTGCCCACCGATCAGCCCGTCGCGTGGCTGTCGCAGACGACCCTGAGCGTCGATGAGACGCTGGCCACTGTCGACCGGCTGCGTGAGAGGTTCCCGCTGCTGGTCGACCCGCCGAGCGACGACATCTGCTACGCCACCCAGAACCGTCAGTCGGCTGTCAAACAGATCTCCCGGCACAGCGACCTCGTGATCGTCGTCGGATCGCGGAACTCGTCGAACTCCGTGCGCCTCGTCGAGGTGGCCCTCGAATCCGGGGCGAAGGCGGCCTACCGCGTCGACAACGCCACCGAGATCCTCCCCGAGTGGCTCGACCAGGTGCAGTCGATCGGCGTCACATCCGGCGCGTCCGTGCCCGAGGAACTGGTCGAGGGGGTGCTCGCCCACCTCGAATCCACGGGATTCCCACCGGCGGTCGAGGAGCGTCTCACCGAGGAGTCCCTCACCTTCGCGCTCCCCCCGGAGCTGCGCCGCGACCTGCCGAGG
>JAJXWF010000284.1 GCA_021781735.1 Actinomycetes bacterium
GGAGGCGCGGCGCGCCGACCCCCCCGGTAGCGGTCGGCGGGACCGGGTGCGGCATGATCGGTGATGGCGGCGTCCCGGCCGTCGCGGCGTTCGCGATGACGGGGACGCCTCCGGACATGTCGCCGACAACGAAGTGGCCCATCATGAGCTCACCGCACCACGAATCGCCCGGTCGCCGGGACGACGGGAGGTCCGGGCGATGAGCCACGATCCGGTGGCCCCGGCCGGGCCGGGCGACGACCAGGCATCGGAGGAGCGACCCTCTCGCCGGTGGGTCGGGCTCGCTGCCGTGCTTCTCCTGGCCATCGGCATGGTGATCCCGTTCTTCACCTCGTCGAGCGGCAACTCGGGTCAGGCCGTCACGACCCCGCCGACCGGCCCGAGCAGTTCAGTCAGCCTGGGACCGTCGGTCGCGACCCTGCAGATCGGACTGCCGGTCTACTTCGTGAGCACTCAGAACCACCTCTTCTACCGTGAGCTGCGCAACCTGCCGTCGCAGGGAGGGCCGATGGCCACCGCGGTGAGCGCCGTGCTGAATGTGGTGCCGAACGATCCGCAGTACGAGTCGCTGTGGAAGGGCGGCACGGTCAACTCCGTGACGGTGCGGTCGAACCGCATCTACGTCGACCTGTCGGCCGGCAGTTACGCGGCGTTCACCGACAAGGTGACCGCCATCGACGCCGCCTACCAGATCTACTACACGGTCAACGCGGTGCGTTCCTCGCTGCGCCAGCCGCTGCCCGTGGTGCTGCTCGCCGATGGCAAGCAGTCGGTGCCCGTGCTCGGTGACACCGGCGCCGCGGCGTTCTGGAGCGACCCTCCGTCACTCGGCCCCGCGTGGATCGACTCGCCGCAGAGTGCGCAGAGCCTCCCTGCGGGCGAGGTGCGCTTCACCGGATACATCCTCAGCGGCAACCCGGCTCCGACACTGCAGATCAGCCAGGCCAGCACCGGGAACCCGGTGGCGTCGGGCACCGTCACGCTCGGTGCCGACAACGGCCAGTGGCAGGCGTGGAGCTACGTGGTGAGCCTGCCCGCCGGCAACTACCAGGCGTCCGTTCAGGCCCTGGACACCACCGACACCGTGGTGTTCAAGGCGGGTCCGTAGCGCCGCCAACTCACCTCCGGCGTCGCACCATCGCCCGGGCCAGCGGGATCGCGACCCGCACGGGTGCCCGCTTGCCCGCCTCGGCCTGCACGGCGTTGACCAGCCCGTCGACCACGTAGGGCCGACCCTTGCCGAGGGCGTCGAGGCAGCTGCGCACGGCCTGGTCCGCGGTGCGGCGTCCGGTGAGCACGCCGTCGTCGCCGGCGCGGGTGAAGAAGTCGGTGTCGGTGGGCCCGGGGCACAGCGCGATGACCTCGACCCCCTGATCGCGGACCTCGTCCCACAGGGCCTCGGAGAAGCTCAGCACGAACGCCTTCGCCGCCGCGTAGACGGCCATCGTCGGCAGCGGCTGGAAGGCCGCGGTCGAGGCGACGTTGATGATCGTTCCCCGGCCGGCGGCCAGCATCGGCGGGAGCAGAGCGCGAGTCAGCTGGACGACCGCCTGGATGTCGAGTTCGACCTCGGCCTCAAGCCGGTCTGCGTCGAGGTCGGCGAACCGCCCGATCGACCCGAAGCCGGCGTTGTTGACGAGGGTGTCGATCTCCAACGCTCGTGAGCGCAGTTCGTCGAGCAGGCCGAGTCGCCCGCCGCGCTCGGATAGGTCGGAAGGGATCACCTCGGCGCGCACCCCATGGGCTCTGGCCAGATCGGCCGTCGCCTGCAACTTGTCGACCCCCCTGGCGGTCAGCACCAGGTCGTGACCCCTCTCGGCGAGATGGGTGGCGAACGCGCGTCCGATGCCTGCGGAGGCTCCGGTGATGAGGGTCCACGTCATGGCCGAAACCCTACAGTCGCGCGATGGAAGCCGAGGTCGACGCCATCTAGAGTGGCAGTCATGGACATGCCCCAGGACGTCGCCGACGAGCACTTCGATCTGGTCGTGATCGGCTCCGGCACCGGCAACTCGCTCATCGACGAGCGCTTCGCCGGAATGCGGGTGGCCCTCATCGAGCGTGGCATCTTCGGCGGCACCTGCCTCAACAACGGCTGCATCCCGACCAAGATGTTCGTGGCCCCGGCCGATTTCGCCATCGCCCCGGTCGAGGCCCGCCGACTCGGCGTCGACCTGCAACTCCGCGGCGTCCACTTCGACCGTATCCGCGACCGGGTCTTCGGCCGGATCGACCCGATCGCCGAGGACGGGCTGCGCTGGCGGCAGCTGTCCGACCACGTCACGGTGTTCGAGGGAGTCGCCTCCTTCAACGACCCGCACACGGTGTCGATCAACCTGCACAGCGGGGGCCACACGAGGATCACCGCCGACCGGTTCGTGCTGGCGGCCGGCAGCAGGCCGCGTTGGCCGATGATCCCCGGTCTCGACGCGCCCGAGGTCCGGGGGCGGGTGCACACGTCGGAGACGATCATGCGGCTCGACGACCTGCCGCGCAGCCTGGTGATCATCGGCGGGGGCTTCGTGGCCGCCGAGTTCGCCCACGTGTTCGCGGCGATGGGCACCAGGGTGAG
>JAJXWF010000097.1:0-6876 GCA_021781735.1 Actinomycetes bacterium
CGACGTGCAGAAGGTCGGGGCCGGCCTGGCCGACCTGCAGGCCGCGGTGCAGGCCAAGGTGGCGCTGAGTGACGTGAGCGTGTCGTTCGGCCAGGTCGCCAAGGGCCAGCCGACCCAGACGCGCAAGCTCGGCATCACGAACCTCACCGACGCGGTGCTGATCCTGCCCGTGGGGGTCGAGGATTCGACCGGCGGCGGCAGCTTCGCGGTGTCGACGGAGTCGGTGACGATCCCGGCCGGCGGCTCGTCCACCGTCACGGTGTCGTTCACGCGCGGTGGAGCGTCGGGGCAGACCCAGGCGTTCCTCCACGTCGGATCCGAGCACGCGGCGCTGTACGCATACCTGCCGTGACGTGACAGGCACGTGGTCGGCCCCGGTCCTCGTCGAGGGGGTCGGGGCCGACCCGCGTCCGGCGATGATGGGGACGTGATGGATCTGCTGAGCGGCGGGAACATGGGCCCCGTGCACCGTGACGGTGGCGACGTGCTGCGTCCGGCCGGCCCGTGGACGCCGAGCGTGCATCGGCTGCTGCTGCACCTGCGAAGCCAAGGCGTCGCGGGTGTGCCCGAGCCGCGGGGCTTGACCGACGACCGGCGCGAGCGACTCGAGTACTTCGAGGGGGACGTGCCGAACGACCCGGTGCCGGCGTGGGTGTGGGAGCGGCGGGCGCTGGTCAGCAGCGCCCGGCTGCTGCGGGCGGTCCACGACGCCTCGGCGTCCGCCGACCTCACCGGACCGTGGCGCAGCCCCTCCCACGAGCCGATCGAGGTGGTGTGCCACAACGACGCCGCCACCTACAACCTCGTCTTCCGCGACGGCCTCGCCGTGGGGCTGATCGACTGGGACTACGCCTCGCCCGGGCCGCGGCTGTGGGACCTCGCCTACCTCGCCTACCGGATCGTGCCGCTGATGGGGGCTGATCACGCCGACGGCTTCAGCGAGGCCGAGCGGTGGATCCGGTGCGACCTCCTGCGACACGCCTACGGATCCGACGCGTCGCGGGCCGAGCTCGTGGAGATGCTCGTGCGGCGGTTGCGCGAACTGGCGGACTTCAGCGACGCGATGTCGGTGGCCAGCGGCAATCCCGAACTGGCCGGGCACGCCGTCGGGTACCGGCGCGACGCCGACCGCTTGTCGGGCCGGATCAGCTGACCGCGACCGCCCGCAGGACCGACCCGGTGCCCTCCAGTCGGTAGGGGTGCGGCAGCTCGTCGGCGTCCAGCCAGGAGCCGGTGGGGACGCCGGCGAGGTCGGCCCGCCATTCGCCGTGGCCTTCGACGATGGCCGGCACCCAGAGCAGTTGCTGGCGCCAGCCCCGCGACAGCGCCGAGACGACATCGACATGAACCGCGTCCGCGATCGTCTCGGGGTCGACCTCTCTGTCGCCGGCCTCGACGAGGAAGTCGACCGCCCGGTGCCAGACGCGGTGCGCGAGTTCCCGGTGGAAGCTCGGCAGCGTCGGCGCCACGGCGACGAGGGTGGGCGCCTCGGGATCGTCGCTGCGGCTGATCACCCAGCCCGGGTCGTGATCGTCGGGCAGGACGACCGCCGTGACCCGTGGTGCCCGCAGCACCAGGCGCGAGCCGGCGGGCCATCCCCCGTGCGTCAGGGTGGCGTCCTGGACCGGCTCGATCCGCATCTCGATCGACCCGAGGCGGACCACGTCGCCGCGGTCGGTGACGTCGACGCGCAGGGTGTCCGGGAGCACCGACGCCAGCCAACCCCACACCTCGCGTGCCCCCTCGATCCACGTCGCCGCGGTGGTGTCGGAATCCTCGTCGGTCCAGGCGCGGAGAACGTGGAACGGTGGCTCCCGCAGTCGGTCCGCCCACGTCGCGGTGCGGGTGGTGCCGGCGGCTCGCGTGTCCATGAGCTCAGGCTAGCCCGGTGCCGCGATGGGCCGACCTCTCGACGCGGACCGTCGGGTGCGTGGCTTCATGTCCGCAAGTCGCACACATACTGCACGGCGGCTTCACGCGGGCTTCACACGCCCCCGCGAGGCTGTGGTCAGCGACCGAGGATGGCCGCGGCGTCGAGGGAGCGGACATGACAACGGCACCACCCAACACCCCCCGGGCCGCCACTCGGGGACGCACCGTGACCAGGGCCCAGCGACGGCTGCGCGACATCGCCCGGGTCAAGCGGGTGCGACACCTCGTCCAGCTGGGCGTCGCCGTCCTGATCCTGGTCGCCGCCGTCCTGCATCAGACGTCCGGATCGGGGGAAACCCCATCGGTCGATGCCCTGTGCCCCTTCGGTGGGGTCGAGACCCTCATCACCTGGTTGACCACCGGTGAGCTCATCTCCCGCACCCACCCCTCCAACCTCATCCTGGGCCTGGCCGTGCTGGTGGCGGCGGTGCTGGTGGGCAACGCGTTCTGCGGGTGGATCTGTCCGTTCGGGGCACTGCAGGACGCCCTCGCGTGGGTGCGGCGCAGGCTGGGGCTGCCGACCCTGCGGGTCCCCCGGCGCGCGGACAGGATCCTGCGCTACGGCCGGTTCGTGGTGCTCGGCCTGGTCGTCTACCTGAGTGTGCACACCGCCCGGCTGTGGTTCGCCGACTACGACCCCTACGCCACGGCGTTCGGGCTTGGCTGGCTGTTCGAGTTCGATCTGGCGGCGATGTGGCCGGCGCTGGCGATCACCCTGCTGGTGCTCGCGGCGTCCCTGCTGGTCGAGCGGTTCTGGTGCCGCTACCTCTGCCCGCTCGGCGCGGTGTTCTCACTGGTGGGTCACCTGTCGATCCTGCGGATCCGTCGGGCGCCGAGCACCTGCACCGACTGCGCCCTGTGCAATCGGGCCTGCCCGGTGGGCATCGAGCCGAGCAAGGCCCAGCCGTTCGTGTCGAGCGACTGCATCGGCTGCATGGACTGCGTGACGGCCTGCCCCGTGAAGGGTGCGCTGACCGTCGACGGCCCGGTGCTGGTGGGCATCCCCCTGCACCGGGATCTCGAACGGGTCAGCCGGGTCAAGGCCGGGAAGGAGACGACATGACACTGTCGAGGGTGTGGGTCGCCCCGGTCGCGTCGCTGGTGATCATGGCGGCCACGGTCGCCGTCTCGCAGGCGACGGGTACGTGGGCGACGTCCGGACGCCAGGTGATCACCGCCGGCAAGTCCCTCACGGTCGACGACCTCAAGGGGTGGATGACGCTGCAGCAGGCGGCCGACGGGCTCGGCCTGCCGGTCGACCAGCTGATCGGGCTGGTCGGTGCGCCGGCCGGGGTCACCGTGACCCCCGACACGGCGTTCAAGGACCTCGAGTCGCTGGTTCCGGGCTTCGAGCTCACCGCGTTCCGCGAGGTGCTGAGCGCCCGGCTGGCCGGGGTCGTCCCCTCCCCGGCCACCGGGGCGTCGGGGTCGAGCGCTCCCGCCTCGAGCTCTCCGACGTCGAGCGCCTCGGCGTCGAGCGTCTCGGCCACCGCGGGTGACGCGTCCGCGACGACTCTGCCCGTGCCCACGGCGTCCCGCACGCCGACCGGGACGGCGACCGGCGCTGCTCTCGGGTCCGTTGCCGAGGGGACGGTCACCGGGCAGTCGACGCTTCGGACGGTGGCGAGCGCTGCGGGGATCGACCCCCTGGTGCTGGCCGCTGAATCGGGGCTGCCGGCCGACGTCGACCTCGACGCCACCCTGCGTTCGCTGCGGGACGCCTACCCCGCGTTCACGCTCGAAAGCGTCCGGGACGCGGTGGTCCGGCTCGGGTGAGGGTCGGCCACGTGGGCGGCACGCCGGGCGCCTACGGGTCGAGGGGCTGGGGTGGTCGGACGGCGTTGTCGATGCCTCTTGGGGCGGGTGTTGTCCGATCAGGATTCGGTGTTGTCCGGTGGCATTTCTCCTGATAGATGAGCTTTTGTGCGGCTAGAATAGAACACATGAACGAAAGTCTGGGTGCCGCTGGTCGGGGGGTTGGTGACTGGCGAGTGTCGGCCTGCGAGGCACGCGCCTCCGCACTGGCCACCCTGGGTCCCATGCTCGATCCGGAGTCGGGTCCGGCCGAGGTCGCGGGTCGCGCTGCCGACCCGGCCGATCTCTCCGGTGGTGCCGACCCGGCCGATCCCTCCGGTGCTGCCGACCTGGCCGGTCTCTCCGGTGCTGCCGATGTCGATCTGATCCGGGCTCTCGAAGACGTGAAGAACGCCGCCTGCGCGGTCCAGGCAGTCGTCGCAGTCCGGTTCGCCCGCACGCAGCGGGCGGAGCAGGCCCGACGGGGTGTGCCGCCCGAGCGAGTGGGTCGAGGTGTCGCGGAGCAGGTGGCGTTGGCTCGCCGGGAGTCTCCGCACGCGGCAGCCATCTTCCTGGGCATGGCCACCATCCTCGCGGCCGAGATGCCTCACACCCTGCGGGCGATGTCCGCCGGCGTCCTCACCGAACGGCGCGCCCGGCTCGTCGTCCAGGAAACCGCGTGCCTCACCCGCGAGGCACGCGGAGAGATCGACGAGCGGGTGTGCGCCGACCTTGCCCGGCTTGAGACCTTGGGCACGAAGCGGTTGGGGAATCTCGTGCGGGGCGAGGCCGCCCGGCGGGATCCCGCCGGGGTTGCCGATCGACTGGGCCACGCCGCCACCGAACGCTTCGTGTCTTTGCGCCCGGCGCCCGACTGCATGACCCGACTCACCGCGCTGCTTCCCGTGGCGCCCGGAGTCTCCGTGCTCGCGGCCCTCACCCGAGCCGCTGACGCGGCCCGGGCGGGTGGTGATCCACGGTCGCGGGGTCAGGTGATGGCCGACGAACTCATCGTCCGCATCACCGGACAAACCGCACCCGACGCGATCCCGGTCGCCCTGCACCTGATCATGCCTGCCGACACCCTCCTGAGTGGCCGCAGGGGCGACGGCACGGGCGATGGCAGGGGCGACGGCACGGGCGACGGCAGGGGTGACGGCACGGGCGATGGCAGGGGTGACGGCGCCGCGATCCCCGACGGCGACAGTGAAGGCCCCCTCCACGGCGACCTCCACGGCGAGGCTGCCGGCATCGGCGACGGTGCCGGTGACGAGCCGGCACGGATCCTCGGATGGGGTCCCGTCCCCGGCCCGGTGGCCCGGCGTCTCGTGGGCCAGGCTCCCCGCCTGGGATCGTGGGTCCGCCGTCTCTACGCGGCACCGTCGGGCGGGCTGGTCACGATGGAATCCCGGCGCAGGCTGTTCCCCCACGGACTGGGCGAGTTCATCACCATCCGTGACGACATCTGCCGCACCCCGTTCTGCGACGCACCCATCCGCCACCTCGACCACATCACCCCCAACGCCGACGTGGGTGAGACCAGCGCGGCGAACGGGCAGGGGTTGTGCGAACGCTGCAACCACGCCAAACAGGCACTCGGATGGACCGCACACCACAACGCCGGGGGCGCGAGCGACGCGGCCGCGCACCAGCAGTGTTCTCCAACGCTGGGGAACGACGGCCGGGCGCCGGGCGGCGTCCCCTCGACACGACACCGGGCCGACTCCCGTCACGAGGTGACCATCACCACCCCCACCGGCCACCAATACAAGAGCCCGTCACCCGACCTCGCCCAGCAGCCTGTCCCCCGCGCGGCGCGCGGTGGCTGAGCACGGTTGTGATGTGCTGGCCTCATGGCTCTTCTCGCCACCGATCTGCTGGTCATGAAGCAGGTGACACAGCTCATGAGCAACGACTTCGACGTCCTCGACGCCAACGGGCAGGTGGTGGGTTTGGGACATACCGGGGGCTCGATGCTGTCCCGGCTGTTCCTCGGGCCCCGCCGGATCACCGTGTCCGAGATCGACGGCACGGCGGTGCTCACCGTCATCGACCCCCCGCAATTCCTGGGTCGCGATCGCATGGAAATCGTCGACGCCGACGGGCTCCCGGTGGCGGAACTCGTGAAGCAGCTCGCCCTCGTGCGCACGTCGCTCACGGTGAACCTGTACTCGGCGGGCGAGCTGAACGTCGAGGGCAGCTGGCTGGGCACCGAGTTCCAGGTGACGCGCAACGGCGCTCCGGTCGCGAGGATCACCCGCAAGCTGGCCAGCCTGGAGCAGTTCCTCGGCTACGGGCGCTACGCGATCGAGTTCGTGCCCGGCCAGCAGGAGGACATTCGCCGCGCGGTCATCGGCTCGGCCATCGCCCTCGATCTCATCCGCCGCAAGGCGCGGCAGCGGTCCAACTAGGTCCGGTCGGCGCGACGCGACCATGCGGCCCACGGGTGTGAGGGCCCGGTTCGGCCCCCTCCAGATCTCTCCAGTAGACAGGTTGATTCGCCATCTGACGAGGTGAATCCCTGGCGGGCGCCAGCCGCACCTGCACCCAGCCGAACCTCACTGCGTCCTGGGTGACCGCGGTCACCAGGATGGGGTAGCGTCCGATCCCCATCGACAAGGGCGCGATCTGGGTGGCGCGCTACGACCTGTCGACCAGCTATCCGATCGTCAAGACCCTGCCGGGCCGGTCAGTGAACGTGTTGTGCCAGACTCTCGGACTCACGGTGGCCGCCACCAGCGTCTGGGATCGGCTGAGCGACGGCAACTACGTCTCCGACTACTACCTCAGTACCCCGTCGAAGACCACCTTCAGTTCGCCATTGCCCCGCTGCACGTACAGCTACCAGGTCGCCGTCTCGGGCAGCGTCAACCTGCGCAGCGGACCGGGAACCCAGTACTCCATCGTCGGCTCGATCCCCAACGGCGGACTGGCCGCGGTGACCTGCCAGAAGTCCGGCGGCCCCGTGTCCACCACGCACATCTGGGACCGGCTCGACAACGGCACGTGGGGGTCAGCCACTGGTCAAGTCCCGGGTGGTGGTGTAGCGGTGGATCCTTCGGATTCGGGTTAGCAGGGTTGTTCTGCGGGGGTGGGTTGGGTGGTCGGGTTGGTGTCTGGTCTCCAGTGGGTGTCGGGGTCGAGGAAGTC
>JAJXWF010000097.1:6886-11768 GCA_021781735.1 Actinomycetes bacterium
ACCAGCCGGTGTCGTGGCCGGCGGTGAGGGTGTGGAGGTAGTCGGCGCGGGGGTGGCCGGGGCCGAACGCGTCGGGGGTCATGCGGCGTTGTCCAGTTCGGGCATCGAGGCGTGACCGTGCGTCGGGGGCCGGGAATGGCGCGTCGGGAAGTGGACGCTTGCGCCACATCGTCACCACCGGACGCGCGACCCGCGCGAGGCGCGCCACATCCGCCAGGGACAGGGTCGTCCCTGCGTCGGTGACGTCGCCTGCTGTGGCCATGCGAGCACGCTACATCGACTCAGACATATCGATCGGGAGAAGGCGATAAGGGGAGTTATCACCATCACACAAGGCGGCCGAGTCGGCGACGATCAGGCTGTCGTGCGTCGCCCGCTACCGCGGACCGAAGCTCCACACGATCACCAGCACACCCCACATGAAGGAGACGACATGAGCAGGATCCAAGTGGTCGGGATCGGCCCGGCGGCCATTCTCGCCACCGCCTGCACCGCGGTGTCAGCCACGCCGGCCGACAGTGCCCCCACCGGTGTCAACCAGCCCGCCGCCACGTCGGCGGCGTCCCAGAGCAAGCCGGCCACCGACTCGACCAGCGCCACCAGCAGCGGGCCGGCGAACGACGGCACCGCGAAGTTCGGTCAGGCCTTCACCTGGGAGGACGGCCTGTCTCTCGCCGTCGGCAAGCCCAGCAGCTTCAAGCCCGGCGAGTGGGCCATCGGCAAGGAGAAGTTCACGAAGTTCGTCGTCTTCGACGTGCGGGTCGTGAACAAGACCGGCAAGCCGTGGGACCCCAGTTTGATCAGCGCGACCATCCAGTCCAGCAACCAGGAGGGCTCGCAGGTCTACGACTCGGGGAGCCTGGGCGAGGATCCGAGCACCGAGCTGCTCAACGGCCGCGAGGTGAAGTTCAAGATCGCCTTCGGAGTCCACGAACCCAAGGACCTCGTGCTCGCGACCGCCCCCGACTTCGCGCACGACTCGGCGATCTTCACCAGTTGACCCGGCGTCCTCGGACGCCGCCAGGCTTCGGCAAGGAGTACCCCGCTCGCCGAGGGGCCGGGGGTGGGGGTCGGGGGGCCCCACCCCGGTCCGGCGGGTCAGGAGCACCTGCCCCTGTCGCGATCGGCGCGTCGACGGAGGGGTGTCGACGCTGCACGCAGCACCGACAGGGGCTGACCCGTGCGTTCCCGCTCAGCCCAGGGCGAGGGCCGGGTCGACCAGGCCGAACAACCGGTCGACGTCGGACGCCGGATCGGCCGGTCCGGCGGTCGCGATCAGCCCGTGCGCGGCGCGGGTGAGGTTGACGAGGTCGTGGGGCGTGAGCGTCGCGGCGACGAGCCCGGCTCCCTGGGCACGCTCCAGGGGTGCGGCCAGGATCTGCTCAAGTTCGCGATCCCCCTGCCAGGTGGGCGGGGCGTCGGCATCGGTGAGCGCCGCGACGAACGCCTCGGCCTCGAGGGTGAACTCGACCAGCCGTCTCCACACGACGAGCAGGCCCTCCGGCTCGGGCCGGGCCGCGGCGAGCAGCCGCAATTCCTCGACGTTGTCGCGGAACACCGCGACCGCCAGGTCGGTTCTCGTGCGGAAGTGCCGGTAGAGCACCCCCTGGCCGACCCCCGCCTCGCGCGCGATCGCGCTGAGCGGCACCCGGTAGCCGCGGGCCACGAACATGCGACGTCCGGCCGCGATCAGCGCCGCCCGATTGGCGGGGGCCGCGGCAGGACCCGTGTTCAGTCTCGGCGAGTGACCATGCACCCTGCGAGAATAGACCGGACAGTGTTGTCCGGTAAGAGGTCGTCCGGCCACGGGAGGCAATCATGACCACTACGTTCGATCACAGCTACGACGTCGTTGTCGTCGGGTCGGGGGCCGCCGCCTTCGCGGCCGCCATCACCGTGGCCGATCGGGGCCTCTCGGTGGTGATGATCGAGGGCACCGACCGGTGGGGTGGTAGCTCGGCCATGTCGGGCGGTGGGTTGTGGCTGCCGAACAACCCGCTCATGCGGCGCCACGGAGCGGCCGACTCGCGTGAGGAGGCCCTCGAATAC
The DNA here is from genome assembly GCA_021781735.1 of Actinomycetes bacterium. Classification (GTDB taxonomy): domain Bacteria; phylum Actinomycetota; class Actinomycetes; order Propionibacteriales; family Propionibacteriaceae; genus JAJYQH01. The sequence continues at coordinate 8,936 of JAJXWF010000097.1, forward strand.
CTGCGCCAGACCGTCGGCGACGACGCGGGCCCCGCGGCGTCCCCCGATCGCCGGGCGGCCTTCGTCGACGGTGTCGACGGGCTCGTCCGGATGCTGGAGCACCTCGGCGTCCGGTTCGTTCGGGCCGCCGACTATCCCGACTACTATCCGGAACGTCCCGGTGGCAAGGTCGGACGCGCGATCGAGGTCGAGCCGTTCGACGTCGTGGCGCTCGGCGAGTCGTGGGCCACCTCCCGCGGCCGCGACGGGGTACCCGGGCCGATGAAGACCGACGACTTCTGGCTGCTGCAGCGGGCGTGGTCGAGTCCCGGTGGCGCACTGCGGGCGGCCACGGTCGTGGCCCGGGTTGTGGGGATGCTGGCGCGTCGGCAGCACCTGGTCGGCATGGGCGCGGCGCTCACGGCGTCCCTGTTCACCGTGGCGCATCGGCTGGGCGTCGACCTGTGGTTGTCGACCCCGCTCACCGGGTTCGTGCTCGACGGCGGCCGGGTGGTCGGCGTCCGGGCGACGCGCGGCGCGGACGACATCACGATCGGCGCCACCAGGGGTGTCGTGCTCGGCGCCGGCGGGTTCGACCACAACACCGAATGGCGCCTGCGCTACCAGGGCGTCTCGGGTGAGGCGTCGTCGGGATCGAAGGGCAACCTGGGCACCGCCATCGCCGCGTCCGAGGGCATCGGCGCCGCGCTCGACCTCATGGACGACGCTTGGTGGGGCGCGTCGGTGCCTCCGATCACCCCGGACGGCACGGCCGGCTTCCTCGTCAGCGAGCGCTCGATGCCCCACAGCATCATCGTGGACGCCACCGGGCACCGGTTCGCCAACGAATCCGAGAGCTACGTCGATCTTGGCCACCACATGCTCAATCACCCGGTGCCGGTTCGGTTCTGGATGATCGCCGACGCGCGGCATGCGCACCGCTACCTGCGGGCGTACGCGATGGACCGCCGGGCGATGAAGGCGATGGCGGCCGCCGGGATCGTGCACCGGGCCCGCTCGATCGACCGGCTGGCCGATCGGATCGAGGTCCCAGCGGACGCGCTCAACGGCACCCTGGCCCGGTTCAACGGCTTCGCCCGCACCGGGATCGACCACGACTTCCACCGGGGAGACTCGGCGTACGACCGCTACTACGGCGACCCGCTGTGCCGCCCCAACCCCAACCTCGGCACCCTCGAGAAATCCCCGTTCACGGCGGTCGAGATCGTCCCGGGAGACCTGGGCACCAAGGGCGGCGTGGTCACCGATGTGCACGCCCGGGCACTGCGGTCCGACGGGTCGGTGATCGACGGGCTGTACGCGGCCGGCAACTGCTCGGCGTCCGTGATGGGCCGCACCTATCCCGGACCCGGCTCGACCCTCGGCCCGGCCATGGTGTTCGGGTATCTGGCCGGCCAGCACCTGGCCGACCAGCGGGTGGCGGATCGCCAGCCCACTCCGGCCGGGGTGGCCGGCTGATCGTACCCGGCTGAGCCGGGCGGGTCAGTCGGTTCCGCTGCGGGGGCGTCCGCGCTGAGGGAGGGGCCCGGCCCGCTTCGGCAGGCGTCCCGCCGCGGCGAGGGCACTGCGGAGCGCGACCTCGATCTGCGCGTTGACGCTGCGGAACTCGTCGTCGGCCCACCGGGCCATCGCCTCATGAATCGCCGGGTCGATCCGGATCAGCACCTGACGACGTTCGCTCATGGACGCGGCCCGCGCATCAATACAGCGATCCCGCGTTGACCACAGGCGACGGCGGTTGGTCGCCGCAGAGGACGACGAGCAGGTTGCTGACCATGTTCGCCTTGCGTTCCTCGTCGAGCTCGACCACCTGATGGTCGGCGAGACGGGCCAGCGCCATCTCGACCATGCCGACCGCGCCATCGACGATCCGGGCCCTGGCCGCCACGACCGCGTTGGCCTGCTGACGACGCAACATCGCCTGCGCGATCTCCTGGGCGTACGCGAGGTGGGAGATGCGCACCTCGGCGATCTCGACCCCGGCGATGGCGACCCGCTCCGACACCTCGTGGGCGAGTTCCCCGGCGACCTTGTCGGTGGAGCCCCGCAGCGACTCGCCATCACCGGCGTCGTCGTACGGATGGGTCGTCGCGACGTGACGCAGTGCCGACTCCGACTGCACCGAGACGAAGTCCTCATAGTTGTCGACCGCGTAAACCGACTTCGCGGTGTCGGCCACCTGCCACACGACGATCGCGGCGATCTCGACCGGGTTGCCGTCGGCGTCGTTGACCTTGAGGTGGTTGGTCTCGAAGTTACGCACCCGGATGCTCACCGTCCGGCGCCTGGTGAGCGGCAGCACCCACCAGAACCCGGGCCTCACGACCGTTCCGGCGTAGCTCCCGAAGAACTGGACGACCGACGTTCTCCCCGGGGGGACGACGACCAGCCCGGTCGCGACGAGCACGGCGACCAGGCTCGGCAACCACTCCCAGCCGACGTGGGAACGGAGCGGCCAGATGGCCGCCCAGGCGCAGGCGGCGATGACGACCACCCCGAGCCACCCGTTCAGGGCGAGGGCCGGTCGTTGGCTGATCTGGACCCGTGCCCCCTGGGATCCGACCGGACCTGTGACGGTTGCTGGAGCCACGCTCATGGCTGCTTCCTCTCCAGAAGTGATATTGAAGTGATATCACTTTCCGGAGTCGGGCGGAAGCGTTTCACCGTGGAATCGACCTGCAGTTCCCGGAACGTTCGACGTTCTTCCGCGACTACGCGGGAAAGCGTCGAACGTTGTTGCCTCCGGACGGTTATCCACAGGCTCGGATGCGCGAGGCGTCCGGGTGGGTCAGGGTGGTGCCATGCACCCGCGTCAGTCCGTGCCCGCGGACCT
>JAJXWF010000285.1 GCA_021781735.1 Actinomycetes bacterium
CCAAGGGCGCCTACCTCTACGACGCTGACGGCAACGAACTGGTCGACCTGATCGGCTCCTGGGGGCCGATGCTGCTCGGCCACGCCCACCCCGCCGTGCTGGACGCCGTCACGGCGGCGGCCGCGCACGGCACCAGCTACGGGGCGCCCACCGAGAACGAGGTCCTGCTCGCCGAGACGATCATCGGGCGCACGCCCGTCGAGCAGGTGCGGTTGGTCAACTCGGGCACCGAGGCGACGATGAGCGTGCTGCGGCTGGCGCGGGGCGTGACCGGCCGGCAGAAGATCGTCAAGTTCGCCGGCTGTTACCACGGGCACGTCGACGCGCTGCTGGTGGCCGCCGGCTCCGGGATGGCCACGCTCGCAGTGCCGGGCAGTCCCGGCGTCCCCGACGCGGTCGCCGCCGACACCCTCGTGGCCCCCTACAACGACCGTGCCGCCGTCGAGGCGATCTTCGCCGAACACGGCGACGACATCGCCTGCATCATCACCGAGGCCGCACCCGGCAACATGGGCGTGATCGAGCCCAGCGTCGCTCCGGGGCCCGACGGGCGCCCGGAGCACTTCAACGCATTCCTGCGGCGGACCGCGCACGCGCACGGCGCGCTGTTCGTGAGCGACGAGGTGATGACCGGGTTCCGGGTCACCCGGAGCGGCCAGTTCGGCGTCGATGGTGTCGAGCCCGATCTCATGACGTTCGGCAAGGTCATGGGCGGCGGGTTCCCGACCGCAGCCTTCGGCGGTCGCCGCGACCTCATGCAGCACCTCTCGCCGGTCGGCACCGTCTACCAGGCCGGAACCTTGTCGGGGAACCCGGTCGCCTCGGCGGCCGGGGTGACGACCCTGAGGCTGGCCACCGACGAGGTCTACGCACACATCGACAGCGTCTCTCGCACGATCCGGGGCGCCGTGCACGAGGCCCTCGACGCCGCCGGCGTCCCGCACGTCATCAACACCGCGGGAAGCATGTTCTCGGTGTTCCTCATGCCCACGGGCACTCCCCGTGACGCCCGGATCACCGACTACGCGGGCGCGCAGCGGCAATCGGGCGCCGCCTTCGCCGCGTTCTTCCATGCGATGCTCGATCAGGGCATCCACCTGCCACCGAGCGGCTACGAGGTGTGGTTCGTGAGTGCGGCCCATGACGATTCAGCAATCGACCGTATTGTGAGTGCGCTGCCGAAGGCTGCGGTCGCGGCGCGCGCGGCACTGTGAAATCCCACACCCAGGAGGTCCTGTGAAGAAGGCACCCCAGGTGGGTCCGACCCTCGTGCACGTGGTGCGCCACGGCGAGGTCGACAACCCCCGTGGCGTCCTCTACGGCCGCCTGCCCGGCTTCCACCTGTCCGGAAACGGACGGGCGATGGCCGAGCGGCTCGCCGAGCACTTCGCCGACGTGCCGCTTGACCTGCTGGTGAGTTCCCCGCTCACCCGGGCCCAGGAGACGATCGCCCCGATCGCCGCCGGTCGAGGCCTCGAGGTGGTGCTCGACGAGCGGGTGATCGAGGCCAGCAACAAGTTCGAGGGCCAGATGTTCGTCCGCGACAGCAACGCCCTCAAGGATCCCCGCAACTGGTGGCTGCTGCGCAACCCGATGGTGCCGTCGTGGGGCGAGCCGTACGTGCAGGTGGTCGCGCGCATGCACGACGCCATCCACGACGCCGCCCGACAGGTCGGCGAGAACGGGCAGGCGCTGATCGTGAGCCACCAGCTGCCGATCTGGGTCGCCCGGCTCGGCGCCGAGGGACGCCGACTCGTCCACGACCCGCGACGGCGTCAGTGCACGGTCGGCAGCGTCACCACGTTCCAGTTCCGCGGCGACCACATCACCGGAGTCAGCTACGCCGAGCCGTGCCGGGACCTGCTCCGTCCGGGGGTCAAGGGTGACACGATCTCGACCGGCTCCGGAAGTTCCATCTCGTGAGGATTGACCGCAGGGCGATGCTGGCCCTCGCGGGCGGTGGCCTGCTCTCCGCGGCCCTGGCCGGGTGCGGCTCCGGCACCGGCGTCGACGTGCAGAGCGGGTTCGCGGTGGGGAACGGCACATACACCCGGATCGCGCCCGGGCACCGCGACCAGGCCCCGGTGCTGTCGGGCACCACCCTGGATGGCAAGCATCTGAGCACCGCCGACTTCCAGGGCAAGGTGCTCGTGATCAACGTGTGGGGGTCCTGGTGCGCGCCCTGCCGCAAGGAGGCGCCCGCGCTGGTCGCCGCGTCGAAGCAGACGGCCGCGGTGTCCCAGTTCGTGGGCATCGACACCCGCGACCTCAACCCTGCCCCCGCCCTGGCGTTCGTGCGCGCGTTCAAGGTGCCCTACCCCAGCCTCTACGACTCGACGGGTGAGTTGCTGCTCAACTTCAAGCAGATCCCGCCGGCCGCGATCCCGAGCACGATCGTCATCGACGCCCACGGCGGCATTGCCGCCCGGGTGCTCGGCGAGGTCGACACGAACACCATCGTCGGCACCATCAACGACATCGCGGCGGGCAAGTGATCGGTGTGCACATCACCGCGATCACGGTGTTCCCGCTCGCCCCGCTCGACG
>JAJXWF010000098.1 GCA_021781735.1 Actinomycetes bacterium
GGTGGGATGGTGCTGCTCGCGCTGTTCACCTGGATCGAAACCAAGGTCGAGCATCCGATGTTCCACATCGACCTGTTCCGCATCCGGGCGTTCACCGCCGGCAACATCGCCTCGCTGCTGGCCGCCCTCGGGCGCGGCGGGCTGATGTTCATCCTGATCATCTGGCTCCAGGGCATCTGGCTGCCCCGCCACGGCTACTCGTTCGAGTCGACGCCGCTATGGGCGGGCATCTTCATGCTGCCGATGACCATCGGGTTCCTCATCGCCGGTCCGATCTCCGGCGTCCTGTCCGACAGGTACGGCGCCCGCCCGTTCTCGACCGCCGGAATGATCATCGCGGCCCTGAGCTTCTGGTGGCTCGCGGCCATGTCGGTGGACTTCTCCTACCCGGCGTTCGCGGGGGCCCTGCTGCTCAACGGCCTCGGGATGGGGCTGTTCGCCTCGCCGAACCGCGCCGCCATCATGAACTCGCTGCCGGCCTACCGCCGCGGGGTCGGGTCGGGCATGAGCACGACATTCCAGAACGCCGCGATGGTGCTGTCGATCGGCATTTTCTTCTCGCTGATGATCAGCGGTCTGGCCCGCAGCCTCCCGGGGGCGATGGTCTCGGGTCTGACCAGTCACGGAGTCCCCGGCACCGTGGCCCACGCGCTCGCGGGACTGCCCCCGGTGGCAGTGCTGTTCGCCTCGCTGCTCGGCTACAACCCGATCTCGTCGCTGCTCGGCCCGCACGTGCTGCAGGCTCTGCCGAGTTCGGACGCCACCTACCTCACCGGGCACGCGTTCTTCCCCGCGCTGATCTCGCCGCCGTTCCACGACGGGCTGATCGTGGCCTTCGGCTTCGCGATCGCCGCCTGCCTCATCGCCGCGGCCGCGTCGTACCTGCGGGGCAAGCGCTACGTGCACGACGACGAGATCGTCGAGGAGTCCGCTCCCGCGCAGGTCAGCCGCTGACGCGAGGCCCGGGGCGATCCCGGGTCACGGCAGTCCCGGCCGGGCGCCGCGTGTGAGCTGCGGCGACTACCCGGCCCGATCCTTGGCCGCCGACCGTAGGCACGGAAGGCGGGTTCCGTCCATTCTCTTCACCTCGGATGCGGGCACCTTCTCCTCGCGGTGAGGGGTGGTGGAATCGAAGCCGCGTCCCTCGGCGCCTCCGTGCCTTGGGATGGTGACAACGAGTCGACCTTCGTCTCGATGGCCGCAACACTTCCCGGAGGCCCTCCCTGCGGTCGATGGGCGACATCGCCCGTGATCGGCGGGTACGGCATCTCCACGGCCGCACCGCGCGCTACGAGGCCATCGGCCGGGCCGATGGCGAGGTTCGGGTGAACGCCGTGGACGCCGACCGCTGGCGGTTGGTCGTCGACGGCGTCGAGCGCCCCTGCGCCGTGTGTGCATCCCGGCGTCAGGGGGCGGCGAGGGACCTCACCGGATTCAGGCCAGCGACGGGCGGTGGGCATCAGCGGCGTCGAGTAGCGCCTCGAGGATCCGCCCGACGCCGTCGTCCGTGTGCGGCGGCGCGAGGTTGAATCCCTCGGCGAGCAGCAGCGGATGGGCGTTGGCCATCGCATAGGGATGTCCGACCGCGCGGAGCATGTCGAGATCGTTGGGCATGTCGCCGAAGGCGACGACGTCGCGCAGTCCGAGGCCGAGCTCGTCGCACAGGTCCCGCAGGGCGGTGGCCTTGCTCACCCCCGGCGGTCCGATCTCGAGCAGGCCCCGGGCGCCGCCCATCGACCAGGTGGCCGACAACCGGCCGTCGATGATCGGTACGAGGCGTTCTGCGAGGGCATCGCTGGACGAGGCGACGCTGAGGGCCATCAGCTTGACCACCCCGATCCCGACGAGTTCGTCGATCGGTGCGACCACGTCGGGCCCGACCCGGCCGTCACGGATCGGGAAGCCCGGCTCACAGCCCCAGCCCGCGCCGATCTCGACGGCGAACGTGATTCCGGGTTCGCGGTCGCGAAGCTCGGCGGCGACGGATCGCGCGGTCTCGGGCGGAACCTCCACGCGATGAGCCATCGTGCCGCTCGCGAGGTCGAACCGCACCGACCCATTGCTGCAGATCACGTGCGGTTGGAGGCCCGCAATCGAGTCCAGCCCGGACAGCCAGCGCACCGGCCGGCCGGTGGTGATGGCGATCGGGACGCCGAGCCGGTGGGCCCGCCAGAGCGCCTCGCTGTTTCGCGGTGGGATCCGTGCATCCGCGTCGAGCAGGGTGCCGTCGAGGTCGGTGGCGATCAGGGCGGGGACCATGTCACAGGCGTCTGTTCGGCGGGGTGCTGCCGGCGAGTCCGGACGCCGAGCCGCTGGGGTTGGCCGACGCCATGCTCGGATGGTCGCTCGACTCGCCGCCCTGGCCCGGGGACGACTGGGAGGGCGACATACTCGCCGACGCCGTACTCGGCGACCCGGAGCCGCCTCCGCTGGCCGACGCGGAGGTGGGCACGGGCGGCTGGGGCGGTTCGGGCGGGGCGTTCTGGAACAGGAGCACCGCGATGAGCACCGCGATCGCTCCGAGGAGGACCATGAGCAGCCAGCTCACCAGGATCGTGATCCACCCGGCCCGGTCGTGGCGCCCCGGCCACGGCAGCGGCCAGAGGCGTCCCCGGCCCGGAGCGGTGTTGTCGATCCACGCGAGCCGATAGTCGGGACCGCTCATCGCCCCCAGCTGCCGGGTCCCGACGAGTGCCACTGTCGCGAGCAGCCGGTCGGCCTCGGCGAGTGCGGCGCTCGACCCGTCGTAGGCCAGGGCCACCCAGGGGGCGAGCGGGGGGTGGTGCCGGCCGAGCGGGTCATCGTCCTCGCCGCGGAACTTGTCGGCCAGCCGCCCCTCGTCCTGGCCCTGACCGCCGCGCGCGACGACCGTGTCGACGTGCATGACGTTGACCTCACCGGCGAGGCGGTCCCGTGCCGCCGGGTCGCGCGAGGCGCCCTCGCTGAGGACGACCAGCAGCACCGCGGAGCCGTCGTCGTCATGCCCGAGGTAGCCGACGCCGCTGGGCCGGACCACCGCCCTGGCATCCAGCCAGAAGTCGCCCACCTTGGCCGGATCGAGGTCGAGCAGGGGTGCGAACAGGACGCCGCCACCGGACCCTCCCGGGGCTGGGGCACCCGATGTCGGGGGCGTCCCCGACCCGGGCCCCGGGCCGGGGGGCCGGGGCCCACCAGGGGACACAGGGGATTCGGACATCGCCACCAATGACACCACAGGTTCGGGCGGGCGACCCACTCCGCCCGGGGTGCGGGCCGGCCGGAGGCCCCGTCGCGGGGATCGGCGCCCCAGCTCGGCCGGGTATCGTGTCTGCAGCGTCGCGTGTCGGCGCCGGCGGACCGGCCCCGTTGCCGGACCCCATGAGCCTGCCGGAAGGCTGGCGCCACCATTCGTCCGTGGGCGTACAGGAGATCTCGTGACGACACCCGGCCAACCGGTCCCGACCGGCCCCCAGCAACCCGTACCCGTCCCGTCCACGACCGCCGGAGAGCCGCGGACGCCGACCCAGGATGCGGCACGACTGCTGGGTGAGGCCATCGCCCAGGTGCAGCGGGTGATCGTCGGGCAGGAACACATGGTCGAGCAGTTGATGGTGGGCCTGCTCGCGAAGGGGCACATCCTGCTCGAGGGGGTGCCGGGAGTGGCCAAGACGCTCGCGGTGCGCAGCTTCGCCACGGTGGTCGGTGGGGAGTTCGCCCGGGTGCAGTTCACGCCCGACCTCGTGCCGTCCGACATCGTCGGCACCCGCATCTACTCGGCGTCCCGTGAACGCTTCGACGTCGAACTCGGGCCGGTGTTCGTCAACTTCGTGCTGGCCGACGAGATCAACCGCGCACCCGCCAAGGTGCAGTCGGCGATGCTCGAACTCATGGCCGAGCGCCAGGTGTCGATTGCGGGCACCACCTACCCGGCGAAGAGTCCGTTCATCGTGATCGCGACCCAGAACCCCATCGAGAGCGAAGGCGTCTACCCGCTGCCCGAGGCGCAACGCGACCGATTCCTCCTGAAGGTCGACGTGCCGTACCCGCGGGGCAATGAGGAGTTCGAGATCCTGCGCCGCATGAGCGTCTCACCGCCCGAGGCACGTCCGGTGCTCGGCCCCCGCCGAATCCTCGAACTGCAGGATCAGGCGTCGGCGGTGTTCGTGCACAACCTCGTCGCGGAATACATCGTGAGACTGGTGCTGGCGACCCGCAATCCGGGCGACTTCGGCATGCCAGACCTCGAGCCGATCATCCAGGTCGGGTGCTCGCCCCGGGCGACTCTGGGCCTCGTGGCCGCTGCCCGCGCCCTGGCCCTGATCCATGGCCGTGATTACGTGCTGCCGACCGACGTGCAGGCCGTGGCTCGCGACGTGATGTCGCACCGCCTGATGCTGAGCTTCGACGCTGTGGCCGACAACATCGAGGCGCCACAGGTGATCGAGCGGGTGCTCGCCATGGTGCCGCCGCCGACGCCCGTGTGGAACTCCCAGCAACGCCAGATCCGGCACGAGCAGCACAGCCACAATCCCGAGTTCCACAACTGAGCCCGGTGCCGATGCCCCGAACTCCCGATCCCGCAGCACCGCGCGCCGCCGACCCCGATCTCGGCGCCGCGATCAGCCTGCTCCACGCACCCGCCGGGGCGACGCTGCCGCTGCACAAGCTGGCCCCGGAGGCAGCGCTGAAGCGGCTTGAACTGGCGGTCGTGCGCCGGCTCGAGGGCTTCCTCCACGGTGACCATCTCGGCCTGCTACCCGGAGCCGGGTCCGACATGAACGACGCCCGCCCCTATCAGCCGGGACAGGACGACGTGCGGCGGATGGACTGGGCGGTCACCGCCCGCACGACCGTGCCGCACGTGCGCGACACCATCGCCGACCGCGAACTCGAGGTCTGGGCGCTGCTCGACGCCACCCCATCGATGAACTGGGGCACCGAGGGCGTCACCAAGCGTGACCTCGGGATCGCGGCGATCGCGACGATCGGCTTCCTCAGCCAGAGGATGGGCGACCGGTTCGGCGGCATGATCATGCGCCCCGAGGGTCTTCGGCGGATGCCCGCACGGTCGGGGCGCACCGCGCTCTACGCGCTGCTCCGCTCGATGCTCGACGACCCGATCACCCCCGATCGCGCGGCGGGAACGATGGGGCTGGCCCGGGGCCTGGAACAGCTGGGCCGGATCGAGACGCGGCGGGGCATGCGCGTCATCGTGTCCGATTTCCTGAGCCCAACCGACTCCGAACTCAATCCCAATACCCCTCCCGACTGGGAGCGGCCGCTGCGCCGACTGTCCGTGCGCAACCAGGTGCTGTGCGTCGAGGTCGTGGACGCCCGCGAGCTCGACTTCCCCGACATGGGTGAATTGCTGGTCCGCGACCCCGAGTCCGAATTCGCCCGGTACGTCAACACCTCCGACCGGGGGGCCCGGGCCCGGATGAACGCGGCCAGCCTGGCTCAGCGCGACCGGATCCGCCAGGCCATGCGCCGGGCCGGCGTCGGTCACCTCCAGCTGCGCACCGACCGCGACTGGGTCCAGGACATCGCCCGCTTCGTGCTCACCTACCGGCGCACCGCGGGACAACTGCACCAGCCACCGCAGGGGGTGATGAAGTGACCGGTGCCGCGGTGACCGGCGTCATCGCGCTGGTGACCTGGCCGCACTTCGCCAACCCGGGACGCTTGTGGGTGCTGCTGGTCATCCCACTGTTCCTCCTGCTCTACCTTGTCGGCATCCGGCTCAAGGGACGCAGCGCCGTCCGCTTCACCAACACCGCGGTCCTCGGCGCGGTGATGCCGCGGCAGTCCCAGTGGCGTCGGCATGTGGCGGTGGCCATGTCACTGGCCAGCCTGGTGGCGCTCACGCTCGCCTGGTCGCGCCCCCTGGGACAGGAGAAGGTGCCTCGGGAACGGGCCACCGTCGTGGTCGTGATCGATGTGTCGCAGTCGATGGGGGCGGTCGACGTCAAGCCGAATCGGCTCGCGGTCGCCAAGCAGTCGGCCCTGACGTTCATCGACTCGCTGCCCGGCCAGTACAACGTGGCGGTGGTCGCGCTGTCCGGCAAGCCGCAGATCGTCATGCCACCGAGCATCGACCGGGACGCGATCCGCCGGGCGATCGACCACCTCGAGCTCACCGACGGCACCGCGATCGGCGACGCCATCGCGGCGTCGCTGCAGGCGATCAAGCAGGCACCGCTCGGACCCAACAAGTCACCGGCCCCGGCGATGATCGTCATGCTGAGCGACGGCACGAACACCGTCGGCGGCGACCCGATGTCCGCCGCGGCCACGGCCGAGAAGGCGAAGGTACCGATCTACACCATCGCGTACGGCACCGACAACGGGTACGTCGACCTCGACTCGCAGCGCTACCGCGTGCCGCCCGATCCCGCGTTGCTGCGGCGGATCAGCGCCCTCACCGGCGGCCGGGAGGTGTCGGCCGCGTCCGCGGGTCAACTCGATGGCGCCTACAAGGACCTGAAGAGCAGCGTGGGCTACGAACTGGTGCGCCGGGAGGTCACGGCGCAGTACGCGATGTACGCCCTCGGCTTCGCGGTGGTGGCCGCGCTCGGCGCCGTGTCGATGGCGGTGCGGTGGCCATGATGACCGGGCCCGCGATGACGCTGCTTGCGGTCACCCTCCAGTTCAGGGCGCCCTGGCGGCTGTGGTGGCTACTGCTGGTACCGATGATCGGGTTGATCTACCTCGCGCTCGCCCGCCGGATCTCCCCGCGCCGGCGCACCCGGTCACGTCTCGACCGGGTGATCCCCCGTGACGCGGCGTGGAAGCGGCACGCGGCCGTGATCGCCGCTCTCGCGTCCCTGGGGTCGCTCGTGCTCGCCTATGCGATCCCCATGGACTTCACCGACGTGCCGCGTGACCGCGCGACGATCGTCATCGCGATCGACGTGTCGAAGTCGATGATCGCCACCGACGTCCCTCCCAGCCGGATCGACGCCGAGAAGGTGGCGGCCCAGCAGTTCCTCACCGAATTGCCCTCGCGGTTCAACGTCGCGCTGGTGAGCTTCGCCGGCACCGGTCAGATCCGGGTGCCGCCGACCACCGACCGCGAGGCCGTGTCCCGGGCGATCGACGCGCTTCAGGTGGAACCCTCCACCGCCATCGGTGAGGGCGTCTTCACCTCGCTCAAGGCGGTCGCCGAGGCGCCGACCGACCCCAATAACCCGAACTCGCGGGCACCCGCGGCGATCGTGCTGCTGTCCGACGGGTCGACCAACACCGGGCGCTCGTCGCTCAGCGCGGCCGAGCAGGCGAAGAAGGAGGGCGTTCCGGTCTACACGATCGCCTACGGGACGCCGTGGGGGTATGTGGTCGAGAACGGCCAGCGGCTCCCCGTCCCCGTTGATCACGCGGAGTTGCACGCACTGGCTGCGGCCTCGGGCGGCAAGGCGTACGCGGCGGCGTCGGCGTCGGAGTTGACCGCGGTGTATCGCACCATCGCGTCGTCGGTGGGTGTGCAGCGGGTCTACGTCGAAGTCACCCAGCGTTACGCGGGCATCGCTCTGGTGCTCGGGATCGTCGCGGCGCTCGGGATGATCTCGCTCGGGGCACGCTGGCCCTGACCTCGCTCGACCGGGGGCGCCCACCTTCGGGGCGCCGCCGACCGGCCCGCTCGCCGATGTGGTTGAGTGACCCCCGTGGATGTCGCCGAGAACCTGCGCCACGTCGAGGAACGCATCGTCCGCGCGTGTGCAGATGCCGGCCGCGACCCTGGCGAGGTGCGACTGCTGCCCGTGTCGAAGACCCAGCCGATCGACCCGATCCTGCGGGTGAGCGAGCTCGGATACCGGCGCTTCGGCGAGAACCGGATGCAGGATCTGCAGGCGAAGACGACGAGGCTGCGCGAACTCGGACACCCGGAGATCGAGTTCTGCGTCATCGGCCACCTGCAGACGAACAAGGCGAGGATCGTCGCGGAACTGGTCACCGAGTTCCAGGCACTGGACTCGGTGCACCTCGCGCGCGAGCTCGACCGACGCTGCGAGGCCACCGGTCGTCGCCTCGACGTGCTCGTGCAGGTGAACTCGAGCGGTGAGGCGTCCAAGTCCGGCATCGTCCCCGACGATGTGCTCGCGCTCGCCGCGGAGCTGCGGCATTGCCCGTGGCTGCGGGTGCGCGGGCTGATGACGATCGCGGTGAACTCGCCGCAGCCTGGGCCGGTGCTGGCCTGCTTCGACCGGGTCGTCGAGGTGCAGCGGCGCCTGCGGGACGCCGCGTTCGACGGCCTGAACTGGGACGACCTGAGCATGGGCATGACCAACGACCTCGAACTGGCCATCTCCCGGGGAGCGACCTGCGTGCGGGTCGGGCGCGCCATCTTCGGGGAACGGGCTACGAGGGGTGCCCAGTGAGCCTTCCGCACCACGACCGCCAAGGGGACACCATGATCAACAGTGAGGTCGGCATGCCGCACCGGGCGGAGGCGGCGAAGGCCGCGAAGCGGGCCACCGACGTTCTCGGTCTGGCCGGGCTGGCGGCATCGGTCGCGATCGCCGGATGCTCGTTCTCGCTCGCCCGGTTCCAGCCGGGGGGTCTGGACTTCGTCCCCGGCCTGGGGTTCCTCCGCGGCCGCCTCGGGCGCCAGGTGTGCCTGGTCGCGCTCTTCGCCGCGATGGCCTGCCTGGGGGCCGTGTGGTGGTTCCTCCGCGGGGTTGGCGGCCGTCGGCGCTGGGTGTACCTCGGAGTGTGGCTGATCCCGCTGCTGGTCGCCCTCCCGACGATCTCGAGTGACCTCTACAACTACGCCGAGCAGGGCTGGGCGCTGCTGCACGGAGCCGATCCGACGATCGTTCCGGCGGGAAAGGTCCCCGGACCCTTCCAAGGCTGGGCCGGATATTGGGTGGGGACCACAGTGCGATACCCCCAGGTGGGTCTCGAGCTGTCGGCACTCAGTGTCCTCGTGGGTTTCGGCCATCAGTACCCCACGCTCGTCGCGCTGCGGTTCTGGCCCCTCCTGGGGCTGCTCCTGCTCGTCGTCGCGGTGATCGCGCTCAGCCCCGACCGGGGTCCGGCCGCGGCGGACCGTGCCTGGCTGGCCGCGGCCAACCCGGTCGTGCTCATCCACGGAATCGTCGACGGGCACAGCGATCTGTTGGCCGCCTCGCTGGTGCTGCTGGGCATCGCGTGGTTCGAGGGACGCCTCGGGCGGCGACGCAGCCGATGGAGCCGCTGGTCGGTGGCCGCGGCGCTCTGGCTGACCGCAGGACTCATCAAGCCGACGGCGCTGCTCCTGCTCGCCGTGCTGCCGTGGCTGCATCGGCGGGCGCCGCTCGCCGCCCTGGGGAGGTTCCTCCGGCTGTCCGTGTCGGGTGTCGTCGTCGCGGTGTCCGTCGCGGCGACGACCGCGGTGACGTTCCTGCTCCCCGGCGGATGGCACTGGCTCAGCGGCACCGGCGATCCGGGAACGTTCACCGATTCGCTGCCCCGCGTCCTGCAGATGGTCGCCTGGGAGGTGGGGTGGCACGTGCCCGGACTCGGCGGAGTGCATACGTCGTCTGGGTCGGTGATCGTGCCCGTGTCGATCGTGCTCACCCTGCTGGTCATCGCCGCCGTGGTCGTGTCGGCGACGAGCCTGGAGGCGTGGGCGGTCGTCATCATCGTGCTCGTCGGACTGGCCCTTCTCGGCCCGGCGTCGCGCCCCTGGTACTTCCTCGGGATCGCGCCGAGCCTCGCGCTGCTGCCCGCCACCGGACGCCGAGAGGCTCTGCTGTGGCTGCAGTTCCTGCTCTGGGGCCTGGCGCGGCTCCCGACACTGTTCGTCAACGGGATCATCGTGTCGCTCGTGCCCTGGGTGGCGATCGGCGTGGTGGCCGTCATCGCCCGACTCGACCTTGTGTCCCGGCGCGCGGCTACGGCCGGAGCGTCACCGCGTGCCAGATCCCAGGTTGTCGATCGCGAGCAGAGGGACGTCGTCGGCCGGGGTGTAGCCGAAGAGTTGGGCGAAGAAACTCACTTCGCACTCCAGACGCCGACGGCGGGCGCCGAGCGTCCGGAACCCGTGACCCTCACCCGGGAACATCACAAGGGCGACTGGCAGCCCGCGTGACCGCACCGCCGCGGCCATCTGCTCGGCCTGGTTGGGCGGCACCACGCGATCGTCGAGTCCCTGGAGCAGCAGCATCGGCGTCCGCAACGCACCTGTGTGGTGGATCGGCGAGCGGGCGATGTAGACCTCCCGGTCGGCGGGGTAGGGGCCGATCAGAGAGTCGAGGTAGCGCGACTCGAACTTGTGCGTGTCGGTCGCGAGCAGTTCGAGGTCACCGACCCCGTAGCGACTGACCCCTGCGGCGAAGATGCGCGTGGTGACCAGTGCCTGGAGGGTCGTGTAGCCGCCGGCGCTGCCGCCGGTGATCACGACCCGTCGCGGGTCGACCGCGTCGTCCATGACCAGGTGCGCCACCGTGTCGACGCAGTCGTCGACGTCGGCGACTCCCCACTGCCGGGGCAGCCGGTTGCGGTAGGCCCGCCCGAAGCCCGTCGAGCCTGAGTAGTTGACGTCGACGACGCCGAAGCCGCGGGAGGTCCAGAACTGGGTCGCGAGGTCGAATTCGCTGCTCGCCATCGACGTGGGTCCGCCGTGGGTGAGCACGATCAGGGGCGGACGCTCGTCGCCGGGCGCCTCAATGTCGCCGACGGGCTGCGGTGGGTAGAACCAGGCGTGCACCGTGCCGTGGCGCCCGGCCACGGACAGCGGGCGGACGGGTGACACCGCGTGGGCGGGTGCCTCCCCGGCCGATCGGACGATGGTCTCGTGCCCGGAGCGCGGATCGACCCGCACGACGGCACCCGGGGCACAGTTGCAGCCGACGATCGCCCACACCACGTCGTCGGCGACGGCGAGCGAATGAACCGCCGCCCGGGAACCGCCGAGGCGACGGCGCCGTCCGCCGGGGGCGATCAGCACCAGGTCGCGACGCCCCTCGACGAACGGCGCCACCACCACCGACCCGTCGGCCAGACCCGCCACGGCCTCGTGGTTCAGGGTCCACAGCGGGCCTGCGTGGTCGTGCTCGTCGTGGCCCAGCCGGCGGACGCCGAAGCCGTCCCACACGTGCGGGGTCCAGTAGCCGGACTCGTCGCTGAAGAACACCAGCCGTCCGTCTGGCAGCCAGGTCGGGTGGGTGGCCGCGGTGTCGGGCCGGTCGGCGATGGTGACGACGTCGGTCACCGACCCGTCGCGCAGGTCGCCGACCCGGATCCGGGTGTCGTCCCACGGCATGTGGGGGTGGTCCCATTCCATCCAGGCCAGCCGTCCGTGCGCAGACAGGTCGGCGCACGCGTAGAAGTCGGCGCCGGACACGAGCACCCGACCCCCGTCGGGGTTGTCGGTGCGCAGGTCGAGCGCGACGATCGCGGTCACCGCCTCGCCGGGGCCGGAATGGTCCTCCCGGATGGCGGTCGCGACCCCGAGTGCTGGATGCACCCGCAGCCCTCCGAACCGGAACTGGCTGGTCACCGGGGTGATCGGACGCCGCTCCTCGCTCGGTTCGAGGACGTGCACTCCGCCGTCGTGGTCGTCGCAGTAGACGACCCATCCGTCGCGGGCGTGGTAGGCGCCACCGCCGTACTCCATCACCCGGCTGCGCACCGACACCGGACGGGGGGTCAACTCGACCGTAGTGCCCCGGTGGTGGCGGACCAGACTGACCCGCCCGTCCTC
>JAJXWF010000099.1 GCA_021781735.1 Actinomycetes bacterium
GCCGGAGCCACGCTCGAGTTCACGGCGTGCGCGCTCGATCTCCGCGCGCACCTCGCGGACGCCGGCGGTGACCGCGGAGATCTCGACGAAGCGCCGCTTCGACGTGTGTGACACCACCGAGGCGATCGTCGTCTTGCCCACCCCCGGGGGCCCCCAGAGGAACACCGACATCGCCGCCTGCCCCTCGGCCAGGCGACGCAACGGCGACCCCGCGCCGAGGAGATGGCGCTGCCCAACGATCTCGTCGACGCTGCGGGGACGCATCCGCACCGCGAGCGGCGCGTCGGCGTGAGCGGCCGCACCCAACGAGCCACTGGCAGTGGACGTCGCCGACGACGGGTCGGGGGTGCCGAAAAGGTCGGTCTGCTCAGTCATGTCAGGCTCAGGCTACCCTCGGGCCCGCCCCGGACGGGCCGGGTCAGGCGGACGGCAAGTGGCCGGCCAGCCACTCGGTGGTGACCCGCCACGCGTCGCGGCTCGCCTCGGGGTGGTGGAACATCGGCAGGGTGTTGTCGAATGCGTGCCCGGCCCCCGGCCACACGTGCACCTGGGTGTCGGGACCAGCGTCCAGGACCTCCCCGACGTGCCGGGCGACCTCGGGGGGGATGTAGGCGTCGGCGTCCCCGAAGTGGTGCAACTGCGGGATCCGGGGCACGGGCAGGGCGTCGACGATCATCGGCAGGGCCGACCCGTAGTAGCTCACCAGCACGTCCGGCACGTCGTCGCCCGAGCCCGAGGCCGCCGCGGCGTAGGCGAGGCCACCGCCGTAGCAGAAGCCGATCGCCCCGACCCGGCCACCGGTCGCGGGATGGCCGCGCAGCGCCGCGACCGTGGCCCGCACCTCGGCGACCGCCTGGTCCCAGTCGGTGGCCTGCATCAGCGCCATGCCCCGCCCCAGGGCGTCCGGATCGTCGTCGGCGACGACGTCGCCACCGGTGGCCACGCCGTGGCGCCAGTACAGATTCGGTACCGCAACGGTGTAGCCGAGCGCGGCGAGATCGGCGGCCCGTCGCCGGATGTACCCGGACACCCCGAAGATCTCCTGGACGAGGACGAGACCCGCCCCCGATCCGCTGGGCGGTCGGACAACGGTGGTCGGAACGTCGCCCCGCCCGGTGGTCACGTCGAGCCGGTCGCCGGCTCCAGTGGGTTCGCTCATGCCCAACATGCTGGCACGCGGCGCAAGCCCGCGTCTCACCCGAGCAGGCGTCGTTGCAGGGCGTCGGTGTCACCGGCGAGCCAGCCGTGCCGCACGAGGTAGCCTTCGACCCCGCCCCAGGCGGCATCGACGTGCTCGAGCAGCCCCCGCATGGCATCGGCCGGCGTCCGCTGGCTCGCCACGTCCTGGCCGGCGAGGTCGGCCGCGTAGGTCGCCCGGTCCCGGAGCCGACGCAGGATCGCGGGGAGGCGTTCGTTGGTCGCGTCGTAGTCGGCCGCGATGTCGTCGATCCCGACACCGACCAGGCGCAGCGCCAGCGCGGTGATCGTGCCGGTGCGGTCCTTGCCGGCGGCGCAGTGCACGACCACCGCCCCCTGGGCCCGGGCGATCACCCGCAGCGCGGCCACGACGTTGTCGGGACGCCGCACGAGGTAGCGGGAGTAGTGCTGCACGAGCATCGCTTCATGCGACCCACTGGTGATCTCCCCGCGGTCGGCGAGCCAGGGCAACTCGGCGTCGTCGGGGATGCCGGTGGTCGAGGTGCCGTCGGGGTAGAGGCTCAGGTGGTGGATGCGCACCGACGTTCCAGCCAGGGGGCCGGGACCCTCGCCGCGCACCTCGACGTCGGTGCGCAGGTCGACGACGTCGCTGAGGCGGGCCTCGTCGACCAGCCACCGTACGGCGTCCGCGCTGAGGTCCTGCAGGTTGTCGGACCGGATCAGCCGCCCCGATCGCACCGCTCCCCCACCGACGGTCGGCATCCCGCCGACGTCACGCATGTTGACGACGCCGTCCAGCTCGATCCATCGTGGTTGCCGCATCCCTGCCCACCTCATCCCCGCGACCGTGGCGTTGCCGGTCCGGCGTCCCCTGCGGGGTTCCTGGGGACGCCGGACGGCCGGTGGGGTTCAGGCCCTCTCGGCGACGACGACCGCAGCGTCGGCGGACTTCTTCGGCCGGGCGTCGACTCCCGCCTCCCGGCGCTGTTGCGGGGTGATGGGGGCCGGTGCGCCGGTGAGCGGGTCGAAGCCGCCACCTGTCTTCGGGAACGCGATCACCTCGCGGATCGACTCGGCGTGGGTGAGCAGCATGACGATCCGGTCCCAGCCGAACGCGATACCGCCGTGCGGCGGGGCGCCGAACTGGAAGGCGTCGAGCAGGAACCCGAACTTCTCCTGCGCCTCCTCGGCGCCGATGCCCATGACCCGGAACACCCGCTCCTGCACGTCGCGCCGGTGGATACGGATCGACCCGCCGCCGATCTCGTTGCCGTTGCACACCATGTCGTAGGCGTAGGCCAGGGCGTTGCCGGGGTCGGTGTCGAAGCGGTCCAGCCACTCGGGCTTCGGTGACGTGAACGCGTGGTGCACCGCGGTCCACGCACCCTCCCCGACCGCCACGTCGCCCTCGGCGGTGGCCTCGGACGTCGGCTTGAACAGGGGCGCGTCGACCACCCACAGGAAGCTCCACGCGTCCTCGTCGATGAGGCCGGTGCGGCGTCCGATCTCGAGCCGGGCGGCCCCCAGCAGCGACTGGGACGCCGACCGCTGCCCGGCGGCGAAGAAGATCGCGTCGCCGGGGTTGGCCCCGACACGGGCCGCCAGCCCCTCCCGCTCGGTGTCGGAGATGTTCTTGCTCACCGGGCCGCCGAGTTGTCCCTCGTCGTCGATCGTCACGTAGGCGAGGCCCTTCGCGCCGCGTTGCTTGGCCCACTCCTGCCACGCGTCGAACTGGCGGCGCGGCAACGTGCCGCCGCCGGGCATCACCACGGCACCCACATAGGGCGCCTGGAACACCCGGAAGGGAGTACCGGCGAAGAAGTCGGTGAGCTCGACGATCCGCAGGTCGAACCGCAGGTCGGGCTTGTCGGAGCCGTAGGTGTCCATCGCCTCGGCGAAGGTCATCCGCGGGAACGGCGTCGGCAGGTCGACCCCGATGAGCTTCCAGATCTGCCGGACGACGGCCTCGCCGAGTTCGATGACGTCGTCCTGGTCGACGAAGCTCATCTCGATGTCGAGCTGGGTGAACTCCGGCTGGCGATCGCCGCGGAAGTCCTCGTCGCGGTAGCAACGGGCGATCTGGTAGTAGCGCTCCATGCCGGCCACCATGAGCAGCTGCTTGAACAGCTGGGGACTCTGCGGCAGCGCGTACCAGCTACCGGGGGCGAGACGAGCGGGCACAAGGAAGTCGCGGGCGCCCTCGGGCGTGGAGCGGGTGAGGGTGGGAGTCTCGATCTCGACGAACTGCCGCTCCTCGAGCACGGTGCGGGCCGCGGCGTTGACCCGACTGCGCAGCCGGATCGCCGCGCCGGGCGCGGGACGGCGCAGGTCGAGATAGCGGTAGCGCAACCGGGCCTCCTCGCCGACGCTGACGTGCTCGTCGATCTGGAACGGCAGGGGCGCGGCGGGGTTCAGCACCTCCAGCTCGCTGATCGCGACCTCGATGTCGCCGGTGGGCAGGTGGGGGTTCGCGTTGCCGTCGGGCCGCGCCTCGACGACCCCGGTGACCCGGACGCAGTATTCGTTACGCAGGTCGTGGGCCCCCGAACTCGCGAGGATCTCGTCCCGGACGACCACCTGGGCGATGCCGCTGGCGTCCCGCAGATCGATGAACGCGACCCCGCCATGGTCGCGTCGGCGCCCGACCCAGCCGCTGAGGGTGACGGTCCGTCCGACATGCTCCAGCCGGAGAGTTCCGGCCTCGTGGGTGCGCAGCATCTGCGGTGTTCCTCTCGTAGGGCGCCTGCATAGACGGTGCAGGTCGCGGAGTCCGGTACAGACTACCCCGGACGCCGGGTGCCGCCGATCGCCGAGGGCCTTGTCGGTCGGCGGAGGAAAGCGCCAACGGCGTACGACCGGGACGTCCGGGTGGCCGCGTCGTACGCCGGTGCCGCCGCGGAGGCCGCGGGATCAGTGCAGCACGGAGGGCCGCAGGTCGGACGCCGGCGGCATCCACTCCGACGCGTCGGCGCCCACCTGGTCACCGCTGCGGATGTCCTTGACCTCGCCGGGGGTGCCGCCGAACCAGACGAACGGGATGCCGCGCCGGTCGGCGTACTTGATCTGTTTGCCGAACTTGTCGGCCCGCGGCGCCACCTCGCAGGGGATCCCCCGCGCGCGCAGCGCCGCCGCGACCTGCATCGCGACGTCGCGGGTCTCCTCGGCGTCGACGGCGACGAGCACCGCGGAGGGCACCGGACGCGAGATCCGCAGCTGCCCGGCGGCCATGAGCGGGACGAGCAACCGGGTGACGCCGAGAGAGATGCCGACGCCCGGGAAGGTCGTGCGCCCGTCGGAGGCGAGCGAGTCGTAGCGACCACCCGAGCTCACCGACCCGAGCCGCTCGTGTCCGACGAGTTCGGTCTCGTAGACGGTGCCGGTGTAATAGTCGAGGCCCCGGGCGATCCGCAGATCGGCCACGAGGCGTCCGGGGACCTGGGCGGCCGCCGCCCGCACGACCCGGGCCAGCCCCTCGAGTCCCTCGTCGAGCAGGTCGTTGCGGACGCCGAGCGCCCGGACATCCCCGATGAACGAGTCATCCGGCGACGAGATGCCGGCCAGGCGCACGCAGGCGTCCGCCTGGCCGGCGTCGAGCCCCATCCCGTCGACGAGCAGTCCTCGAACCGCGTCGGGTCCGATCTTGTCGTACTTGTCGACCCGCTGCAGCACGCCGTCGGGGTCGTCGATGCCGAGACCCCGGTAGAACCCCTCGGACAGCTTGCGGTTGTTGACCCGCATGCGCACCGGCGGGACACCGAGCTCGGTGTGCAGCCGTTCGAGCGCCTCGAGCATCACGAGCGGCGCCTCGACGTCGAAGTGGTCGGGCAGCGTGTCCTGGCCGACGATGTCGATGTCGGCCTGGAGGAACTCGCGATAGCGCCCCTCCTGGGGTCGTTCACCCCGCCACACCTTCTGGATCTGGTAGCGCCGGAACGGGAAGGCGAGGTGGCCGGCGTTCTCGAGCACGTAGCGGGCGAAGGGCACGGTGAGATCGAAGTGCAGTCCGAGCTCGTCGACGGTGTCGTCGGCCGCGGCGTGCAGGCGCCGCACGACGTAGACCTCCTTGTCGATCTCTCCCTTGCGGGTGAGCTGTTCCATCGGCTCGACCGCCCGGGTCTCGATCGGTGCGAAGCCGTGCAGTTCGAACGTGTCGCGCAGGATGCTCAGAACCCGCTGCTCGACCAGGCGGTCGCCGGGCAGGAATTCGGGGAAGCCGGAGATGGGCTTGGGACGCGGCACGATGGTGGATTCCTTCGATCGGGCCCGGCCGCCGTCAGGACAACGGGGCGGCGTTCGGGGACAGGTACGGGTTGCCGGCACGTTCGCGCGCCATCGTCGTGGCCCGCCCGTGCCCGGGTAGAAGATACGCCGAGGCGGGAAGGGTGTGCACGATGGCATCGAGGCTTCGCCGCATCGCGGCGGGGTCACCGCCGGGCAGGTCGAGGCGGCCGATCGACCCGGCGAACACGACGTCACCGGTGAACGTCACGTCACGCGGCCGTGGGTCGTCGTCGAGCAGGACGCCGGTGAGGCTCAACAGGGTGCACCCCGGCGTGTGCCCGGGCGCCTCCATCAGCGTGAAGCTCACCCCTGCGGACTCGACGATCGTGTTTCCGGCCAGGTGCTGCACGCGACGGGGCGGCGCGAGCCGCTCGCCCACCACCGGCCAGATCATGGCCGCCAGATCGGTTGACAGACCCTCGAGCGGATGAGTGAGCAGGTGCTCGTCGGAGGGGTGGATGTGGACCGGGACGCCGGCGGCGTCGGCGATCGCGGCGGCGTCGGCGACGTGGTCGAAGTGCCCATGCGTGGCGATGACGCCCGCGACCCGGAGGTGGTGACGCTCGCACAGATCCGCCACCACCGGCAGCGCACCCATGCCCGGATCGATGATCACGGCATCGACCACATCCCCGGGTCGGCCGGCCCGCGGTGCCACGACATAACAGTTGGCCTGCCAGGGGCCGACCACTGCGGGCACGATCAACACCGGCTCAGCTTATCGGGCAAGATGTAGGCCATGAGTGAACCAGCAGGTCCGACCAACCCGGCCGAATTCGGACGGGTCGATCCCGACGGCACGGTCTACGTCCGCACCTCCGAGGGTGAGCGCAGCGTCGGCCAGGTGCCCGACTCCACGCCGGAGGAGGCCCTCTCGTTCTTCCTGCGCCGGTTCGAGACGCTCGAAGGCGAGGTCGCCCTGTTCGAGGCACGGGTCGCCGCCGGATCCGTGGGGCCCGACGACGCCCGCAAACGGATCGCCTCACTGCACGCCAGTATCCGTGTGGCCAACGCCGTGGGCGATCTGGACGCCCTCGCGGCCCGCCTCGACCGGATCGAGCCTAAGCTCACCGAGCTCGCCGACGCCCGGCGCGCCGAGCGGGCACAGGCCGCCGAGCAGACCCGGGCCGAGAAGGAACGGATGGTCGCCGAGGCCGAGAAGCTGGCGGCCGGCAACGACTGGCGCGGGGGCGTCAACCGGTTCCGCGCCCTGCTCGACGAGTGGAAGGTCCTTCCCCGCATCGACCGGGCCACCGATGATGCCCTGTGGCACCGCTTCTCCACCGCCCGAACCACCTACACGCGTCGCCGCAAGGCCCAGTTCGCCGCCCAGTCGGAGAAGTTCACCGCGGCCAAGCTGACCAAGGAGGAGATCATCGAGGAGGCCCGGCCGCTGGCCGACTCCACCGACTGGGGAGCCACATCCGGTACCTTCCGCGACCTCATGGCGCGCTGGAAGGCTGCCGGCTCCGCGTCCCACGCCGACGACGACGCGCTGTGGACCCAGTTCCGCGGCCTGCAGGACCGGTTCTTCGAGGCCCGCAACGCCTCGCTCACCGAGCAGGACGGCGAGTTCCGCGCCAACCAGGAGGCCAAGGAGAAGCTGCTCGCCGAGGCCGAGGCCGACATCACCCCGGTCCGCGACGTCAAGGTCGCCCGCACGAAGCTCCGCGACCTCCTCACCCGCTACAACCAGCTCGGCAAGGTGCCCCGCGACGCCGTACGCCCGCTCGACGCCCGCGTCCACGCGCTTGAGTCGGCCGTCCGCGAGGCCGAGGAGGCCGAATGGAGGCGCACCGATCCCGAGGCCCGCCAGCGCGCCCAGGACACGGTCGCGATGTTCGAGACCCAGATCGCCAAGCTGCAGGCGCGTGCCGACGCGGCGGGGGCCGCCGGCCGGGCAAAGGACGCCGCGCGCACCCGGGAGTCGATCGCGAGTTACACCCAGCTGCTCGACCAGGCCCGGGCCACGCTCGCCGACTTCGAGCGCTGAGCCGCGTCACGCTCGGCCGCCCCTCGCGCGTCGGCGGGGAGCGAGGCTACTGGCGGACCCGGTAGACGTCGTAGATGCCGGGCACCTTGCGGATGCTCGCCAGCACGTGGTCGAGATGACGCGGATCGGGCGACTCGAAGGTGAGCCGGCCCTTGAACGTGCGTTCCTTGGGGCTCGTGTTGATCGCCGCAGAGACGATGTTCACGTGCTGTTCGGCCATCGCCCGGGTGACGTCGCTGAGCAGTCCGGAGCGGTCGAGTCCCTCGATCTGGATCGCCACCAGGTAGGACTGCTGGGGTGACGACGCCCACGACACGGGCAGGATCCGGTCGGGGTTCGCCAGCAGGTTGTTCGCGTTGGTGCAGTCGCGGCGGTGCACGCTGACCCCGTCGCCCCGGGTGATCCACCCGATGATGTCGTCGCCGGGCATGGGGGTGCAGCACCGGGCGAGCTTCACGTACAGGTCGGGATCACCGTCGACGATCACGCCGACGTCGTTGTGCGCCCGGCGTCCACGCTGCCGGGGGGCCGCGAGGATCGAGGCGTCCTCGAAGGACTCCTCGGCCGCCGCCTCGTCACCCCCCTCGGTGGCGACCAACTTCTGCACGACCGACTGGGCGCTCACATTGCCCTCGCCCACCGCGGCGTACAGCGCGGTGACGTCGGGCAGCCGGAACTCCCGGGCCACCGAGGTGAGGTGCTCGATGGTGAGCAGCCGGTTGAGGGCCAGCCCGGAACGGCGCAACTGCTTGGCCAGCAGGTCACGGCCGTGTTCGATCGACTCCTCGCGCCGCTCCTTGGTGAAGTAGGCGCGGATCTTGTTGCGCGCCCGCGGGCTCGCGACGAAGTTCAGCCAGTCGCGACTGGGCCCGGCGTTCTCGGCCTTGCTGGTGAGCACCTCGACGACGTCGCCGTTCTGCAGCTTCGAGTCGAGCGGCACGAGCCGGCCGTTGACCTTGGCGCCGATGCAGCGGTGGCCGACCTCGGTGTGCACGCTGTACGCGAAGTCGACGGGGGTCGACCCGGCCGTCAGCGCGGTGACATCTCCCTTCGGGGTGAAGACGTAGACCTCGGTGGAGTTGATCTCGTAGCGCAGCGACTCGAGGAACTCGCTCGGATCGTCGGTCTCGTGCGACCACTGGTTGAGGCTGTGCACCCACGACAGGTCGGTCTGTTCGGCGCTCTTCTGGCCTCCGCGCTGGTTCTCCTTGTACTTCCAGTGCGCGGCCACGCCGTATTCGGCCCGCCGGTGCATCTCGTGGGTGCGGATCTGCAGTTCGACCGGTTTCCCGTTGGGACCGAGCACGGTCGTGTGCAGCGACTGGTACATGTTGAACTTCGGCACCGCGATGTAGTCCTTGAACCTGCCGGGCAGCGGGTTCCAGCGCACGTGCATGACGCCGAGCGCCGCGTAGCAGTCGCGCGGGGTGTCGACGAGGATCCGCAGCCCGACGAGGTCGTAGATGTCGTTGAACTCCCTGCCCCGCACCACCATCTTCTGGTAGATCGAGTAGTAGTGCTTGGGTCGGCCGTAGACCGTCGCCTTGATCCCGGCCTCCTGGAGGTCCTTCTGCACGATCGCGATGACGTCACGCAACTGCCGCTCGCGTTCGGGTGCGTACTGCGCGACGAGATGCACGATCTCGTTGTAGAGCTTGGGCTCGAGAGTCGCGAACGACAGGTCCTCGAGCTCCCACTTGACGGCGTTCATGCCGAGACGGTGGGCCAGCGGAGCGAAGATCTCGAGGGTCTCGCGAGCGATCCGCACCTGCTTGTCGGGACGCAGGTAGCTGAGCGTGCGCATGTTGTGCAGCCGGTCGGCGAGCTTGATCACCAGCACCCGGATGTCCCGGCTCATCGCGATCACCATCTTGCGCAGCGTCTCGGCCTTGGCCGAGTCGCCGTAGGTGACCTTGTCGAGCTTGGTGACCCCCTCGACGAGCTGGGCGATCTCCTCGCCGAAGTCGGCCTGCAGCTGCTCGCGGGTGTAGGACGTGTCCTCGACCGTGTCGTGCAGCAGGCCGGCGCACAACACCGGCTCGGTCATGCCGAGTTCGGCGAGGATCGTCGCGACCGCCAGCGGGTGGGTGATGTAGGAGTCACCCGACTTGCGGGTCTGGCCGCGGTGGTAGTGCTCGGCGGTGTTGTAGGCCCGTTCGAGCAGGGTGAGGTCGGCCTTCGGATGGTTGGCCCGCACCACCGCGATCAGCGGGTCGAGCACCGCGAGCTGCGGGGCACGCGAGGAGCCCAGCCGGGCCAGCCGCTGCCTCATGCTCAGCCGCGGCTGGTCGGGGCCGGTCGGGCTGAGCTCGCCCGCCGGGACGACCCCGGTCGTCAGAGGGCCGGTCGGTCCGCTGCGCAGCACGGAACCGGGGCGCGCGGACCCGCCTCCGTAGGGTCCGTAGACCTCGTGTGCGTCGGCGGCGTCGACCATGCGCACTCCTGTCGGGGTTCAACCAACCCGGGTGTGTCGAGTGGGTCAAGGATACCCGCGCCCGACCCGGCGGCGTCCGGTCTCGTCGCGGCTCCGCGAAGTGCTAGATCGTGATCAACGCCGAGAAGCTGTCGATCCCCTGGCGTTCCAGCACCGCCCGACCGTCGAGGAACCCCAGTTCCATCACCACGGTCACGTGCACCAACTCGGCACCGAGCTGACGGAGCAGCCCGGCTGTGGCCCCCACGGTGCCGCCGGTGGCCAGGATGTCGTCGACGACCATCACCCTGGAGCCGGGCCGGATGGCGTCCCGGTGGATGGTCAGCGTGTCCGCACCGTACTCGAGTTCGAAGCTCTCCTCGAACACGGCCATCGGCAGCTTGCCCGGCTTGCGCACCGGCACGAACCCGGCACGCAGCGCCAGGGCGACGGGAGCGGCGAAGATGAAGCCGCGTGCCTCCATGCCGACGACGACGTCGATGCCACCGGGCGCGGACGCGGTGATCGCATCGACGGACTCCTGGAATGCCCGCGGATTCTGCAGCAGCGGGGTGATGTCCTTGAATGTCACACCCGGCTTGGGGAAGTCCGCGACGTCACGGATCAAGGATGCGATCAGCTCGATGTCGGCCATGCCTGCTTTCCCACTCCCTGCCCGGCTGGGGCGAATGCCCCGACCCCCGCCCGCGCGACGGATCATCCGCGGCGTTGGCTGCGGGTGGTCCGCTGCCGGGGACGCCGACCCGTGAGCTCCCGTGTCACCTGATCCTCCCCGTCAACGGCCTCGATCTCGACCTCGGCGTCGTCGACGGCCACCGCGACCGCGACGGCGCTGACGCCCGCCGCAGCGGGGGCGGACATGTCGCGACGCGCCTTCGCGTCGCGCCGGGCGATCGCCTGGCGCACCTGCTGCATCTCGGGCTCGCGCTCCTTCGCCTGAGCGAGCAGCGGGGTGGCGATGAAGATCGACGAGTACGCCCCGGAGATCATGCCGACGAACAGCGCCAGGCCGAGGTCCTCGAGGGGACCGGAGCCGAGGTAGAAGGCGCCGGCGAACAGGATCGCGGCCACCGGCAGCACACCGATGATCGTGGTGTTGAGCGACCGGACCAGCACCTGATTGACCGCGTCGTTGGCGGCCATCGAGTAGGTGCGGTTGCCCCGGCGCAGATCGCTGACGTTCTCGCTCACCTTGTCGAACACCACGACGGTGTCGTAGAGCGAATAGCCGAGGATCGTGAGCACGCCGATGAGCGTCGAGGGCGAAACCGTGAACCCGACCAGCGCGTAGATGCCGATGGTCAGGATGAGGTCGTGGAACAGGGCGACGATCGCCGACAGCGACATCTTCCAGTCCCGGAACCGGATCCAGATCAGCAGCATGACCAGGACGATGAACACGATGAGCGCCTGCACGGCCTTGGTCGTGATCTGCTTGCCCCACGACGGACCGATGAGGTTGTAGGCGACCTTCACCGAGGCGACGCCGGCCTGCTTGGCGATCGCCCCCCGCACGGTGGCGACCTCGGTCGCCGACAGGCTGCGGGTCTGCACCCGCAACTGGTTGCCGCCGACG